>NZ_JAZAQF010000069.1:0-27654 GCF_043235035.1 Limnothrix redekei LRLZ20PSL1 | reverse complement strand
GAACGTGGCCAGCGGTCAGGAGATCGCCACCCTGCAAGGGCATAGCGGCTGGGTTTTGAGCGTGAGTTGGAGTCCCGACGGCAAAACCCTCGCCACCGGCAGCTTTGACAAGACCGTGAAATTATGGAACGTGGCCAGCGGTCAGGAGATCGCCACCCTGCAAGGGCATAGCGGTGGGGTTAGTAGCGTGAGTTGGAGTCCCGACGGCAAAACCCTCGCCACCGACAGCTATGACAACACCGTGAAACTCTGGCCCATGACGATCGATGGGCTGCTCGACAAAGCCTGCGCCTACCTCAAACCCTACCTGACCAATCCCGACCACCCAGAACGCAACAGCCCCAAAGTCTGCGACTATCCGTCACTAATTCACTGACAATTGCTGCAATTCACTAGCAAATGCACCAATCAGGAAACTTCCTGCTTCATCGCGGCGAAGTCGGCTTCATCCGCTCCACAGACTGACACGACCGGACTGGCCGCCTTTTGCAGATTGATCGCGGCATTCAAATCGCGATCAATCTGCAATCCACAGTGCTCACAATCAAACACCCGCTCTGACAGCGATAGGGTTTCTTTTTTTGTGCCACAACGGGAACAAGTCTTGCTAGATGGAAACCAGCGGTCTACGATCACCAGTTCAGAGCCATACAACTTCGTCTTGTAATCCAGTTGCCGCCGAAACTCGTAGAACCCCATATCCTGAATCGCCTTGGCTAGCTTGCCGTTCGCCATCATTCCAGACACATTCAGATCCTCAATGACTACCGTGCCGTGGTTCTTGGCGAGGTAGGTCGTGAGCTTATGGAGCGTGTCTTTACGGATGTTGGCAATCCGCTGATGCAACCGGGCGATCCTCAATTGAGCCTTTTTCCAATTAGCAGATCCTCTTTGCTTATGGCGATTTAGCCATTGCAAGCGAGAGAGCCGGAACTCCAGTTGTCTGTAGGCTTTAGCGCCTTCAAACACTTCTCCAGTGCTGAGAGTCGCTAAGGATTTGACACCCAAATCAACCCCAACAATTTCAACTGCCTTGGGTGTGATGACGGGTTCTATCTCGATCCGAAATGAGATAAACCAATCATTCGCTTGGCGGCTGATAGTGACTGATTTGGGCTGGGTGTTTTGAGGTAGTGCTTCATAGGTCTTCAGGATGCCAATCTTAGGAACCTGAATTTTATTCAAACCCTTAATATGAATAGCTCCATCCAGTTCAAAGGAGTCATGACGACCCTTTTTCTTGAATTTAGGAGCGCCTGAAGTCTTTTTGAAGCATCGATCCCAAGCCACCCGTAAATGGCGTAAAGCATTCTGGGGTGAGCTTTTAGAGACTTCGTAGTACCAAGGGTGTTCAGACTTGACCAAGGCTACCAACCACTTGTGCAAATCAATTCCAGATGGAAACTTGATCTTTTCCTCGGGATGTAATTGGTTATGGTCAAGGATGTTCTTAGTTAGTCCCAAACCCCAATTCCAAGCATGACGTGCGACACCGGCATGGCGAGCTAATACGGTGCGTTGTTGGTTGTTGAGCTTGAGTTGAGTTTTGAATCCGAGTAGCATCTGTTCATTGTATGACAGCCTTTAGGATGGATTCGCATTTTTCAGAGAATGTGAGCCAATGACAGGAAATCCATCACTGTTGATTAACCCCTATCACCCTGACAAGATGACCAATGCGCCATCGCTAGCCCGATCCCAAAACTCCCAGTCGTCAATCATGCGATCGAGCCTGATTCCACCCGACCTATTCGATGTTGTCGAAATTCTGCTTGACCTGCCCGATCTAGGATTAAAGGCAGGCGATCGCGGATCAATTATTGAAAAATACGACGATCAGATTTTCCCCTCCACCTACGAAATTGAATTTACAAATCCTGACGGCGAAACCATCACCCTAAAACGCTTATCGCCCCAGCAATTCATCGTCATTTGGCGCAATGCCACCCAAACCTGGGTCTCCCTGAGCGATCGCATTGCCGCCCTCATCCAAGTTTTGCCCGAAGATCGTCAAGAACAGGTTTTGGGGTTTACCCGCTCCCTTCTATCAACCACCCCCATTAGTCGATCGTCTGAACCATGATGGAAACTGTCTCAAACCTTGCCAAAACTCAACCTTCAGCACTTCCTCAAATCATTCCCACCGAAACCCTAAAACGCCTCTTAAAAACCTTTAAAGAACAGAAGGGCGAACACTTTCACCTGACAGCCTTAGGGTATTTTGGTTCCTATGCTCGTGGTGAGGCTTGCCCCGATAGCGATGTTGATATTGTCTTCCAAACAGACTACCCCAACCTCCTCGCCACCGTCGCCTTACAACTCGAACTCACAGAACTCTTGAACCGCCCCGTTGATATTCTGCGCTACCGACCAAGCCTCAGTCCGCGCCTAAAGGCTCGCATCGACCAAGAAGCGGTTTATGTCTAAATACAAGGATTGATCAATGATCGAACGCAGAATCTTATTAGAACGACTAGAGGAGATTTTGGAGGCACTAGAACGAATTCCCGATCGCTTGCAAGATATTTCAAAACCCGAAGACTTTTTGGCAACCAAGGCTGGACGCAGCAATTTAGATGCTATTTGCATGGTGCTGCTTGCGGTTGGAGAAGCATTCAAAGCTATTGACAAAAGAACAGAAGGAGCATTTCTCATTCAATATCCCGAAATCCCCTGGAAAAAGATTTTTGGACTCAGAAACTTGCTAGCCCACACTTATTTTGATGTTGACGAAGCTCAGATTTTTAACACCTGCCACCATGACATTCCAGAACTAGTGACCACGGTGCAAAAAATGATCCAAGACTCCCAAGACCAAGACTGAGCTTGATTCTAGCCGCCGCTAGACTTTGGTTTTTTAGCATAAGCCCGCCGGAAGCGAATCGCGCCGACATCCAAGACAGTGCTACCTGGGTACAAAACTTGTGAATCGAACAATTGGGCACTCACGATGACTCAATCAATCCTTGTTGACACAGAAGACGGCGGGCCCGTCAGTGAGATGCCCACCCAACTGATCAGCGGCAACACTTCCCCAACCGCAGCCCCAATTCCCGTAGCCCTAGCCCCACTGCTCAGAACGCTCAAAAGCCAATTGCAAACCCTCTGGGGCGATCGCCTGGTTCACCTGATTCTCTTTGGCTCCCAAGCGAGAGGCGATGCCCGTCCAGACTCCGACATTGATGTGGCGATCGTCCTGAAAGACTTTCGGGATCTAGGGGCAGAACTGCAACTGGTGGGTCAACCAATCTGCGATCTTTGCTTGCAATATGATGTAGTAATTGCCCCTATTTTTCTAGATGAATCCTTCTTTTTAAACAACAACGGAATGCTCATGCGCAATATCCGCCAAGAAGGATTAAAACTCCATTCGGCATCAAGCTGACTATGCCCCGGTGAGTAACCTCTCTCCTGAGCTAACGCGATCGCTGCTCCAACAGGCCCAAGAGTTCATCGAGACTGGCGATCGCCTGCTGTGAACTGGCTGTTACCCCCTAAACCTCAATCACCAGAAAGCGTTAGCTCAGGCGAGAGCGCCACATTCAACCCATGTTTGGGATGGGCGATCGTATGATCAGCACGAAATCTTGATCCAGTGGGCTAGCCGCTGGGCCTTGTCGATCGCCCCCCAAGAGGTGGAAATGACGGGATCGGGGCGATAGTTACTGGGCACACGGATGCGCACCCAGACTTGCGATCGATGCCCCGGTTTTGAGTCGATCGGGGAATTCGTGACCGGAGAATTGGTGTGGATGGGGTCAGTCATCGGATTGCCTCCCGTCCAAAATCGGGATTGTGGGAATGGGGCGGGGCGATCGCGCTGGAGCCGTTGAGATCCATGGGCGATCGCCCCCCAAAACCTATTGCTTGGTTTGGATCTTGTCGAAAATGGCTCCATCGGCAAAGAACTGCTTTTGGATGGCATCCCAGCCACCCAGTTCCTTAACCGTAAAGAGTTTGGTCACCTTGCCAAAACGATCGCTAAACTGCGCTTCAATGGCTGGGTCGATCGGACGGAACCCTGCTTCCGCAAAGGCTTTTTGGGCTTCGGGGGTGTAAAGGAACTTCACGAAGGCTTCCGCCACCTCCCGAGTGCCCCGTTTATCCACCACCTGATCCACCACGGCCACGGGGCTATCGATCGAAATATTCGTCGCCGGAACCACGTAATCGACCTTTTGGCCCTTGGCTTGGGCCAACAGCAGTTCGTTTTCGTAGTTAATCAGCACATCGCCTTGGTTTTGCTTCAAAAACACGTCCGTGGCTTCTCGCGCATCCCGAGGCAAAATCGGCACATTGGCATACACCGACTTCACGAAGGATTCCGCCTTCTCCGGCGTGCCGCCCGTTTGGGTCACCGCGCCCCACAGCACCAGGAAGTTCCAACGGGCCCCGCCCGAGGTTTTGGGGTTGGCGGTAATCACCTTCAAACCCGGCTTGGCCAAGTCGGGCCAATCTTTCACGCCCTTGGGGTTGCCCGGCCGGGTCACCAGGGCCACCACGGACTTGTGCACGATCGCGTCGTTCGGTGCTTCCTGTTGCCAACCGGGTTCAATTAACTTGGCCTTTTCAATTTTTTCCACATCCTGCCCCAACGCCAGGGCCACCACATCCGCTTCCAAACCATCGATTACGGCACGGGTTTGGGAACCAGAACCGCCATAGCTTTGGTTAATTTTGACCGTTTGGCCCCGTTCTTTTTGCCACTTTTCGACAAAGAGCGGAATGATTTTTTCATAGGCCGATCGGGTCACGGCATAGGACACCAAGGTAATTTCGACCGGTTCGTTATTGGCAGCCGATGCGTTGGCCGCTGGTGTGCCCGTCGCGGGCGAGCTACCGGCAGCCGGGGAGCCGTTGGCGTTGGGATTGTTGGAGCCAGTGCAGGCGGAAATCATCCCACTCGCGAGCAAACCCATGCCCAAGCAGGCAAGCAGGCGGCGGCGGCTGGGGCGATTTAAGCGAAAAGGCACAGTCACGATGCAAAACTCCTTGCAATTAACCCTGTTTAAGCGTGGGTCGCAGGGTGGGGTAAAAAAATCGGGGGTGGGGTGATTGTACGCCCCGAATTGAATTTCCAGTAAATCAGTCGGTTTACCGGAGATTAAATCGCCTCTGAGAATAACCCATGTCGATCCAAAAGTCCAGATACCCGATCGAGTTACCGGTGTTTTGATTACAAGAGGCTTGGTCAGGGCGGCCAAGCCAGTAAAACTCGCCCCTAAAACCAGCGATAGCGCATCAGAATACTGAAACCGATGGCCACGGTGATCGCCCCCAGGAGCACTGATCGCAAGGGATGGGCATCGGGTGAAACCAGGCTGGTGGTGCTGGTAAGCCGACCCTGCACAAGATTCAGGCTTTCCACGTCGATCCAAGGAATGCCGCCCCGCCGCAGCCAACCGGTGACCATCACGGGGCTGCCGATCGGAAGTTCTTGGCGACTTTGACGGATCAAGGTTCCCAGCCAACCCCAACGACTGGCCAGGTGCAAGGGCAAGAGGCCGCTGGGGGTTTGTAGCCACAGATCTTGCCACAGTCCATTGGCCCAGCCCGATCGCCCCAGGAGTCGTCCTGATACTTTCACCATCACCGCATCGATCGGGAGGGCGTTGGGTTCGGCCAAGGCGCTGGCCAAGGGCGGCCCATCCGCATTAAAGATCAGGGGTAAGCGGCCGCGAATTTCTGGAAAGAAGGCATTCAGCCGCAGGAAAATCCCTAGTCCGCAACCCATCCAGGCCAGGCCCCACAGTAGGGAGCGATCGGCCCACATCCAGCCGATCGGGTGGTTCAACAGCCGCCCCAATCCCCCGATCACCCACAGCAGCAGCGCCACCCCCACGCCGGCCACCATGCCCACCCAAGGCCCGGACTGTAGCCACAGGGTTTGAGGGGTGGTGGGTCGCAGGGGGCGGGCCCGGGGCAAGGGCGGCAGATAGCGTTTTTGTTGGTCTTGGGCCGCTCGATCGCTGGCTTCAAATTCCGGTTCCAATCGCCAGCGCACGGCTAATTCCGCCAGGGTGGCCATTCGCTGGCCCGTGAGTGGATGGGTGTGATTGAGCTGGAGCCAAGTGCGATAGGGATTGCGTCGGCCCCAGGCCCACAGGGGTTCGGGGGGCGCGATCGGGTGGAAGCTGCCTTCAATGGCGGCGCAGGTGGGACTGAAGGGCAACAACAGCTCGATCGCCACCAACCAAGGGGATAGGGCCTGGTTCGCGATCGCCTGTTCCGCCACTGCCGCACTGCACTTAACCAGGGCCCGCGCCAGGGCATTGGGATCCCCCGTTTCGGCGGCCCCGAGCCGATCGGCTTCGGCCTGGCGCGATCGACTCCAACCAAACAGGGCCCAACGCTCCACCCGATACAGCCCATAGGCCAGGGCCGACAAACCCACTGCCCCCAGCTTGGCGGGCCAAAGCTGCCAGGTTTCCGCCAATTGCGCCGCCCATTGATGCAAACCATAGGGCAGCAGCAACACCACCGTGGCCCAACTGGCGATCGCGCTGTCGCCGCGATCAATTTGGCTATATTGAGCGGCCACCAAAGTTGCCAGTTCTCCATCACTCAGACCATCGATCGCCCCTTGACTAATGGCTAGGCGGGCCTGGGCCGGCAACCAACCATAGACCACCACCACCGGCAGATCCGTGGTTAGCAACCGGAGATAAGGAACCGGGCGATTGCGCGATCGCACCAGTCGCTGCAACAGGCGCGCCGTTTCCGGCCGCTGGGCAGACAGTTCTGAGAACTTGCGCGCTTGGCTGCCCCAACGGTGCATCACCTCATCCAACAGCCAGGGCAACCCCAAAAACAGTAGCCCCAAGGCGATCCAAGCCGAAACCGAGGGATCATCGGTGATGTAGGGCGTGGCCTCTCCCCAAATCGGCAACCAAGGCAACAAAACCGACAGCCAATCCAGCAGTTTGTTATAGGTGGCGGTTCCCAACAGGGCACACTGTTGCACAATCCAGGCCAAAAGCACGATCGCGATCGCCTGGCTCACCAACCGCTGTCCCCAAGGCCTTGGGGTCAAAGCAGTGCGGCGATCGGCTCGGCCCCCGTTGCGCCATTGAACGCTGTAGGGTTCGGGGGTTTGGGCATCCGTCGCCGCCGGAGGCTGTGCTTCCGGTGCAGTCGTCTCCACCGTTGTCACCACCGCCATCACGGCCGGCGGGCGATCGGGATTGGGAGACCAGGGTGGGGAACCGGCTACGGCACTTGGGGGACGATCCGATTTCAATGGGGATGTTGGTGCGGTTGTAGGGGCGATCGCTGGATTCGCTCCCGGGTCAGCGCTCGAAGATCCCGGCGTTGCAGATCCCGGCGTTGCAGATCCCGGCGTTGCAGATCCCGGCGAGGATCCCAAAGCCGAAGATCCTGAGGCTGGAGACCCCAAGGCTGGCGATCCGGGATGAGGATTCAACGCCACCCGCACCACCTGGGTTCGCTTCCCGATCGCCTGGGGATCCGTTAGGGGCACAAATCCCGCATTTCCCGCTTCCAGGGGCACAAATCCCGGATCCTCGGCGGCTTTGGGTTTTGGGGTGGGCGGCGGTGGGGGCGGCGGCTTCAGTTGCGATCGCGCTTGGGTTGCCCATTGGCGCACCTGGGGGTTGGGATGGTTCAGCAGCGATTCACAAAGGGCGATCGCCTTAGCCCATTGCCCCATAGCTCGATAAGCCCCCACCAGAGCCGCCTGGGCCCGAGCCTGCTCTGCCCCCGTCAAGGTGGCGCTGGCCGTTTCCAATGGGGCGATCGCCGCCGCCGGTTGACCCTGCTTCAGGGCCGCCAAACCCGCTTGGAGCTGCGATCGTGCCCCCTCTGCCCCCAACTCCGTCATAGTTTCAACCCAAAACTAGCCAACCCAAGACGCAGCATTCGACGGTTGCTCAACCGTTCAAATTCCGAATCCAAATCTAAAGGCTAGTGTGCCCATCAGGCTCCCCCGGCCGCCACCGATAGACCCGCAAATTGACCCGATCGGCCGCATCAAACTGCACCCCCTCCCGTTCCAGCAACGCCCGCTGCAAATAATCATTGCCCTGCCGAAACGGTGAGTAGGAAATTTCCCCTCGCGCATTCACGACCCGTTGCCAAGGAATGTCTCGATCGTCCCCCGCCACCCGCGCCAGGGCATAGCCCACCAACCGCGCCTTACCCGCCAAGTTGGCCAGCTCGGCCACTTGCCCATAGGTTGCCACCTTGCCCGGGGGGATTTGCTGAACCACCGCATAAATTTGGGCATAAACCGTCATTGAATTGCCATTGCTCCCTCAACCGCCCGATCGCTATTCAAGCCGATATTCAAGCCAATATCAAAGTCAAAGTTTAAAACCAGACTTTCAAGATATTCGCTAAGATTTCAGCCAGTTTTCACTTAGGGCTGAAAGCGGCCGCCACCACCGCCAGCCATATTTTTAAATTGCGTAAACTGCGAGTCAAACAGTAGGCGAACTGTGCCCGTTGGGCCGTTACGGTGCTTGGTAAGCAACACTTCTGCAATTCCCCGATCGGGAGTATCTGGGTTGTAGTACTCCTCTCTATAAAGCATTAAGATTAAGTCCGCATCTTGCTCAATACTGTTATGAACAATGATGTTATTTGCCACGAAATTGTGATGCTCTGGGACTGTTAAATCAAAAACCTCTTCTTCTCCATCTGGCTCGATCGAAACCACTTCATCCCAATAGACATCGCTATTAGCCAAATTTTTTAAGCTGCTCGAATCCAGAACTTCTGCAATTCTATTCAAACGCTCACGACTGAGATTCTGTTGCCAGTTTCGCTCAGGTTTAATGCGTACTTGGATATCGTCGCCAAATACTTGAACCGCCAGTTCTTGAACAGCGGTTGCCAAATCTAAATCCACTGTTTTGTACTGAATCGCGTGGCGCGGAAGAGTACAACCATCACCAATGAGATGACCCATTAGGGCAACTTTTGGCTGTGTGATAGTCGTAGTTTGATTCGGGGCAAGCTGGCGCGGTAGAGCAATTCTCATGCGCTGTTGCAAGCAATCGAGTCGCAGCCAACCATCTAAAGTTAGAAATTGATGGTTAGCCGTTGCACGAATTTGACGACCCAGACGAGTGGTTAAACGGAAGACCGGTTTAGTTCCTGTTGAAAAAGCATGGCTAACTCGCTTAGACTCTAGCTTCCAGGTAATTGGATTTAAAGCCAGTACAGAGAAGTTTTTTCGTCCAACAAGTTGACGAATGGGTACTCGTTGGCCGCTATCAGCCATGAGCACCAAAGTATCGCCGGTTAAGCAACCTGACTCGCGCAGATCCGACATCATTGGTCGCTTATTTGTTCGTGATTCTACGCTACGACTGAGCTGAGATAGGGCCAGGATTGGCACATTTAATTCCCGAGCTAGGGCCTTGAGCGATCGGGTGATTTTTGACAGCTCTTGTACCCGGTTATCTCCGCCTCCTTCCATCAATTGCAGGTAATCAATCACAATTAGCCCCAATGCGCCACCGCGTTCCGCTTGCAAGCGACGGGCTTTTGATCGCATTTCTGTAATTGAAATGTCCGCTGTGTCGTCAATATAAAGCTTCAGGTTAGAAAGACCTTGAATGGCAGACCCAATCCGCCCCCATTCGTTTTCGCTAATCCGTCCCGATCGCAGGCGATTGCTTTCAATTTGCGCTTCGCTGGAGAGCATCCGATACATCAGTTGCTCCTTCGACATTTCCAGACTAAAAATGGCGATCGGGAGGTTATGAATTGCAGCCACATTGCGAGCCGCATTCATCACAAAACTGGTTTTGCCCATTGAGGGCCGACCCGCCACAATGATCAAATCCGATCGCTGAAATCCTTGAGTCATCGCATCTAGATCATAGAAGCCGCTGCTCAGTCCCGGCATCTGAGATTCCAGGGCCCGACTTTCCAGCTCAAAGAATGCTTCCGAGAGAATCACCTCCGCAGAAGTCAAATCGTTTTTGGCTTTGGATTGGGTGATATTAAACAGGCGCTGTTCTGCGCGATCGAGCAATTTTGCCAACTCTTCCCTATTGTCAAATGCCAACTGCGCAATATCACCGCCCACGGAAATTAGTTGTCGCCGCACATATTTATCGGCAATCAAAAGGGCATAGCGATCAATATTGACTGCGCTAACGGTGCGATCGAGCAGTTGCGATATTTTTTGCGAGCCGCCCACTTTTTCTAAGAGGTCTCGATCCTTCAACCAAGTGGTCACCGACAGCAAATCCGTAGGATTGCCCCGGGCGTGCAATTCACGCATGGCTTCAAAAATGGTGCGGTGGGCACTTAAATAAAACGCCTCCGGTGTCAGAATTTCAGCAACGCGGTTCATCGCTTCCGGATCTAGCAAAATGCCGCCAAGAATCGACTCTTCCGCGTCAATATTTTGCGGCGGCAGTCGATCGCTCACGGTCGAAAAATCAAGCGACTCACTCATATTGCAAACAAGTTTGATCGATGGGTTCGCGATCGAAAAAATAAAGAAAATAAGGAATCTAATAGGGAATCTAATAGGGAATTCAGGGCCATGCGCATTCTGATCGGCACTATGCCACAGAAATGGGGGCTGGAACTAGCCAAACCCCCATGGGCGTGAGTTGCTCGGGATCCCGCTGGGGATCTGAGCGATGGATAGGATATTCAGGACAGGCATGATGGAGAGCGGGCCACCAACGATCGGCCATCAGCGATCGCCTAGCTGATGCGCCCAGACATCCTGGCGGCAATCCTACTCGGCAATCACTTCGATCGTGGCCGTTGCCACCACTTCCGGGTGCAACTTCAGCGACACCGTGTACTTGCCCAGCTTGTTGATTTCGGGCAGGGTCATATCGCGGTGATCCAAATCGATCCCGGCGTATTCCTTCACCTTGTCAGCCACTTCGCGGGTGGTCACGGTTCCAAAGATCGCATCGCCTTCGCCCACCGACTTGGCAATCCGCAGCGTGCCCACGGTAGACAGAGCCGTTTTGTTGGCTTCTGCGCGTTGTTTTTCTTCAATCTTGCGTTGGCGCTCGGCCTCGCGGCGGCGCTCCACTTGCTTCAAAATTCCAGGGGTTACGTTAACGGCTGCCCCCTGAGGCAGCAGGTAGTTGCGGGCATAACCGGGAGCCACTTCTACCAAATCGCCGGTCTTACCCAGCTTGCTAACGTCTTTGCTCAGAACTACTTGAACTCGCTTAGCCATGGTTGAGGATATCGTGTGTTGGGCTGTTGATGGGCGGGTCGCTGGGTAAGCACTCGGGCACTGCGCAATTACGGTGTAGGAGCGATTTCACGCGCACCGATCGCGCCCCACTCAACAAACTTTTAGACATTGCCAGACAAAAGGCAATTTCCAATATTAACAGCTATGTCGAGCTTGGCAGCAGTCTGAGGACGAAGATTCATCAGCGGAGCCTGGCAGAAATTGTCTAAATCCTTAGCGTGTGCCCGATCCCTGGCTCCGGCTGGGGCCGCCGGAGTCTGGAGGGGTGGGCGCTGGCTGTTGGGCGGCCGATCGCACTAACCAACTTTGCTCGGGAGAACCGGCCAGGGCAAAGCGCTGACCCCGACCCACCCAAGACCAGGGTTCCACCACCGCCAACAGCCCCCAAGCCAAAATCACCATTCCTTTGATTAGGGGTCGCGATCGATCCAAGATCGCAGTGGATCGACTTTCGCCCATGACCAATCTTGCTGATTCTCCTCCCGATCGGTGCATGAGTCGTTGGGGGCGAACCACTGTCCTTCGATCGCAACAGTCCAACATCACAAACCTCCCTAGTGCTTCAAAAACACAAATTAAAGGGCGAAGCTTAACAAGCAATCAAACTAAAACTGAATTATTGATGGTAATTTGTGAATGGCAATTATTGAATAGCGGTGATTCATTTCAGTCATTGATTCTTGAAATTCATTGCAGTCATAAATTGCCAATAATCAATTGCAAATAATTGATTATGAGTGATTGATTGCAACGGTTAACAGCGTAGTTCACAAGCTGATCACGGTTAATCACGATTAATCACGGTTGGTCAGAACCGCAAAAATCAAAAAGAATTGATGACCTGGCAGGGAACACTCCCGATCGTGATGTTGGTTTTCAAACAATCCATCAAATTACAAAACAACAAACAAACATCATGATCAGAGCGATTTTGACTGATCTTTGATAGTCCAAGCTTGATGATGCAAACCCAGTTAATGCAACCTAGTCGGCACAAACTCAGTCAGCGGTCATCAAACTCAGGCTTCCAAAGGTTGCAATCAAGAGTCGCAGCCCAAAATTGCAGCTTCAAGTTACAACTTGTAATCTTGACCCAGGATCTTGACCCAGAATCTTGACCCAGAATCTCAACTCAAGATTGCAACTCAAGATTGCTGCTTAAAATCGCAACTTTAGAGCTGCTTCTACAGTTTCGTGGGCAAGCTTTGGAGCTTCGGTTTTAGCACTGATTTTGCGCATTGACCATAGCCCTCTAGTAGTACCGTAGAACGGATATGGACGACTCATCAGATCCCCTGGGAATTCTGAAGAAAATCTTAATATCCACCACAATAGCTACTGCTAGTCCGGTGAATTTCTTGCGCCTCGGCCGCTAATTCGCTTCGGAACAAAATGCCTGAAGCCATTGCCAAATCTGGGTTTTCAGAATTGGCAAGTGGGTTTTCTTATATCTGATAAGTTGCTCAATTAAACCCATAATTGTTCCCAAGCACAGCCCCGTGGGGCCGAGTTGTGACCATTGTTCACGTTCCGTGCCCCGGTTCCGTGCCCCGGTTGCGCTTAGGTTTCTCATTCCCAACCAGGACTAATCATCGAAGGAAAATTCGGTTCATTAGCCCTGAGTGGGATTGATCATGCTTGTTGAGCAATCCCTGACATGGGATTAAAGAAGATACCAAATTTTGGCGAAAATTCGGCAATTAGAAATCGAGGCTCCGTGCGACGACTGCTGTGCTGGGCTATTGATTCAACCACTCCATGAGTTCGGCGGGGCTGAGTCCCAAATCTTTGGCCAGGCGATCGGTGTCGCTGCTACCGCCAGCATCGCGAATTTCGGCCAGTTCTTGCGCCGATCGCCCCACAATTCGGGCAATGTTTTTAAGCTGCCCGTCATTAATCGGCCGCCCTTCGTAAATATCCTTCAGCTCGGGAGGCGAAAGACGATAGGAATCACAAAATTGCACAAATTCCTGGCTTCCCATGCCCAGGGCGGCTTGGCGATCGCGCAGCAGATAGGCAATGGCGCGGGGGCCACTGGTGGGGCGAATGGTGGTTTCCAAGTACCGCAACATCAGTTGGCCCACCTGTTGGGAGTTGCCGCCCATTTTGGCCACCATATCGGAACAAAGGCGCTTGAAGGCTAAACGCAACACGGTGTTAGTCGCCTCTAGTTTCTTTTCGCGATCGAACAGCTCAGACAACTGGTTAGCAAATTCACTGGTGCACCATCCCACCTCTTCGCCGTTGATGGTGAGGCTGGAATACCAACGCTGAGGGCCAAATTGCACCTTGGGGCTGTCTGTCGCCACGATCGTCTCCTTATGCAAACGCAGGTATATGCAGGGCCTGAAAATCCTGAAAACACTGAGCGGGTTGGGTCGATCGGGGTTCGGGGTGTTGGCGACGCAGAATTCTGAATTCGCAGCTTGCCTTGGCCTTGGTCGATGCAACCCTCTCCATCATCCATGATCAGATCTGACCATTGAGAGATCATCTAAGAGATCATCCCTGGCTCTTCAGCATCATGGATGATCAAAACCAGGGACGATCAGACGATTAAATGATTTTCTAACGATTTTATGGACAATTGAATGATGATTGGATGATTTGTTAATGATTATGGGGATTTCAGGCGAAACTGGCCGCGCCCACCACCGAAAGCCCCAACAACGAGCGGCGGCCGAAACGGCCAAAACCGCTTTTTCGATGTTTTGCAATTAACTCTCGGGCAAATTGGGCCGATCGAGGGGCCGACAAAAGGTTTCAACTCCTTGATGGCTGACCCACAAAACCACGGGCAACAGCAACACGGCCGGACAGGGGGGCTGATCATCCAAATAGCCCAGGGTGGCTGCGATCGCCCCTTGGGCTAGGGATTGGCGAACCGGTTCTTGCACACAGAGCCGGGCACGACATCGCTTGGCCAAGCCTTCCAACCAGCCATCGCTGCGATCGGGCTGTTGGCCGGCCCGAATGGCCAGGGCGATCGCCGCATCTTCGAGATCCCCTTCACAATCTTCAATCTCTGCCAGGGCCTCCAAAGCAGTGGGATATTCTGCTAACTCAACCCGCAGTTGGGCGATCCTGTCCGTTGACACTACCAAACGATTTTCGTTGCTCATAAAATCCGCAATTCGTCCGCAATCGATCGGCCTGCCTCAGTCCAGCGCCCGCGAGCTAGAGACTGGCGACCCCTTCTAGCAACCAACATCAACAGAAGTATCAAACAGAAAAATCAACCAGAAGAAATATCAAACAGAGCATCAACTCATCAACAAAAACGTTAGCCAAGCCCATGCATTCAACCATTGACCCAGCCCATGCATTCAACCATTGACCCAGCCCATGTACTCAACCATTGACCCAGCCGATGGACTCAACCAACTCAGTGATTTAGTTCGTCTAGTCCGCCGGTCAAGGCCAATGGTCAAACCCATGGGCCGCTGCCCGTTTAGTACAAATACACTTCGCCCTGTTCGGTCACGTTCACGTAGTTCACATCGTGATCAATATTGTCGGTGGCGGTTAACACCAGTTCCAGATCGCCTTGGGGGGTCACGGTGGGGCGGGCCAACAGAAAACCGCGATCGGCCCGATACAACACCAAATTGCTCGGGGTGGGCAACATCTCCAAAACGCTGGTGGCGCGATCGGGAGAGTCTAGCTGACCGGTCAACAGGCGATCGCCCGTTACGCCAATCACCTCAAAGGCCACCTTGGCATTGGTGAAATTCACTAACCGCACAGTCACCTTGCCATCCTTGAGGGCCAAGCGCGAGGCGGGCAATGGAAAACGAGCTGGTAAGGGCAGCCGGTTCGCTTCGGCACGCGTGTTGGGGCTGTTGGGCACGGCGCGGGCCGGTGCGGGGGTGGGGGTTTGGGGACGGGCTGGCGGGCTGGCGGGCTGTTGACCAGCGGCACAGGGACAAGCGCACTGGCATTGGCCAGCAGCCGGTGGCCGAGGCGGGGCCGTTTCCGCCGTCACGGGCTGACCTAAGCCCAAAACACCGCCATACAGAAGGGCCACCGCCCCGATCGCTCCCATGCCCGATCGCCCCAGAAAACGCCGTACCATCGCTTTACTCCTCAAAAATCGAAAAAAATCGAATACCCACCACAAGGTTGTCTCAATGCAGCATCAAGCGGCATCTGAATTCAATCAAACTCAAACCAGAATCAAACTTCAAACCAGAATCAAACTTCAAACCAGAATCAAGCTCAAACCAGAATCAAGCTCAAACCAGAATCAAGCTCAAACCTCAATGAGGCCGATGAAGACCCTTGGGCCCATCCTCTCGCCAAGGCGGAATCAGGGTTTTGAAGACCCGATCGAAGATCGTTAATTAGCCTTCAAGATCCTAATCCGAGAGATCCTGAATCCGAGAGATTCTAGGGTTTTTGGAACTCCCAAGGCTTCCGAAAATCTTCCGCCGGCACGCCTTGCAGCGCCTTCAGCATAAACTCCCGCCAGATGGGAGCCACATAGCTGCCCCCCGTGGCCCCGTAGCCGATCGGGCGGTAATTGTCATTCCCCGCCCAAACCGCCACCGACAGTTGCGGCACATAGCCCACAAACCAAATATCCCGCTCTGAGTCCGTTGTGCCCGTTTTGCCCGCCGCTGGCCGGCCAATATTGGCCGTCTTAGCCGTGCCGTTGGTAATCACCCCCCGCAGCGTATCCGTGAGGGTTGCCGTCGCCCAAGGATCCAGCACCAGTTGCGGCCGGGGCGTGTTGTCTAAGAGCACTTTCCCGCTGCTGTCAGTCACCTGCACAATAAACGTGGTGTCCGAATGCCAGCCATTATTGGCAAACGTGGCATAGGCTCCCGCCATTTCCAATGGGGTCACGTCCTCCGACCCCAACGGCAAGGACAGCACCGGCTCCAGCGGGCTTTGGAAACCCAACAGCCGACAGGTTTCAATCACCTTGTTCAGCCCCACTTCCTGGCCCAGGCGCACCACAGGAATATTCAACGAAATTTCCAAGGCCCGCCGAATCGAAACCGAGCCGGAAAAACCGCCCCCGTAGTTTTTGGGCCGATACATCACGCCCCCATCGTTGTAGCTGACGGGTGTGTCATTCACGGCGGAATTGGGCGTGTAGCGGCCGGTGGCAAAGGCCGCGTAATACACAAAGGGCTTGAAGGCGGATCCTGGTTGGCGCATGGCCTGAATGGCCCGATTGAACTGGCTCTTGCGATAGTCCACACCGCCCACCATGGCCTTGACAAAGTGAGTGCGCGGATCCACCGCCACCAGGGCCACTTGATCCGCTCGCAACCCGCGCGATCGCATCCGAGCGTGGGCCGCGCTGACGGTGGCCTCAGCCATGGTCTGAAAATCAAAGTCCACGGTGGTTTGAATCCGCATTCCCCCCTTGAACAGATCTTCACGCCGGAAGCGCTTCTTCAGTTCTTGGGTCACCGCCTCGGTTACGTAGGGCAGCTTGCTGGACTGGAAGGAAGTGCTTTTACCTAAATTCAAGGGTTGATTGCGGGCGGCCAATTCTTCGGCGGGCGTGATCCAGCCCAAGTCCAGCATTCGCCCCAGCACGATCGCCTGACGTTGCTTCGCTCGCTCGAAGTTCAGAAACGGACTGTAATCCTCGGGAGCTTGGATCAGGCCCGCCAGCATGGCGCTCTCAGCCAGGTTCAAATCAGCGGCCGCCTTGCCAAAGTAGCTGCGGGAGGCGGTTTCAATGCCGTAGTTATTGTGGCCCCAATAGACTTGATTGAGATATAGCTCTAGAATTTCGTCCTTTTTCAGGATTTGTTCCAAGCGCAGCGACAAAACCGCCTCGGCCACCTTCCGGCTAATTCGGCGCTGGGGTGACAGAAACAGGTTTTTGACCAACTGCATGGTCAGGGTGGAGCCACCTTCGGAGGTGCGCCCTCGCTCCAGGTTGGTGACCAGGGCCCGCATGATGCTGCCGGGGTTGATGCCAGGGTGCTGATAGAAGCTGCTGTCTTCGATCGCGATGACGGCTCGCTTGAGGTGGGGCGAGATTTGATTCAGGGGGACAACGACCCGGTTAGCTTCGTCGTGCAAGCTGGCCAGCACACGCCCTTTGATGTCGTAGATATAGCTGGTTTCGCTGGGGGTGTAGGTTTGCAGAATCCGCACGTCCGGTAGGTTGCGGAAGCTAACGGCCAAACCCACCAAGGCTCCGGCCACGGCGGCGCTGCCCAGCATGGTGACGGTCAATAGGGTGCCGCCGGTAATTTGCCCCGCTCCAACGACCAAACGCCACAGGCCCGGGCTGGGAGGCTCGATCGGGGGAGATGGGGCGGGTGTTGATCGGGGCAAGGGGCGAACTCCCGATCGGGGACGACGGGGAGAAGGCTTGTGTGAAACGTTGGAAGGCACAGGCGAAAGCAGGCTCCTAACCGATCGCGATCGATGGAATTGCACCGTATCCTAGCATTTGAATTTATGGGTCAAGTTAAGATCTCAGCCCTGCAGGGCCAGGAGCGCAGTCAGTGACGATTCAGGAATTGGGTTTGCTGTTGGGGTCAATTGTGGCCAGCGTGGTGGGGCAATTTTTGCTAAAAGCAGGGGCCCTGCGCTTGGGCAAAGTGACCGGCGACAACTGGCTCAGTCACTTGCTGTCCATGATCACCACTTGGGAACTGGTGGCGGGGCTGACGGCCTATGGCCTCGGGGCGATCGCCTATATCCTGCTGTTGACCCGGGTTAAGCTCAGCATTGCCGCCCCTTCCGTTTCCCTGATCTACGTGTTCACGGTGCTGATCGGGGTGGTGGCCTTTGGGGAATCCCTCCCGATCGCCCGACTCATCGGCGTTGGACTGATTATGACCGGGGTGGTTCTGGTGGCCTCTCAGTCCTAGGGAACAGCTTGAGCCTTTTGGGTTTTGGATCCTGGGGTCTCGACGGCTCCCCGACCCGGCCACCAAAACTGATTGGGCAAGCGATAGGCCCGCGCCTGATTGGTATCAAAGGCCCAAGCACTCAACTCCGTTGGCTCCGCTGGCAATTCCTCCGGCGTGAAAGCCGCTTGCCAACCCGAAACCCGAAAATCAGCCCCAAGCTTGCGGGCCACATCTGGCCGCGATTCCGTTACCCAAGCGAGGGCGATCGGGCGATCGACCTGAGTTTTGGGATCCCGCGCCGCCAGAATCACCACATCGGCCGATCGCCCCGATCGCCGCAAAATCGCCCACCCCTTCGCCACCCAATGGGGCAATTCAGGATGACTCACGGGGCGTTGTTGATCCTTCAAAACCACCTTTGATTGCCAAGTCCAGCTATCCCACTGTCCTTCAGCCACACCCGCCAAATCCCGGGAGCCAAAAGCTGCCAAATTGGGCGCTTCGATCAAAGGAGGATTAATCACCCCCAAATCATTCAGCGGTCGCAAATATTGCCTCAAAAATTGCAAATCCGGGTGAATCTGCTGCAAACCGAATGCATCATAAACAACGGGAAATAAAGTGATACAGGCTTTACCCAACCGTAATTGTCGATTCAAGATTTGCATTCCTCCCAAACCAGCGCGGTAGCTATTCGATTCCAAAATCAGCCACACCCCTAGCAAAAAGGCAGCTCCCCAAGAGAGCCAGCGCCAAAATTGGTTAATTTTCAGACTGTTGAAACTAGCTCTAGAACTCATTCCAGAGGTGATTGTTGGATCGGCTTCAGCAGCAATCCCTTGCGCAGGCTTCAGAGCGTATAAATCACTTTGACTCAGACTAGTGACAATCAACCCAGTAATAGCAACCCACAAATAACTAGAAACCGTAATATAGCGCGGAGAAAATGCCTGCTCAATTCCAAATCCCACTCGCCCCAATGACGTAATAGTTCCGCTCAAAAGGCTATAGCTGCCCAAAGATAGCCAAGGGATCATGGCCATCAAGGTGCTGTAGAAATTTGGGCGATCGCCTGATTTCTGAAATCGTTGCCAAGCACTCCAAGCATAAACAGCCACGCCCCCCACAAAAGCGATCAGGGCAAAGGCTCCCAAGACCTGAGCCAATTGCTGATCAGAAAAGCTCAAGGGCGCACCCAGAAAACCCAAAAAATATTGCACCAACTTGAATGGATTTTCTAAGCCCGACAACAAACTTGGCGAATCGGGTGGCTTCACATAGCCATGAAAATAAAAAATCAACGTCCCAGAAAAGCAGGCCAGCCAACCCAAAAGAAAGGCCCATACCTTGCGATTAGGTTGTTGCCAAATTCTAAAACCGATCGGAATTAAAGAAATTAACCAAAAGGTCATGCCATTGGCAAATGTGAAGGTAGCAAACCACGCCAAACTCACCATAATCAGAAAAATTTGCCATCGGGGTCGATCGCCCCGCATCAACAACAACATGCCCACCAAGCAAGCAGGTGTCACAAACATGATGTATTGCAAACCCCACAGCAAATTTTCATACTGCAATGGACTACAAAGAATTGCGGCAATTACTGCGGTGGCAACAGCGATGAGTCTTGGTTCATTAGGAATTGAAAATCTGAGCAGGCGATGAATACCCAACAAAATGAGTAATAGAAGCGTGATCGTTAGGCCCACTTCGTAAGCAGCGTTCCAGTGAGTTAATTCTGCTAATCCAACAAGTATTAGGCGTGGAAAAAATTTGCGACTTTCATTGTGTTGAGCAAACAAACTTTCAAGCGTTATATTCCCATGCTTCCAAGCATGAAAATAAACTCCGATCATCCAACCATCAAAAAAGGGAATATTGACGACATATTTGGCTAGCCAATGCAACAGCAGTACAACGGGTAGGCCAGCCATTCCATAAATCAAGAGGTTGACTGAAGAAATCCCCATGAAGTGGGCTTGATTGACCCAGTTTTGCAAAATCGAGAACAATTGAAGGCATTTTTTGAGAGTGATTAACCAAGAATTTAGGATTGTCAACATTGATTCTTGAGCTGAGTTATTGAGTCTCAGAATTGTCTAATTTTTAGAGAAGGTTTGAACAGTGTCAGATATGAATTTTTGAACCATAGGCACAACAAAGCCAGGGATCTACATCCCTTGTCTGAGTTGGTTACTTGCGCAATTACGGGCTTAGGATCGGTCGTTTAGACATTTCCTAAGTCCGTGAGTTCCCGTCACTGTAGCGCGAGTTCTGTCCCTTCACCAATCGCAACTCGAAAAAAAACGCCACCGAGTAAAACTCGATGGCGATTTGCTTCCCTGGGTCAAGCCACGGATCCCGAAAAAGCGGGTGAATGTGCCTAAGATTTCACTCCGATTTCCTGGGTCTTAATGGCTTTGAATGCAATCAGAACGCTGACTGAGCCATGATTTAGCTGGGACTGAGGCCCCTTGAACGAAGCACCCGATCGCCCTGTTATGCACCCTGACGGTCAACAGTTGAGGGTCGATCGAGGTTGATCGCGGGGCCAGTTCCTCAGATGGCAGACAAAGTGAGATGCGGTAGATGCACGATGCACCCCGATTGAGAGGCAGAATCAGAGCTTGCGATCGCCTGAACAATCGATCGCAATTAATGGAGGAGTCGGGCCTGCATTCACGGTTCGATCGGGCAGGCCAACTCCAGGCAGATACAGCTTGGCAGATGCAGAAGAAGGGAATGAACCCGAACTTTGGCGGAGACTGTGTAGATGCAAAAGTCGCCTGAGCGAACCTGATGAGTGGGAGAGCCTTGGCGACCATCGTGATCAACGGCTCATTTGCGGAGGCTGGTTGAGGACGCAGAACCTTATGAACCCAAGATCTTATGAACCCAAGATTTTGAACTCAAGAACTGGCCGGCTAAACCGCAATTCCGCAAGGGCGTTGCTGACGATGACCCCACACTTCAACTCAAAACGCCCACCCCTTTTGGGGAATGGCAACGGCATTGAGGCAATTGACCCTAAACCCTCATTCAGCAACTTCCCAAGGAACTTGCAAGAAGTTTGAGTTAGTGTTTTGCCTTGGGTTTGAGTATAGCAACTTTTTTCCGAGAATTTACGGAGATTACTCAATTTTTTTGAGAGTCCCCGGCAAAGCCTACTGCTGTTCTCCGTATAGATTCTGGGGGCGATCGCACAGGCTCAGACGCAAAAAATCTTACCAGTCAATCTTTTGGAGCTTTGAACTGCGCGATTCAGCATTCATAACTCATTTCTTGGCAAGCAGTGTTTGTATTAAAAAGCACTTCGGAAATCGTTACGAATTTCACGCTTCATGAACGGGATAAACGGAATGAGCTGCCCGCCCGCTCTGGCATCCTTACCATCCCCAAGTGCCGGGCGATCCTTTAAAAGGGCCGACAATCTCGGACGTGATCCAGCCGCCATAAAAATCACCAGGTTGGGCCTGCACTTGCTCGCCATCCACATAGCAAGCATCCACATAGCTCGGGTAAATCGCCACGTAGTTTTGGATCTCGGCAAAGGCGGGAGTCGGCGCGGGATAGAACCAAGCGGCGGCCTCGGCCCGGCGATCGCCCACTTGGATGCTGTAATACCGGGCGACCCCTTTCCACTCGCAAAAGGTCGATCGGGCAATCAGCTCAAAATATTCCTGCCGCAAATCCTCAGGGGGAATGTAATAAACCGGCGGATGGCTAGTTTCCAAAACCCGTTTCGCTTGATGGGTTTCGGCAATCACCACGCCATTGAACTCCACCCGAATTTGCTTACTGGAATCTTCCCAGCGTGGCGGCCGGGGGTAGTCCCACACGGATTCTTGACCAGGGCCGGGAACCATTCGATCGGGATATGCCATCACTCAAAACCCCAGTTGAACCGTTTTGTTGAATTTTGCCGCTGAATCCTTTGAAAGTCACTGGGAATGACCTGAGTGCAACCACCCCCAGCCCAAACACTGCTACGACATCGCTTTGCTAGACTGAGAACCGGGGCTTAACGTTTCTTAAAACCCAAGCCCCAGCAAAAGATTGTCAGCGGTTTCCTGGGGTTAGGAACTGTCGTCGTTTCGCCCGAAACCTCGGATCTGCCGTTAGCAGATCGTGGGGAGCAAGGGGCTTGAGCATCTTGTTACAACTAGCGGCTCGTGGGGAGCAAGGGGCTTGAGCATCTTGTTACAACAATTGGGGGGCATGAAAGATCAACGGTTTCAGCCTCACATCGAGAAATGACGACAGACCCTAGCCCCCTTGAGCAACCCCTAATTCTGTTTGCTGCCCTTCGCACCGTTTGAGGAATCATTACATGGCTCCAACTTTGCTGCTGTCTCGGGATGTGCCCGAGTTGCGTTACCTGCCCACGGTCGATCGCTTCGATGAAAGCTGGCGATCGCCCCTTTCGACCTTGCTGGGTTGGGGGCGCGCCGCCGGAGCCGATTTTGTGGAATTTTTCCTGGAACGCAGCAACTACATCAACTGCCTGGCCGAAGACGATGCCATCACCAGCATTGCCCCCCGACTGGCCACCGGCGCGGGGGTGCGCGTGTTTCGCGGCCATGCCGACTGCTACGTCAGCACCAATGATCTGACCTTTGCCGGGTTGCGATCGGCTCTGGAAAAAGCCCTGGCAATCCTGGGGTTGAGCCTGCCGGGCCCCAATGCCTACATCCCCGAAGTGAACCTAGAACCCCTGCGGGACTACGTGGCCACCAAGGGCAAGGATGCTTGGTTGGGTCAATGCAGTTCCATGAAGGAAATGGGCGAGGTGCTGTTGGCGGCCAACGATGCGCTGGCCAAGCAAGGCAGCCATGTGCAATCGCGGCGATCGAGCTATTTTCGCGACTGGCAAGAAGTGTTGGTAGCCGCCAGTGATGGCGTGTTTGCCCACGACATTCGCCTGACCCAATCGGTGGGGTCGAGCCTGCTCTGTGCCGATGGGGCCAATCGATCGTCCATTGGTCAGCGGGCCGGCGATGCCAGCAATCCCCAATTCTTGCGAGATTGGGACTACGAAACCTTCACCAGTGGCATTGCTGAATCGGCGGGCAAAATGCTCTACGCCGACTATGTGGAATCGGGTAACTATCCTGTGGTGATGGCCAATGCCTTTGGCGGCGTGATCTTCCACGAAGCCTGCGGCCACCTGCTGGAAACCACCCAAGTGGAACGCAAAACCACACCATTTTGGGACAAGAAAGGCGAAAAAATCGCCCATGAAAATTTGACCGCTTGGGATGAAGGCTTGAGTGACAACGCCTTCGGCACTTTGGATATGGACGATGAAGGAATGCCGGTGCAGCGCACCTTGCTGATTGAAAATGGCATTCTGAAAAACTTCATTTCCGATCGCGCGGGCTTTGTGAAAACAGGCCATCCCCGCACCGGCAGCGGCCGCCGTCAGGGCTACACCTTCGCCGCCGCCTCACGGATGCGGAACACCTACATTGCCCCGGGCGAATTCTCGATCGATCAGTTGTTTGGCTCGATCGATCGCGGCATTTATTGCAAGCGGATGGGCGGCGGCAGTGTCGGCCCCACCGGTCAATTTAACTTCGGTGTGGATGAAGCTTACCTAATTGAAAATGGGCAGCTCACCAAACCCTTGAAGGGCGCAACCTTGATTGGGGAAGCCGTGGAAATCATGCAGAAAATTTCCATGTCCTCCAATGATTTGGCCCTCTCGCCGGGGTTCTGTGGATCGGTCAGTGGCAGTGTCTATGTCACCGTGGGTCAACCCCACATCAAAGTGGATGCAATTACCGTGGGAGGTCGCTAAGTCGTGGCAATTTCAATTGAACAATTGGCAACGGATGCCCGCGATTTGGCAACCAATTTGGGCATCAAACAATTTGATTTGTATGGATCATCCGTCGATGAAACCAGCGTCAAAGTGCGCGACGGCGAGCCGGAACAGGTGAAAGCCTCCCAGCGATCGGGCGTGACCGTGCGGGTTTGGAGCCAAGACGGGCGCGTGGGCATCACCTCCACCACCGACATCGATCGGGCCGGGCTGGAGCTGGCCCTGCGCACCGCCAGTGAGGCCAGCGCCTTCGGAGCCACGGACAACGTGCCGGACTTCAGTCCCGAAGCCACCCAGCCGATCGATGGCAACACCAGCGACATGGCCCCGCCCGCCCCGATCAACACCCTGATCACAGCCCTAGCCGATGCCGAAAAACGGCTGCTGGATGCCCACCCGGCAATCACCTCCGTGCCCTACAACGGCCTCTCCCAAAGCGACACGGAGCGGTTTTATCTGAACAGCGAAGGGGCCCTGCGGCACGAGGCCCGCTCGATCGCCTCCATGTATCTCTACGCCAAAACCGAGCAGGAAGGGCGCAAACCCCGGAGCGGCGGCGCATTCCGCATGGCCCGCAGCTTCGACAGCCTCGACCTAGAAGGCTGCCTGCAAGAAACCACCGAAAAAACCCTCAGCCACCTGAACTACGACAAAATTCAGTCGGGCAAATATCCGATCGTCTTTTCGCCAGAAGCTTTCCTCAGCTTGCTGGGAGCCTTTTCCAATCTGTTCAACGCCCAGAGCATTTTGGATAAACAAAGCCTTTCCACGCCGGATTCGCTGGGGCAAACCCTGGCCGCGTCGATCCTGTCGCTGGCGGACGACGAACACCACCCCGGCAACATTGGCGCAAGCTGGTTTGACGGCGAAGGCACACCCACCCGCCGCATCCCGCTGATCACCGATGGGCAACTGACCAACTTCCTGCACAGCGCCGGAACCGCCAAACGCCTGGGCGCACAACCCACGGGCCACGCCAACATGGGCGCAAAGGTGACGGTCAGCCCCGGCTACTGGCACGTGTTCTCGAACCAACCGGGTGACCTGCGCTTGGCCGATGCCGAGCAGGTGATCTTGGTGGACGATGTGACCGCGCTGCACGCGGGGGTGAACGCCCTGGAGGGATCGTTCTCGCTGCCCTTTGATGGCTGGATGGTGAAACGGGGCGATCGGGTCAGCATCGAGTCCGCCACGATCGCGGGCGACATCCACGACCTGCTGAAGTCGATCATCTGTGTGGAACCCGAGGCCGAGGTGCTCCCCGGCGGCACTTGCCCCCGAATTTGGGTGGCGGAACTGTCGATTACGGGCGACTAACATCAGGCAATCGGTTGGGAGTGCCGCCTGTTGCTCCCAACCGGATCCCCATCTCCTGGCGATCGCCATGGTTGCTAATTTCGATCGATTGCTCATGAGTCCCACCGACTACTTGGCCTGGGAAGCCGAGCAGTCGGTGCGCCATGAATATTTTCACGGGGCCGCCTACGCCATGGTGGGCGGAACTTTGGCCCACAATGCGATCGCCCTCAACATTGCCAGTTGGTTGCGGGGGCAGTTGCGGGGCACGGGTTGCCACACCTACATGGCCGATGCCAAGGTGCAAATCAGCGCGGCGGGCCCCTATTTTTATCCCGATGGGGTTGTCACTTGCGATCAGCGCGATCGCCAGGCCACCAGCCTGATTAGCCATCCCAAGCTAATTATTGAAGTGCTATCTCCCAGCACGGCCGGGTTCGATCGCGGCGACAAGTTCAAAGCCTATCGGCGGCTACCCTCATTGCAGGAATATCTATTAATTGATGCCACCCAAATCAGCGTCGATCGCTATGCTCGAAATCCGCTAAACCAATGGGTTCTGACTTCCTATCCCGCCGTTGACCCAGACCCGGAAGCCGATTGGGGGGCGATCTCAATTCACCTCGAATCGCTGGATCTGACCGCTTCTCTAGGAATGATTTACGAAGAAGTCCAGTTTCTGTGACAATCATTCACTAAACTGATTTGAATCCATTCAATATAATGAGTCATTAATTATGGAAAAGTTAATCATTCAAGGCTTCGCTGGCTTACAAGATATTGAAATTATTCCAAAAAAAATCAATCTTTTGATTGGCCCACAAGCTAGCGGAAAGAGCATTATTGCCAAATTACTGTTCTATTTCCGAAGCTTTATTCAAGAAATCTTTCTTGCCGGCTTTAATCTAGAATCAAAGCCAAAATTCGACAGAAAAATGAAAGGTTTATTTGAGCAATATTTTCCCTTGGGGTCTTGGGGAAAATTAGAATTCGCCATTCAGTATTCACTAAACAGTGAATACATTACAATTAATCGAAAATTTATTGGAAGACGTGTTTCTAAACTGGATTTAGCTTATTCAGACTTTTATAGAAAGGCACTATCTGAGGCAAAAAATATCATCGGCGAAGTTGAAGACTCTCCTTCTTTTTGGAAAGTCATCAGAGAGTCAGGACTAGGCGTTTATCCTCAAGCTCAAATTGAATTTCTAACAAAGACTTCGGAAAAGCTAAACACAGAGGCGGCATTTGATCAGCTATTTATTCCTGCGGGTCGTTCACTGTTTGCAATCTATGACAACAATATTTTCAGTTTTCTGTCTAAAGATCTAACAATTGATCCTCTTCTTGTACAATTTGGGCGATACTATGAACAGGCAAGAAATTTCGCTGTCAAATCAGGTCATGAGTTTGAAGACCGAGACACTGATGCTTTGTTTTTGGAATTCGCTTATTTGAAATCTCGAATTTTGTCAGGTGAATATATACGCCATCAAGGCAAGGATTATATTGAGTCTTCAGATGGAAGGGCTGTGAAATTATCCCATTCTTCCTCAGGTCAGCAAGAAACTCTGCCTTTGATCTTGATTTTAGAGAGCTTGTTATTTTCTCCTGCTTTTAGTAGTACAACAACTACTTCATTAGGTTTTTCAATTTATATTGAAGAACCTGAAGCGCATCTGTTTCCAAGCGCTCAGCGAGACATAGTAAATTTCATTGTCACTGCTTACAATGCCAAGTCCAATCAATTCAGATTTTTTCTGACAACCCACAGTCCTTATATCCTGACTTCATTTAACAACTTGATTCAGGCGGGAATTTTGAGCAAGGATGGGCATCATGACCAAGTTCTCAAAGTTATACCAGCCTCTCAGATTCTTGATCCTGATGATGTTGCTGCCTATCATGTCGTTGATGGCAAAGCTCGCAATATTATTGATCCAGAAACTCAGTTAATTGATGCTCAAATCATTGACTCAATTTCTGAGGAGCTAGCCATTCAGTTTGATCAACTACTGGATATTGAGTAGGGATCATGGATTTTCCAAAATGTACTCGAGAATATGAAGGGAAAACCATTTCTCTGAGTGACCCCAAATCCAAAAACAGCAAAGCAAAGCTAACCTTAAAGAACCCCAGACAGCTTCTGATTAAGGTTATTGATATTGATGGGTGTGTCATCAGGGAAGGTATTCGCTGCGATCAACTAGTGACCTTGCCCAATAATAAGCTGATCTATGTTGAATTTAAAGGAAACGACGTTAAACATGCGGTCAAGCAAATTGAATCCACAATGGGATATATTTCGGGAGTTTGTAGCTCGTCAAGAAACTCAGACATCATTTGTATGATTGCTTGTAATCGATGTCCTCTTAGAGCTGATTTATAAATCAATTATTAAGCATCTAGAGCAGCCAATCTTCTCACCATCAAATGCATTAAGCAGCCATAGATCATCCCTTCACTCGTCTCCGAATACAACTCATAGTCCTTGCTCAATC
>NZ_JAZAQF010000064.1:0-1235 GCF_043235035.1 Limnothrix redekei LRLZ20PSL1 | reverse complement strand
GCAAATCTGAGAGCAAAACCCGCTTTGATTTGACATGGGCCACCTCTGGGAATTGCCACGCGAGATCCTGACGCAATCGGTTAATGATCGGAGATTGCACCCGGTTCAGATGACACAGCCGCAGCACCAATCGCCTGATTTGCACGATCGCCTCAGTGCGATCGGACACAAACCGCCGTGGTGAGTCGCAATAGTCCCAGTAGTAGCAGGCCAAGGCCAGAGAATCAGCATCGTCATCTTTATCGGGCAATCCGAGATGGCCCGCACGATAACCCCGCAGCTCCTTATGCCCCACCAGCACCACCCGCACACCGGCACGGGCGAGCTGAGTTCCCCACAGTTTTGAATAGTTCACCCCCGTGGGTTCCATGACGGCCACATCGGCCCCCAAGTCGAGCAAGGCCCGAATGCCGGCCGCGTTGGCGGGCAGGGTCAGAAATTTTGCATCGTAATAAAATTGTCGAGGTTCGGCCGGTCTGGTGTCTGTAACGCAAGCGGTGACCGATGCCTTGCTTACGTCAATACCAATAATTCGCATGGTATGAATGGGTGTTGGTTGACCCCACACAGCAAGCCTATGAATCACCCAAAAGCCAGGGACTATGCCCAGCTCAATTCCCTCTTGAGGCATTTACCGGCTTTTGGTTATGGGCCGGTTGCGTGGGTTAAACCGTCAATTGATCGCGCCGAGCCTATGAACTGTTAAGAGCACGAAAGCTCGATTCTTTACTTAGGCCCTAAGCGCGATCGCCAGACGGTTGGAGCAGGTTTGGACGCTGCCCCAAGCTTGCCCGGTCTGATTCACCGAGCAAGTTTGGGGCATGTCTAAAACTCAAATTCGTCTAGGATGTCGTCTCCAAGATCCACTGGCCCCGGATATTGACTTGAACCCCAAAGTTCATAGAACCAATCGGGTGACTCGAATTTCGGGTCTGTTACGACATCCAGCGCCCGATTTTTGGCGGCGCACCGTTCCTTTAAATCCCGGAACAGCCCTACGGCCATCGCTCCACTGAGGATTAGGAGATCGCCATCTGACCAAACGATGGTCAGCTCGCCGGTTTCTTCGTCTACCTGAATCTGCCGGATCCAGTTCAAATTCAGGAATCGATCGCCAATCCAAATGAACGCACTCATGAAACGGTGACCTCCGGTATTTCAACTGGAAACAGCATGATCGTCTGAATAACCCCGTTGACCTCAGTTTGGATGTAGTCGATCTCAGCAACGGGCAC
>NZ_JAZAQF010000063.1:0-1235 GCF_043235035.1 Limnothrix redekei LRLZ20PSL1 | reverse complement strand
GCAAATCTGAGAGCAAAACCCGCTTTGATTTGACATGGGCCACCTCTGGGAATTGCCACGCGAGATCCTGACGCAATCGGTTAATGATCGGAGATTGCACCCGGTTCAGATGACACAGCCGCAGCACTAGCCGCCTGATTTGCACGATCGCCTCAGTGCGATCGGACACAAACCGCCGTGGTGAGTCGCAATAGTCCCAGTAGTAGCAGGCCAGGGCCAGAGAGTCGGCATCGTCATCTTTATCGGGCAATCCGAGATGGCCCGCACGATAACCCCGAAGTTCCTTATGCCCCACCAGCACCACCCGCACACCGGCACGGGCGAGCTGAGTTCCCCACAGTTTTGAATAGTTCACTCCCGTGGGTTCCATGACGGCCACATCGGCCCCCAGGTCGATTAAGGCCCTGATGCCGGCCGCGTTGGCAGGCAAACTTAGGAATTTTGCATCGTAATAAAATTGTCGAGGTTCAGCCGGTCTAGAGTCTGTGACGCAAGCGGTGACCGAGGACTTACTTACGTCAAGGCCAACAATTCTCATGGCATGATTGGGTGTTAATTTATCCCACGCGCCGAGCCTATGAATCACCCAAAAGCCAGGGACTATGCCCAGCTCAATTCCCTCTTGAGGCATTTACCGGCTTTTGGTTATGGGCCGGTTGCGTGGGTTAAACCGTCAATTGATCGCGCCGAGCCTATGAACGCTTAAGAGCGCGAAAGCTCGATTCTTCCTTCAAGCCCTAAGCGCGATCGCCAGACGGTTGGAGCAGGTTTGGACGCTGCCCCAAGCTTGCCCGGTGAGTCAGACCGAGCAAGATTGGGGCATGTCTAAAACTCAAGTTCGTCTAGAATGCCGTCCTCAAGATCCACTGGTTCCGAATACTGGCCTACTCCCCAAAGCTCCTGGAACCAGTCGGGTAGAGCGGTATGCAAATCTTGCATCACTTCCACCGCCAGGTTTTTCCCCTCGCACCGTTCCTTGAGCGCATGGAACAAGCCCACGGCCATCGTGCCGCTGAGGTTCAGGGTGTCCCCATCGGCCCAAATGATGGTCAGCTCGCCAGTTTTTGCTTCAGCATGGATCTGCCGGATCCAGTCGAGATTCAAAAAGCGATCGCCAATCCAAATGAACGCACTCATGAAACGGTGACCTCCGGTATTTCAACTGGAAACAGCATGATCGTCTGAATAACCCCGTTGACCTCAGTTTGGATGTAGTCGATCTCAGCAACGGGCAC
>NZ_JAZAQF010000077.1:0-526 GCF_043235035.1 Limnothrix redekei LRLZ20PSL1 | reverse complement strand
CACGGCGATCGTCCGTTGCGGAGCCTCACGCGCCAGCCAATTATTCAAATAAATCAGGGCTTCCGGATCGTCTAGCCACATCATATAGGTTCAGGTCTTTGCGCAAGGCAAGGACAGGCGGCAGGTAGTTTGCCAGCACGCATACATCCACGTCCACAGCCATGTGGTGCCCCATCCAGGTATTGTATGCAGGGAGCTTGGCTAGCACTGGTGGTGTTTTCCCATTCTTCCTGGTAACACCCTGACAGTACGGAATAATCTTGTTCGTGAGGGCTTCAACATCAATCAAATCTGGCCCCCAAAGAGAAAGTGCATAACCTGTGTCATCAATGTCATCAGGAGCTTTGAACCTCGAGTTCAGGTGATAAAACTTGCCATTCGGGAAGTGACCAGCAGGGAATCGGGGCCAATAGTTGACACTTAGATGGTCATGCGGGTTGGTGAACCAATGCAGTTGGTTACGCAAACCTGCAACCAGTTCACTGACCTGCTGCTGCATGGCTGGTGACCAGGCTGGGGCCATACG
>NZ_JAZAQF010000062.1:0-1374 GCF_043235035.1 Limnothrix redekei LRLZ20PSL1 | reverse complement strand
TTTTTAGCTCGAAATATCCACCGCTCGGTTGTGCCGATTTTTCGGCTTTTCCACAACTTAGGGAGCGGTTTTCTTGGGTTTGAGCGGGGGCTTGCTCCCTAAGAGCTTGGGACAATCCCGCGATCGCGTCCTGCAATAACAGCAGTTCCGAGGGGGATAGTTTGGCGGCGGCCTGGATGGCGATCGACAACCGATCGATCTTTCGATCGGCTTCCGGTGGTGCAGGTGGTGCGGTTGGTGCAGGCCCCCAACTGGGGTCAAGCTCCCTGCTTTTGCGATCGGGCTTCAATTCTGCCGAAATTGGGATGTTCCCAAAACCTAATGCGAGCTGCTCTCTCATTTCTCCCGGGGTAGAATTACCAAACCACAGAGCCTTTTCACAACTAAGCAAAACGAGCGATCGCGTCGGGCGATCGCTCGTTTTTTTTGGGCGCTACTCGGTTGGGGTCGGCGGATCTTCAGGCGCGAGCGTTTCTACAGTTTCCTGCCACTCCGCGAGAATTTGCTCTAAATTGCTCAGACGCTCCTTGAGGCGCTGCTCCCTGTGCTCCAGGCGCTCTCTGTCTAATTGGCAATCCTCAATCTGATCTCGCAATTCCGCAATCAAGCAGCTCAGGGTTTTCCCGTGAGTTCGCGGCTTAGGTCGTTGCCCAGAAGATCCCGTGCAAAGCGTTCTACTAGCTCGCTGGAACTGGTTCGCAGCGCCTTGGCTTTCACTGTCAGCAATTTGCGGGCCGTGGGAGTCAGGGTCAGTTCGTAAACCTTTTTTTGCTCGCCGTAGGTTGGTTTTCGTCCTGCTCGCATTGAAAGAGTCCCCCATAACTATCCCCCAATTTTATCCGGGATAATGCTTGATTTTTAATCCCGGATAGATTTATTATTTGAATTATATCAGGGATAAATTGAAATTGAGCAAAGCGCCCCTGATGGCGTGGCCATAGGCCAGCGCGGGATTTGGGGGAGACCGGCACAAACGGCGGCCGGCCACCTTGCACCCGAGATCACCGCGTGAATTTGCGTCCCTGAGTGGTGTTGAGAGATTGGTTTGCAGCGGGCGATCGGCTGTGTGGTGGATCGCCCACTTTCCTTCCCCCCAAACTTCGGAAAATTGCCTATGCAGAAATCTATCTACGACGACCGCACTGAGGCTCTCACCTTCGGGGCAGAGCAACTGTCTCTACTGGTGGCCCGAGTTCGGCAAGCCCTGAAGGAACTGGGTTACACCATCCGCAAGCGCAACCAGCGCTCTGAGTGGCTGATCATCGCGCCTAACGATAAATGGGCGCTGCTGGTCTACTCCCACGCCAATGGATGGGAAGTAAAGGGGCCGGCCGATAGCTCAGACAAGATCGCGATCGCTGACACAATCCAACA
>NZ_JAZAQF010000061.1:0-1509 GCF_043235035.1 Limnothrix redekei LRLZ20PSL1 | reverse complement strand
TTTTTAGCTCGAAATATCCACCGCTCGGTTGTGCCGATTTTTCGGCTTTTCCACAACTTAGGGAGCGGTTTTCTTGGGTTTGAGCGGGGGCTTGCTCCCTAAGAGCTTGGGACAATCCCGCGATCGCAGCCTGCAATAACAGCAGCTCCGAGGGGGATAGTTGGGCGGCTGCTCGGATCGCGATCGATAGCCGATCGATCTTTCGATCGGCTTCCTGGGGGGTGGGTGGTGCAGGTGGTGCAGGCCCCCAACTGGGGTCAAGCTCCCTGCTTTTGCGATCGGACATCAATCTATCTCATTGTCTGCCTGAGGAAGGATCCTCGTTAAGGTGGCAATAGCAAACCCCTGCTGATTAGCCAGCAGGGGCAAAGGTTTAGGCGGTCAGGTCTTCTTGTGCTGGTTTGTGTGGGTCAGCTTCGACTTGATCGCTTGAGTCCTTGAGACTTGCTACCCGTTCGTTCCATGCAGTGAGCGTTGTGTTTAGGTATTCAAGCTCAACTGCTTCAAATTCATTCTCTTCCTGAAGATCCCGGATTTCCTGCTCAAGTTGAGCGATCTTGCGGATATTTCTGGCCACCCGACTCTGAACGGAGCGGATCAGATGGCTAAGCGTTTTCCCATGCGTAGCTGGTCTGGGTCTGGCGGGAGAGTCGGCAACAATCCCCGTGCAAACTGTTCGATCAGTTCGCTCGGACTCCGTAGCCCCATCGCTTGCGCCATCTCTTCCAAGAGTTGAATCGCTGTTGGTGTCAAGGAGTAGCCGATCGTCTTCTTGCGTTCCCCGTAAGTTGGTTTTCCGGCCATTTGCGTCAGTCATTTCAATTTCGTCAATCTTACTCGATAAACTTTCATCTCTTATTTTACTCGACAAAGATAAAAGTTGCTGTCATACTCGATAAAGATCAGATAAACCCAAAGCGCCCCTGATGGCGCGGTCTATGACCAGCGCGGGATTTGGGGGAGACCGGCACAAACGGCGGCCGGCCACCTTGCACCCGAGATCACCGCGTGAATTTGCGTCCCTGATTGGTGTTGAGAGATTGGTTTGCAGCGGGCGATTCACCACACGGACGATCGCCCACTTTCCTTCCCCCCAAACTTCGGAAAATTGCCTATGCAGAAATCTATCTACGACGACCGCACTGAGGCTCTCACCTTCGGGGCAGAGCAACTGTCTCTACTGGTGGCCCGAGCTCGGCAAGCCCTGAAGGAACTGGGTTACACCATCCGCAAGCGCAACCAGCGCCCTGAGTGGCTGATCATCGCGCCTAACGATAAATGGGCGCTGCTGGTCTACTCCCACGCCAATGGATGGGAAGTAAAGGGGCCGGCCGATAGCTCAGACAAGATCGCGATCGCTGACACAATCCAACACTTCGTTATTGCCATCAGCGCCTATGAAACCCGCGTCAAAGAATCCAAAAGATATTGATCTGAAGGACTTCAGCCCATCCCTGCCCTGGGTTGTCTACCGGTTGGGCCGTCCCAACCGCCACGGCCAGCGGTCGC
>NZ_JAZAQF010000036.1:0-5141 GCF_043235035.1 Limnothrix redekei LRLZ20PSL1 | reverse complement strand
AAAGCACTTTGATATCGATCCTCAGCATTTTTAGCCATCAGCTTTGTCACGATCGCCCCTACAATCCTGGGCACTGACGGATTTACCTGATCCACTGGCTGTGCTGTTTTAGCAATATGACAATGCAACAACTCTAAGGGATCATTGGAAATGAAGGGAAGCGTATTGGTTATAGTTAGTAATTGATAGAGAGTGACTCCTAGGGAATAGTAATCAGCTCGATAGTCAATGCCACGATTCATGCGCCCGGTTTGTTCAGGAGCTAAGTAGGCTAAAGTTCCCTCTAAAATGTTTGGGTTTTGAATTTCTTGAGTTTCTTTAGGTAATAAAGAGGCAATGCTGAAATCAATTAATTTAATTTCTTTTGAGGTGGGATTAATTAGAATATTGGCGGGTTTAATATCTTTATGAATAACGCGTTGCTGATGCAAATCGTGCAGAATGCGGGCCAATTGCAGCGCGATCTTGAGCACTTCGACCCAATTAAGCGTGTGCTGCTGTAGATATTGATTGAGGGACAATCCTCCCCAATCTTCCATTACGAGTGCGTAGCCATTACCCACAGTTTGGAGATTTAGGGGGTGAATGATGCCAGGCAAATTGAGGTTTTTGGCGATCGCATATTGATTCCGAAATTGCACCAATTCGCCAAAGGTGGGATAGTCCGACAGCAGGATTTTCAACACCACCGATCGCTGATCCGCATCCTGGACAGCGCGATAGACAGCCGTTCGCGATCCCCAATAAAGTTGTTCGGTGATTGTGTAGCCAGCAATTGCAGGCAATGGCTGGGATGAAGAGCTAGCGAGAGGTGGCATGGATGTGGTTAAGGAAAAATCCTACTTTTCAGTGTAAAGCTTCCTTATTTGTTTCGATATAACAGATTAGTATTGCGTAATAGAACTTATGACTTGATCGGCAGTCGAATCAAAAATTCAGCGCCTTGTCCTGGCTCCGATTCAACGGTCAGACTGCCGCTATGTTTATCCACTACAATTTGTTGGGCGATCGCAAGACCCAACCCTGTGCCTTTACCCACAGATTTTGTGGTGAACAAGTGGTCAAAGATTCTTGACTGCACTTCTACATTCATCCCCTTGCCATTGTCCCGAATCGTAATTTGTACCTGGTCGTTAACCAGCGTTGTGCTGATGGTGATCTGTTGAGGATGCGCTTCTAATTCCTTGAACGATCGCCCCTGGGCTATCTCATCAAACATATCGATCGCGTTAGCCAGAATATTCATAAATACCTGGTTGAGCTGTCCCGGGAAGCAATCGATCAGTGGTATTTCACCATAGTTGGTAATTACCTCGATCGCGGGTCGATTGGCATTCGCCTTGAGTCGATATTTCAGAATCAGCAGCGTACTATCAATCCCTTCATGCAGGTTAGCGCTGACTTTATACTCCGTATCCGCACGGGAGAAAGTTCGCAAACTGGTACTAATCGATTTAATGCGATCGGTTGCTCCTTGCATTGAATTCAGGAGTTGGGGCAAATCTTCGCAAACATATTCCAAATCAATATCTTCAGCGTGATCTTGAATCGGGGAAGTAGGACTAGGATAATGCTGCTGATATAGGGCTAAATGTTCAAGCAAGTCCTGTACATGCTCTTTACCATTATTGATGCTGCCATTGAGGAAGCCGATCGGGTTGTTAATTTCATGGGCAACCCCCGCCACTAGATTTCCTAGCGATGCCATCTTTTCGCTCTGAACCATTTGCAACTGAGCATCTTTGAGTTCCTGCAATGTACGCTCTAAATCTTCAGACTTTTGCTGAATTGTGGCTTCTGCAGCTTTGCGATCACTAATATCTTCAACACTAGACCAAATAAATTGCTCATCATTTCGCTCCACAAGAATCCCAGACAATCGAACAGGAACAAGATGACCATCTTTGTGAATATATTCTTTTTCATAGGGACCATAGCGCCCAGTAGTCTGGAGGCGTTGCGTCTGTAGTTGCTCTTGATCACCATAGGACGCTGGTGTAATTTCAAAGTAGGTTAGTGTAGGAAGCTCATCAGTTGTTCGTCCTACGATCTTGGCATAGGCAGGATTGCAATAGAGCAGTTGCCCATTCATTCTGCACAGCGCTAACCCAATCGATGCTTGATCAAAAAGTGTGCGGTGATAGGCCTCGCTCTCAATCAACGCAGCTTCAGCTTCCTTACGATTGCTGATATCTAACAAGAGGCCATCCCACACCAATGCACCATCTGGGAGTTTTTCAATTCGTGCTTCTCCATGAATCCATTTAACTTTTCCAGATAATGTAATAATTCGCCCTTCCCAGCGCCAAGGAGTTAAGTTTTGGACTGAGTCAGAAATGGACTGACGATGTGATTCAGCATCTTCTGGATGCACCATATCCAAAAGAATTTGGACATCAGTGATCGCCTGTTCAGCCGTAACTTCATACAGGTCGTAACAAGCATTACTAATATATGGCATTGATACTGAGCCATCAGTTTTCATGAGGAACTGATACACCACCCCCGGGACGTTATCCACTAGATGATGGAAGCGAGATTGGGTAGTATCTAATTCATGAAGAGATTGCTCTAATTGTTGGCTATGTTCCTGGGATTGTTGATAGAGCCGCGCATTTTCCAGAGAAATTGCTGCTTGGGTGCAAAGAAAGTTAAGCACTGCAATGCGATCGCTCGTGAATACGCCACTGGTTGATCGACTTTCCAAATATAAAATAGCGTGTAAATTTCCTTGACTGAAAATCGGCAAGCACAATACGCTCTTAGGTTGATGTTGAACGAGGTAATCGCCAATTACGGGAAGCTCAGTCTTGAGATCATCAACCACCACTGTCATTGCAGTGTTCTTTACGTAATGAATCAGTTTAGTAGGAACCGTAGAGTTATCTTCTAGCGGCACAGCTTTCAGTGCTACTTGTTCTGTATTTGCCATTACTCGAACTTGCCATCGATCATTCTCGCAAAGCATTAAGGCACATCCATCTGCTCCAGAGTTTTCAAGCATGGCTTGGGTCAGCTTTTTGAGCAGTTCATCCAGGGCGATCGTGCTGGCGAAGGTCTGAGAAATTTGCAGCAACGTAGCTAAATCTAGAGTCTGGTTGATATTGCTAGCAGAATGTGTGTGAGGCGTGGCATGAATTGAATAGACAGGAGCAGTAATGCTCGAAAGAGTTTCTAAAATAGTTAAGCGCTGGTTGGCCGCTTGCAAAATAGGTTGCAATAATTGAGGATAACGTTCTTCTAAGTCATCGATTTTGGCTTTTGCGCCCCAACGCGCATAACAGTAATAGGCTTCTTGCATGTAGCCTGCGGCAAATTTTTCTTTACCCCAGTCAAGATAAAACTTAGCAGTAAGCTCATTGGCAAGAGCTTCATGATGGGTCAACTGCTCCGTTTTTGCTGCTAAAATCGCCTGCTCGTACAATTCAATTGCTTTTAGTTTCTGATTTTGAATGCGTGCAATTTCAGCGGAAACGAGCAAAAATTGATGTAGAAAATTTTCAGGACAACTGTTAGCCCAAGTTTGAATCTGTTGTTGGTGTGATTCTATGACTTGCCAGTAACGCTTTTGATCTTGCTCAGAGGAATTCGGATAAATTGCCGTTAGAATTAATAAATAATAAAAATAATATTTAGTTACTGGAAAGAAACCAAAATTGGCTGCAATTTTATCCTGAACAATATGACAGGCTTGCAGCGCTGCTTCATATTGCTCATAAGTGTAAAATAACTGTGTCTTTGTATAATAAAACCAATTCAAGCCATGATCAAAATTATTTTCGCGCCATTTGGTTACGCATAGATCTTCATCAAAAATGTCATCATTCAAGCTATGAATAGATTTGCCCTTGCCTTGTAAGTTTTTAATCACTCGCTGTAATGCCAAAAAGGAAAACAGCATGTTAGAGTCACCTGCCTCTTTCAAAGAATTCAGATACTTCTCAGCATCTTTTTCAACTTCCTGCAAGTCTTCCCCAATCTCTAATTTCGTCCAAATAATAAAAAATAAAGCCCAAACACCATAAGTTAGATCACCACAATCTCTACAACGTTGATAGGATTCTTGATAAAGAGCAATGTTGGTTGCAAAGGGGCGATTGTAAGGATTGATTGAATGGCAAAATAAATTATTAACCTTGCCAACTAAGTCAGTTCGATTGAATTTTTCATTCAGCTTCAAAGCTACTTGAGCTAGTTGATAGGCTGTTGAGTAATTTTGATCAAATGCTAAATTCATGGCATAGGTAACATAGCCAAAAGCAGAAAGACTAGTGTTGCCGAATTTAAGGGACAATAATACAATTTTTAAAACAGTCAGTTGCAATAAATCAATATTGGCATCCAAGTAAGCTAAAGTCCATAAATCAACCAAAAGGCGCATGATAAAGTTTTGTTCAAGATCGGTTTGTACTTGATGATCATAAAGACTTGCAATATCAATACTTGCCAAAAATTGCTGTACCTGTTGTTGGTCGTCAGAGATTAATTGTTGTAATTCATTGTCTTTTCTTGGAACTGATAATCCTAAAACTTCTAGGCCTTCTAGCCCCGCAGAAATTCCATTGGCAAAGTTATCCCCTTGAGTCATGCAAAGATTCATCAAAATTGAATAAAGCTTGGCTTGATCTAGGTTGATAGACGTATGCTGGAAAGCAATGTCTAAAAGTTGCCGGCTGGCTTGGAAATTGCCATTCAGATATTCACATTCAGCACATTCCCGATACAGGAAAAAAGTCAGTTCATAGTTAGCTTCCCAGCTATCAACAGATAGCAGCTCGATTCCAAGGTTTAAGTGCTTAATTGCTGTGGCATGAGCATTAGATTTCTTTGCCTTTTCGCCGGCCATTAAATTTAATTGAGCCAGCTTGTGCTTCCAGGATTGATCATTGGTTAAATCAATTCCTATATTCAAGTGATTGACAATATCAAAAACTGTGGCTTCTAATTCTTCCTGTGGCGTACTATTCAGTAGGAGTTGTCCAATCCTGAGATGGGTGGCTTGCTTTTGCTCTTCGGCAATCAAAGAATAAGCCGCCTGTTGCACCCGATCGTGCAGGAATCGATAGGCTGGATTGGCATGATTCTGAGCTTCAATCTGCTCAACTGCCTCAGACTGAAAAAACTTGTAAACCTGCGTGATC
>NZ_JAZAQF010000024.1:2500-5327 GCF_043235035.1 Limnothrix redekei LRLZ20PSL1 | reverse complement strand
AAATTCCAGAATCAAAGGGGAAGGGGTTCTAGATCGCAACCTAGAACCCCTCACTCCCTCTCTTCAATTATTAACCTGGCATCGAGCTATTTTCGCAGGGGGCTACCCCCCAACTATCGTCGCCGTAACAGCGTTTCACAACCGAGTTCGGGATGGATCGGCGTGGGACCACTGCACCATTGACACCAGGAAAACTCACCGGGTCTTATCCAAAACCCTGAGGACTGCACAGCAACTCTAGCCTTTCTTTTCACAATCTCGTCTTAAGTCAGAGATCAAGCCCTCGGTCTGTTAGTACGGCTCAGCTTCATACATTGCTGCACTTCCACTTACCGCCTATTAACGGGTCTTCTTCCCGTGACCTTACTGGTTTACACCATGAGAGCACTCATCTTGAGGTGGGCTTCCCACTTAGATGCTTTCAGCGGTTATCCTCTCCAAACTTGGCTACCCTGCGTTTACCGTTGGCACGATAACAGGTACACCAGCGGTTCGTTCCCCCCGGTCCTCTCGTACTAAGGGGGACTCCTCTCAATGCTCTTGCGCCTGCACCGGATATGGACCGAACTGTCTCACGACGTTCTGAACCCAGCTCACGTACCGCTTTAATGGGCGAACAGCCCAACCCTTGGCACGTACTTCCGCACCAGGTTGCGATGAGCCGACATCGAGGTGCCAAACCTCCCCGTCGATGTGAACTCTTGGGGGAGATCAGCCTGTTATCCCTAGAGTAACTTTTATCCGTTGAGCGACGGCCATTCCACGCTGAACCGTCGGATCACTAAGGCCGTGTTTCCACCCTGCTCGACTTGTCAGTCTCGCAGTCAAGCTCCCTTATGCCTTTACACTCTTCGGCTGATTTCCGTCCAGCCTGAGGGAACCTTTGCGCGCCTCCGTTACCTTTTAGGAGGCGACCGCCCCAGTCAAACTGCCCACCTGAAACTGTCCTTCACCCAGCTTATGGGTCGAAGTTAGAATTCTAGCCTTGTCAGAGTGGTATCTCACCGTTGGCTCCTCTATCCCCACAAGGATAGTCTCTTAGCCTCCCACCTATTCTGCGCAGACAAAGCCCGAACCCAATCCCAAGCTACAGTAAAGCTTCATAGGGTCTTTCTGTCCGGGTGCAGGTAGTCCGTATCTTCACAGACAATCCTATTTCGCCGAGCCTCTCTCTGAGACAGCGTCCAGATCGTTACGCCTTTCGTGCGGGTCGGAACTTACCCGACAAGGAATTTCGCTACCTTAGGACCGTTATAGTTACGGCCGCCGTTCACCGGGGCTTCGGTCGCCAGCTTCACTTTCGCTGACCAGCTTCCTTAACCTTCCGGCACTGGGCAGGCGTCAGCCCCTATACGTCGTCTTACGACTTTGCAGAGACCTGTGTTTTTGGTAAACAGTCGCCTGGACCTCTTCACTGCGACCACCTCTCGGTGGCACCCCTTCTCCCGAAGTTACGGGGCCATTTTGCCGAGTTCCTTAGAGAGAGTTACCTCGCGCCCCTTGGTATTCTCAACCTCCCTACCTGTGTCGGTTTCGGGTACGGGTACTGGCTTTCAACACTGACTCAGCTTTTCTTGGCACTATCTTTTACTACGCAGAGTCCGTAGACTCCTCCCAATCCAATTAGGGCATAGCTATTTTTCATGCGTCCCTGGTCAGCTCCAGCCTAGTAGTCAGGGAATATTCACCCTGTATCCATCGACTACGCCTCTCGGCCTCGCCTTAGGTCCCGACTAACCCTCCGTGGACGAGCCTTCCGGAGGAACCCTTAGGGTTTCGGGGTATGTGATTCTCACACATATTTGCGCTACTCAAGCCGACATTCTCACTTCTGCTTCGTCCACACCTGCTTCCGCTGATGCTTCTCCCTATGGCAGAACGCTCCCCTACCAATTCTTACGAATTCCACAGCTTCGGTACGACATTTAGTCCCGTTCATTTTCGGCGCAGGAGCGCTTGACCAGTGAGCTATTACGCACTCTTTTAAGGATGGCTGCTTCTAGGCAAACCTCCTGGTTGTCTGTGCACTCCCACCTCCTTTACCACTTAATGTCGATTTGGGGACCTTAGCTGGTGGTCTGGGCTGTTTCCCTCTTGACGATGAAGCTTATCCCCCACCGTCTGACTGGTAATGTGTGCACCAAGTATTCAGAGTTTGTCTCGATTTGGTACCGCTCTCGCAGCCCGCACCGAAACAGTGCTTTACCCCTTGGCTATAATCATTACCGCTGTGCCTCAACACATTTCGGGGAGAACCAGCTAGCTCCGAGTTCGATTGGCATTTCACCGCTAACCACAGCTCATCCGCCGATTTTTCAACATCGGTCGGTTCGGACCTCCACTTGGTGTTACCCAAGCTTCATCCTGGCCATGGTTAGATCACCCGGGTTCGGGTCTGTAAACACTGACTAGCGCCCTATTCGGACTCGCTTTCGCTTTGGCTTCACCTTTTCCCGGTTTAACCTGCCAGTGCCTACAAGTCGCCGGCTCATTCTTCAACAGGCACGCGGTCAGCCGCTAAATCGGCCTCCCACTGCTTGTAAGCTCACGGTTTCATGTTCTATTTCACTCCCCTCCCGGGGTTCTTTTCACCTTTCCCTCGCGGTACTTTTCGCTATCGGTCACACAGGAGTATTTAGCCTTACGAGGTGGTCCTCGCTGATTCAACCGGAATTTCACGTGCTCCGGCCTACTCGGGATCCGGCTAGGCTCTTTGAACTTTCAACTACGGGACTTTCACCCTCTCTGGTGTAGCTTTCAACTACTTCGCTTAGTTCGCCAAGTCCACATTGCCGTCCCACAACCCCAGAAGTAAAAACCTCTGGTT
>NZ_JAZAQF010000047.1:0-548 GCF_043235035.1 Limnothrix redekei LRLZ20PSL1 | reverse complement strand
CCCATTAGGAACCCTTGCGAGTCAACGATAATGTGGCGTTTACGTCCCTTAACCTTTTTGCCACCATCGAAGCCGTAGACCACCCCCTTTTTTCCGTGGTTTTCACCGACTGAGAATCACCGATACTGACACTAGATTGCTCTGAACGACCTAATTTGCTCCGCAGTTGCTCTCGAATCTGGTCATGCATTTGCTGCCAAATTCCTTTTCGTTGCCATTTCTGGAAGTAATGGTAGACCGTGCTGTAAGGGGGTAAATCGTGAGGCAGCATCTCCCACTGGCAGCCAGTGCGCTGGACGTAAAAGATGCCATTGAGGATTTCTCGGAAATCAACTTCTATCGGATGTCCAAAGCCTTTAGGAGCGGGCAGCAGCGGCTGGAGGAGCACCCACTCATCGTCGCTCAAATCACTGGGATAGGCTTTGCGGGTAGGATTGGCAATGACCGGGAGACGACTCATGAGCTGGGTGATGCTTCGGGTAGGTCTAGCCTAAAACCGGATTTAGAGCTGCCAAGTCGGCTTTAGCTTCTCTTTATAAATTAGCTCT
>NZ_JAZAQF010000018.1:0-6191 GCF_043235035.1 Limnothrix redekei LRLZ20PSL1 | reverse complement strand
ATCGATTTTGCAGAACAGAGCTTCTAGACTGAGCATGGCGGGGTTGGGCTGAGTGTTGTTTTGGTTAATGCCTCAGCTTAACCAGCCCCGTCTTTCCTTCGCTCCCCTTATCCCGAATTCACGTTAATTTGCCAAGCGGCGCTGGCCAAACCCACCAAGGCCGCCCCTTGATACCAGTTGGGTTCAACCCAGCGCACCCCCATTACCCAACAGGATTGGCGCAACATCAACAAATCTCGCTGGGGTCGGGGAATTCGCCGCCACAGTTCAAAATTCACATAGATTGGGCGCTCGCGCTGCCAAGGCAACGGCAAGGCACTCGACAACACTTGAGGTTGCTCTGAACGACCCACAATCTTGATTGTCATCCGTGCCGAAGCCGGCAACAGATCCAGTAAGCGCAATATTTCTGGCTCAGGATTCGGCATCGATCGCCCCACAACCCACCTATCCCATCAAACTCAATACCGTAGTCGAAAAAGGGGCAGTCTGGATCTGTTGTGGCCAAGTCTGTTGCGGCCAAGTCTGTGCCACTCTCGGCCCAGTCACAGATAAAGCCAGTTTGCCGAATTCGATAATGCATCCCAAAAATGCATCCCAAATTCGATGCTCCACCCTAGCGCGGCGCGGGGGCCGGAGTTGCGGGTGGGGGGCTGGGTTTCACCAAGGTTGGCGTGGCCGGCGCAAGCTTGGCGGGCGGCATGGGTGTGCCCAGAATATGGGGGCTGCCATCGTCATAAAAACCCGCCACGCAGGCAATCATCAGGGAAGCTATTGTGCCCACAAACAGGGCCCGCCAACCCAAATTCAGTAACTCTCGTCGCCGCTGGGGAATCAGGGCGCTCAGACCACCCACAAAAATGCCAAAGGCCGGCAGGTGGGCAAAGCTGGAAAGCGCATAACTCACAATCAACAGGGTGCGATCGCTGATTGCGTCGTTTCGGCGCAGTTCCGCCAGGGTTTGATAGGGCGGAATGGCGGTTTCCAAGAGCCGCCGACCAATGACCACCGCCGACTCCCAAGCATCATCCCAAGCCACTCCCGTCAGCAGCGTGAGCGGAAAGAAACAAATTCCCTCCAAGTTGGCCAAGGTAACCACTTGAAATAATTCCCCGATCGGCCCGGGAACCAGCCCTAACGCAACAAAGAAGCGATCGACCAGCGACACCAACCCCACAATCAACACCAAGGCCGCCACAATCCAGCCACAAATGCGCAACCCTTCCAGGGCCCCCGCCATGGCGATCGCCCAGGGGCTACTATCCGGCTCGATCGCCCCGCCGGCCATGTCTCGATCGGCCAAGGTTCGATCGGCTAAGGAACTTTCAGCCGCACTAAAAGGATTGAGGGGATAGTGTTCTGGTGTGCTTGGACTGGCTGGATTCAGAGGATTTTGCGATAAATTTGCCATCATTACCCCCGACAGGCGATCGCGCGTCAGGGGCACTTGGGTTTCCGGAACCAAAATTTTGGAAAGTACAAAGCAAGCCGGAATACCAATAATGGCTGCCGAAATTAAATGACCTAAAATGTTTGAAAAAACCGGCTGTAAAAAGTCCACATAGATCGCCAACGTGGAAGAGGAAGCCGTTCCAAAACAGCAAGCCAAAATAGCGCATAGCTCACTGCGCGTCATTCGTGACAAAAACGGCCGCACCACAATCAACGCTTCAACACCCGTCACCACATTCACCACGCCGCTCAGTGCTTCCGCTCCACTCAGTCGGGTGGTTCGATAAAACAACCGCGAAAAACTATTCACAATCGCTTGCATGACCCCCAAGCTGTAGAGCAGGGCCATCAGTCCTGCAAAAAAGACCACCGTGGGCAAAGCGCGAACGGCAAAGATATAGCCTAAAGGTGGATTTTCGCCAAAATTTTTAGAAACAAACTGGGAACCAAAAATGAATTCCGCCCCCGATTCAGCAGCGGCAAAAATCCCATTGAGAGCACTATTTAAAACATCAAAAATATCGCGCGTGATGGGCAGCCTAAACACCAAAAAACCCAAAACAAGCTGCAGGCCCAGCCCCCAAATTAACGTAGCCCAAGGAATGAGTTTCCGATTTTCCGAAAAGAGCCAAGCCACACCGCAAAGCCCAAAGATGCCCAAAAAGGAAACAAGATTGAGATAACTCATGAGCAGGACAAGGAAATGAATTAACCCCACGCCGCTACTGCTTAGAGGATGTTTAAAAAGTATTCTTTGGCACGGGCAAGCACCAATAGTCGTGGAGACAGGGGGCTTAAGTCCCTTGTCTAAGTCGATCACTGGAGCGTACAGAGTAGCAATTTTGGCTTTTCAGACATCCTCTTAGCCTATTTTGGGCGGTGCTATTTTGAGCGATCGAGTTCAGGAGCGCTCCCCCAAATTAAAATGCAAGGAGGGGTTAAATAACAGCCATTGCCACTCGATCGCCCTCCGATACCCCTTGGCGGAATCCTGGTCAGCCCACCTCTGAGAAACCTATGGATGCCTTTGCACCGGAAGCACCCGACTGGACAGACTCCGCCGTTCACGCCCTAGGGTTCTGTTGCCCCACCTGTGGCGCATCGGTTTTAGAAGCGGAGCGCGTGTGGATTAATCGGCGATCGCCCGTGCTCACGGAAACCTACCGTCGCAAGTGGCAGGAGTTCTATGGGTGTCATTGCGGCTGCGTGTGGTGGGCTTGGAGCGATGAGCGCCCCCCGTCTGATTTGGTGGCCACGGAGCCGCCAGCACCCCCCGAGAGTCGAGGAGAGGATTGGTTTTGAAACGAGTTGCGCTCTCGGAAGTCCCGATCGAGCGGGTTTCCCACAACCCCGCGATCGCCAAGCAAGTGCTGTTGCGACAAGGTGACCTTCCCCACCTCACCAACTTTTCCCGAGCCTGCTTTGCGCCCGGCCAGGTTTCGCCCGGCCATGCCCACTCGGATATGCACGAAGTCTTCTTCATTGAAGCCGGCCAGGGGACAATGATCATTGATGGCCAGCACTTTGATCTGGTCCCGGGTGTTTGCCTGGCGATCGCCCCCCATGAGGTGCATGAAATTGCCAACACGGGCCCCGAAGAATTGGTGATTACCTACTTTGGCCTACGGGCGATCGGGGATTGAGCAATCCCACGAATCTCAGCTATCTTTGAGAATGATTCTCATCCCATTGACAATAGCCAGAACCATCCCCCAGCGCCTACTGACCTAGCGTCCACTCGCTAACAGCCCCATCCACGCCCCACTTCATTTCCTTTCATCAATCCCTGTCCCATGGCCACCAGTCAAGATCTAACCGCCCCCAGCCCAGTTATGGCCGCCCCTAAATTGGGCTTGCCAGTCACCATCATCACAGGCTTTTTAGGCAGCGGCAAAACCACCCTGCTTAATCATATTCTGAGCAATCAACAGGGTCTGAAGACGGCTGTTTTGGTCAATGAATTTGGTGAAATTGGCATTGATCAAGAACTAATCATTGAAGTTTCAGACGATGACAGCGTGATTGAACTCGCCAACGGTTGCATTTGCTGCAACATCAATAATGACTTGGTGGATGCGGTCTATCGCGTTTTGGAACGAGAAGAACGGATTGACTATCTGGTGGTAGAAACCACGGGTTTGGCGGATCCTTTGCCCGTTGCGCTGACCTTCCTGGGTACTGAACTGCGGGATATGACGCGGCTCGATTCAATCATTACCTTGGTCGATTGCGAAAACTTCAGCCTTGATTTGTTCAACAGTGAAGCCGCCTATAGCCAAATTGCCTATGGCGACATTATTTTGCTGAACAAAACCGATCTTGTTGCGCCCGAAAAGGTGGAAGCGCTTGAAGAGCGAGTCAGGGAAATTAAGCAAGGCGCTCGCATTTTGCGCACCCGAAACTCGGAAGTGCCGTTGCCTTTGGTTTTGAGTGTTGGCCTGTTTGAATCGGATCAGTACTATCAGCCGGAAGAAAGTGCTGATGCCCATGATCATGACCATGAACAAGCGCATGACCACCACAACCATGATGGTCATGATCATGCAGATGAACAAGCGCATGACCACCACAACCATGACGCTTGCGATCATGACCATGGCCATTGTGTCCACGACCACGATCATGACCATCATCACCACGGTCATGACCACCATCATCACTCCCATCACCTAGAAAATGATGGGTTTGTGTCCGTTTCCTTTGAGAGCGATCGCCCCTTTGTGATCCGCAAGTTCCAGAGCTTTTTGGATGATCAAATGCCGGAAGCAGTCTTTCGGGCTAAGGGAATTTTGTGGTTCCAAGAAAGCGAAAACCGCCACATTTTTCACCTGTCTGGCAAGCGCTTCACCCTGGAAGATGATCTTTGGAAGGGGCAACCCAAAAACCAGCTCGTGCTGATTGGGCAAAACCTGGATCAGGCTACGTTGCTGTCGCAGTTGGAAGATTGCCTGGCCTAGGCTGAGGCGATCGGCTGCGGTGGGCGATCGCGCCGTTTCCCTCGCTGGTTCAGAATTTTGAGCCTGGGGGGTTGCCCAAATGCAAAACTGATGGCAGAATGACATCTGCCGAACAGAACGGCGCAAGGCGGCATGGCCAAGTGGTAAGGCAGAGGACTGCAAATCCTTTACCCCCAGTTCGAATCTGGGTGCCGCCTTTTAAAAAACTTCAATCAACCCCGGTAATCGGCTCAAGACTTTGCGCTGCGATCTCCGTTTGGGAATTGCTGAGCAGCGGGTGCAAATCGCTCTGGAGGCGCACAACCGCGCTCGGTAATCATCAAATCAGGCGATCGCCTCCTGCTGGCGCTGATTGAGCCTCTGAACCGATCGATCAGCTTTCAAGGATCTCGGAGTTTTCAAAATGATTGTCTTCAAAATAATTAGATAAATAACTCAACATTAATTTCTTCGTTTCCTGCACTAAGCGGGTTTGTGCCAAGTCCGTCTGCCCGAAAGTAAACCATAGCAATGTGCCAATTCCCTTGACGATCACAAAAGCGATCGCCTCATAGGTTTCTGCCGTTTGACCGGGATAGCGATCTTGAAAATAGTCAATGTAGCCCTGGATCAGGCGATCGTCATTTTCTGCATCAATTTCGGCCAGTTCTGGCAGTCCTTGCAAGGGCATGAGAATGGCTAAATAGCCCGGGTGGGTTTCCAGAAATTGATCGAAAGAATCAACAATCCGATCAACATAATCCTTGAGGGATAAATTTTTAGCCTCTGAGGCATGAAGTTGGAGAAATAACGCATACATCTGATCGTTATAGCGCTCTGCTAAGGCTCCGACGATGGCGTTTTTGTCGGGAAAAAACTGATAGAGCGACCCGATCGGGACTTCTGCTTGGGCCGCGATCGCCTGGGTGGTGGTGGCGTTGTAGCCTTCGGCGATCAAAAGTTTTTCCGCCACATCCAAAATTCGATTCACGCGGGCTTGGCTGCGGGCCTGGCGCGGTTTCTTGCGGGCTGCTGGTTTGGGGGGGGCTTTGGTTCCGGGAGTCATCATGCGTTGAACTGTGGCCAATAGGGGGCTTGACAAAAAACGAGGATCGCTCATATCTTGAATATGAGCAAATTTCATATTTATCTTTCCACTTCAAGGTTCCTATGTCTAGTTCCCCGCGCTGAAGCCATGTTTGATTGGGCTTAATTAAGCTTGATTGGGTTTTCTGGAGCTTTTTCTCGGAATTTCATCGCTGAATACGACGTTTCACCGGCTTAACCGTATGTTCAACGTGGCGTTTTTATATCGAGCATTTGAAATAAAAAGTGCTCCCTCAGTCCTCAATCCCTTGAAACCGATGCTGCGAACGATTTCAAAACTCACGCTGACTCCAGCCTCGGTTCCTGCTGAGTCGGAGCCTGCTCGCAACCGGACTCGCTGGCCCTGGGCACGTTTCTGGCGCTGGGGTCGCTTGCAACTTGCTCCTTGGATCGCGCTGCTGACGGCCGGGTGGAGCCGCGTGACCGCCTGGGGAGATCAAGACTACCACGAGCGATCGCGCTGGTTGGTGGCCCTCAGTCGCATCAATAGTCGCATCAATTTTGTGGCGGTGTATGGATTGTTGAGTGAACTGCTGTGGTGAACGGTTTGAGTCGGTGATTGCAATCAGTAGACCTCTTGCACGAATCAAATTGGATGTGTTGCCTGGTAGTTGAGCAACCCGGCCAGCAGATGAAGCCTCAAGCCAAAACGGCGACGACGATTGCGATAGCGTCCTGAGAAGATCCGAAATCGCT
>NZ_JAZAQF010000078.1:0-281144 GCF_043235035.1 Limnothrix redekei LRLZ20PSL1 | reverse complement strand
GATCACGCAGGTTTACAAGTTTTTTCAGTCTGAGGCAGTTGAGCAGATTGAAGCTCAGAATCATGCCAATCCAGCCTATCGATTCCTGCACGATCGGGTGCAACAGGCGGCTTATTCTTTGATTGCCAGGGATCAAAAACAATCAACTCATTTAAGCATTGGTCGATTGCTATTAGAAAGCACGAGCATTGAGACACTGGAATATAGCATTTTCGATATTGTGAATCACTGGAATCAAGCTCTGGATCTGATCTTGTCCAGTGAAGCAGATAGGATGAGCCTCATTCACCTGGATATTTTGGCCGGTCGGAAAGCAAAGAACTCCATTGCCTATGATGCAGCACTTGGTTATCTCAAGATTTCTATTTCTCTACTACCTCCAAATGTTTGGAGTTCTCAATATAACTTGGCTCTCGATTTGTATAGCCTCGCCGGAGAAACGGCTTACCTTTCGGGAGATTTTATATTGATGGAGCGGTGGTTATCTGTTCTACTAAATCAGACTACCAGTGTACTAGACCAAATTGATGCTTATCAGACAAAAATTCAAGCATATACTGCTCAAACTAAACAGCAAGAAGTTGTCAACCTTGCGTTACAAGTTCTTGAAAAATTAGGTATTAACTGTCCAGAGAAACCCAGCCCAGAAGCAGTAGATCAAAGCTTCACAGAGCTACAGACTAAGATATTTCGCCTGGTAAACAACTCGATTGAAACTCTCAGTCAACTGTCAAGAATGACAGATAGAAAATGGTTGGCTGTAGTTCAAGTTCTTCAATGCGCTGTCCCTACGATTTATCAAATCAATGCACCATTGTTTCAAATAATGGTCTTTAAGCTCATTGATCTATCTTTGGACTATGGAAATACTGCTTTTTCATCATTTGGCTATGCTTGCTATGGACTTTTGCTTTGCGACAAAAATCAAATAGAAAATGGATATCAATTTGGACATCTTGCAGCGATATTAGCTGAGCAATTTAATGATCGCAAAATTCAAGTTAGAACCATGTTTTGTGTCAGTGTGTTCATTAATGTTTGGAGAGATCATATTGATGATGTAGTTGCATTGCTGAAGAACGTACACCAATGGGGAATTGAGCAAGGTGAACTCGAGTTCTCTGGGTACGCAATGTTTCATTATTCATTTTGCTCTTATTTTTCCGGAATCAACTTGAGTTCACTCAAGGAACAATTGGCTGATGGTGTTGAAATACTGAAAAGCTTGAACCAAGACTCGGCCATGAATTGGACTCAATTTTACTTGGAGTCGATTCTGTCATTACTACAGGAAAAACACGTTAATACCCCAAAAGTGCAATCTGATCGGGCTAATACTTTGGAACGTCTCGGTCAACAACAAGACTTTCACGGATTATTTCATGCACTTTTAAATCATGGTAGCTTATTTTTCTTGATGGGGTATATTTCTGAATCACAAGAAGCTCTACAACATGCAGAAAAGCATCTAGATGCTGTGACAGGTAATATCGCGTTATCAATATTTACATTTTATGATTATCTAGCCAAGGTTGCATCTTACTTTGATTTGAATAGTTCCGATCAATCTAGCATGTTAAAGACATTAAATAATAGGAAATTGAGTATGCAACAATGGGCAATTCACGCCCCAAATAATTATCAGCATAAATTTCATTTAATGGAAGCTGAATATTGTCGGATATTGGGTGAGTTCTATAAAGCAATAGAGTATTACGATCTTGCCATTGTTGGAGCTAAAGAAAATAGATACCTTCAAGAAGAAGCTCTCGCTAATGAACTTGCTGCTAAGTTTTATCTCGATTGGGGTAAGGACAAAATTGCTGCGATTCACATGCAAGAAGCCTATTACTGCTATTCTCGCTGGGGCGCAAAAGCTAAAGTTGCAGATTTAGAGGAACGTTATCCTCAATTATTGCAACCCGTTTTGCAAGCAACCAGCCAGCGCTTGACTATCTTAGATACCCTCTCAAGTCTTGCTACTCCTGCTTATTCAATTCATTCCATACCTCGCACGCATTCATCCAGCAACATCAATCACACTCTAGATTTATCGACTCTGTTGCAAATTTCTCAGACCTTTGCTAGCACGATCGCCCTGGATGAACTCCTACAAACGCTAGCTCAGACAATGCTTGAGAACTCTGGGGCAGACCGATGTGCTTTAATGCTCTGCGAAGAAAACCAATGGCAAGTGCGGGTGATGGCAGACCTAGAGCGAGTAACTTTGCAGTCTGCACCGCTAGATAATAACCTAACAGTTCCTGTAAAGCTTATTCAATATGTAAAAAACACTGCGACGACGGTGATGGTTGATGATCTCAAAACTGATCTTCCAGTAATTGGTGATTACCTGAAGCAGTATCAGCCGAAGAGTGTTCTATGTTTGCCGATTCTCAATCAAGGAAAGCTACGAGCGATTTTGTATTTGGAAAATCACTCCACTAGCGATGTATTTACGAGCGATCGCATCGCAGTGCTCAACTTTCTTTGCATTCAGGCTGCTATTTCTTTAGAAAATGCCAGCCTTTACCAAAAAGCTCAACTTTATGCTCAACAAGCTCAACTTTATGCTCAACAATTAGAACAATCCCAATTGCAAATGGTGCAGAGCGAGAAGATGGCATCTTTGGGGAACCTAGTGGCGGGGGTTGCCCATGAAATTAACAACCCGATCGGCTTCCTCAATGGCAGCATCAATAATGGCAAAGAGCATGTGCGAGACTTGCTTGAACATCTAGCCCTATATCAGCAGCATTATCCTAGTCCCACTTCTCCGATTCAAGATCACGCTGAAGATATTGATTTGGAATATGTTTGCGAAGATTTGCCCCAACTCCTGAATTCAATGCAAGGAGCAACCGATCGCATCAAAAGCATTAGCACCAGCCTGCGTACCTTCTCCCGTGCCGATACGGAGTATAAAGTCAGCGCCAACCTGCATGAAGGGATTGATAGCACGCTGCTGATTCTGAAATATCGACTCAAGGCGAATGCCAATCGACCCGCGATCGAGGTGATTACCAACTATGGTGAAATACCACTGATCGATTGCTTCCCGGGACAGCTCAACCAGGTATTTATGAATATTCTGGCTAACGCGATCGATATGTTTGATGAGATAGCCCAGGGGCGATCGTTCAAGGAATTAGAAGCGCATCCTCAACAGATCACCATCAGCACAACGCTGGTTAACGACCAGGTACAAATTACGATTCGGGACAATGGCAAGGGGATGAATGCAGAAGTGCAGTCAAGAATCTTTGACCACTTGTTCACCACAAAATCCGTGGGTAAAGGCACAGGGTTGGGTCTTGCGATCGCCCAACAAATCGTAGTGGATAAACATAGCGGCAGTCTGACCGTTGAATCGGAGCCAGGACAAGGCGCTGCATTCCGAATTCAATTGCCGATCAAGGGCTGAGCAGTTTGAATTGAGCCAGCCGCTGACGAGCACCGATCAACTGGCCCAACGATTTTGCGCGACGGGTTGACAGCTTGGCCTAGAGAACCTGCGATCGCATCAGGGCCACGGGCAGACAGCGCACTTTCCCCGTAGTAGGGACATAGGCGCGTTTATTGAACACGTCGTAACCATTGCGTTCGATCGAGTGCAAAATTCGGCTGTAGAGCATCAAAGCAGCCCAAACGGGCCAGCGAGCATCGGGGTGGAGCAGGCGAATGCCCTTGGCGGCGCTGTCGAAAATGGTGCGGGCCCGCTGAATTTGGAACTGCATTAGGGCACGCCAGCGATCGTCAACCACACCATTCATCAAGTCCTGCTCGGTGTAGCGGAATCGCTCCAAATCTTCTAAGGGTAGATAAATTCGGCCCCGGTGGCGGTCTTCGCCCACGTCTCGCAGGATGTTGGTGAGCTGGTTGGCAATGCCGAGGGCGATCGCCCGTTCCGTGGGGTCATCCGGGTTGCGATCGGGGCTGGTTTGCATTTGCAAAAACCCATCCCAAGGGGCGCGGGTCGGCTCGCTAGCCACCCCCAAAACCGGCGTGGTCATCAGGCCCACCGTGCCCGCCACGCGATAGCAATATAGCTCTAGCTCTTCGTAGGTCTGGTAGCGACTGCGATAGAGATCCATTCGCTGCCCGGCGATCATGTCGCGGAAGGGCTGAATATCTAGGTTGTAGCGCCCGATCGTGTCAACCAGGGCCACATCAGAATCATCCAGCGCATGGCCACCAAAAAGCTGTTCGAGTCGCCGTTCCCAATCGTCCAGGGTTTCCGGCGTGGTCAATTTGGCCATGGGCCCATCGACCAGTTCATCAGTGCGCCGACACCAAACATAAATTGCCCAGATGGCCCGCCGCTTAGCCAACGGCATCAGCGCACTGCCCCAATAGAACGTTTTGGAGTACTTGGCTGTGACCTGGCGACACAACTCATAGGATTCTTCCAGGGTCGCCAGGGTGTTAGTGCGTGGCGGGTCAGGCAAGTGCAGCATGAAGACCGGCGGGGCTGGGAAAGGTCGATGGGTCAGTCAAAGGAGTGGCTTAGGCGGAAGCGGCCAGGGCCAAATCGCGATCGCGCTCAAGGCGCGCGGCATTGCGGACAATCGCTTGCGCTGTCAGCTTACCAGAAAGCACAGCCCCTTCCATGCTGCCTAGAAACTCTTGCATGGTGTAGCTACCGGACAGGAAAAAATTCCCGATCGAGGTTTCCTGTTGGGGGCGCAGGGCCTGGCATCCCGGCCGGGCCGTGTAGACCGATCGGGGCGTTTTTTTCACCTTGGCTTTGCGAACTTTTGCCTGGTGGGGAATGTGATCGGGGAACAGCTTTGCCAGCTCGTCCATGGTGGCAGCAATGATGTCTTCATCGGAGCGGCCGATCCAATCCTTGGCCGGAGCCAACACCAATTCCAGCATCGATCGATCCGGGTCTTCGTATTCCCGAGTGGTGCGGCTCATATCCGCATAAACACTGAGGATATCCGATCGGGAGAACAACAACTGGTCGATCGTCGGCAACTTGCAATCAAACCAAATTTGCACATTGATCACCGGCACACCTTCGAGGCCTTGCAGCTTCTCGAACTCCGGCACGGCTTTCCAAGCATCCGGCATCATGATCTTTAAGGCATCCACCGACATGGCGGACACAAAAGCATCGGCCACAATTTCCTCATCGGGCGCGCCGTTTTGACCGCGCACAATGAAAGACTTCACCGATCGATCGCCATTCAAGACAATTTCCTTCAGCGGCGCTTGGGTGCGCACTTCCCCGCCCCGAGCCGTCACATAGTCCACAATCGGCTGGCACAACCGCTCCGGCGGGGCCCCATCCAAAAAAGCCACCTTGGACCCATAGCGCTCTTGCAAAAACCGATTCAGCGCCGTCAGGGGAACCGTAGCCGACACATCCTCAGGATTAATAAACGTCAGGGCCTTGGAGGCGGCGATGAAAATGTCAGTGTTCACCTGCTCATCCACCCCCTGGAGCCGCAGCCATTCCAAGAGGCTGTACTTATCCATGGATTCCACGTACTGCTGACCCCGCACGATCGCCGGCAATAGCCCGATCGCGAATCGAATTTTTTGCTCCCAGGTCAGCATGTCGTTATTCCGCAGAATCGACATGATCACATTAAAAGGGGCGGGAATGTCCGGCACATCAAACCAAGACAGGGTTCCCGGCTTTTCCGGTTGGTTAAACACCAGAGCGTGGCGCTTCCATTGCAGGCGATCGAGAATGTCTAGCTCGCCCATCAGTTGCTTCATGTTGTGATAAGCGCCGAAAAAGGCGTGCAGCCCCGTTTCCAGCCAATCACCATCCTCATCTTTCCAAGCGGCCACCAAACCACCCAACACGGCCTCGCGTTCCAACACGATCGGCTGGTGTCCCGCATCGACCAAATATTTGGCACAGGCCAGGCCCGCTAGGCCGCCACCGGCGATTGCAACTCGCATGGATTTCAACAGTCCTACTCGCTAGGGGTAAACAACGGAAGCCACAGGGCTGATGGGGGTGGAAACCGCCCGATCGCGCTTGAAATGCGATGGGTGTTGGATTCCCTTGAATAATTCTTAAGAATTAATTTTTCAGAGCTATTATACGTTGCAATTCGTTACATTTGGGGGCAAATCAGAAGATGGTCATCCCCAGGCCACTTCCCGATCGAGCCAGGCCAGAGGCCCAAGCCCCCAATCCATCAAGGTTAAGTGGCGCTTCGTCAAGCTTTTAAGACTTAACCGATCTTTGACCGGCCTGCTTTCGACCCGGCACACCACCACAGAAGTAGGGCCAAAATCCTAAGAACCGCTGGCGCTGTCGGACACAGGCTCGGGAATTTGCACCTTTTGTCCAAATTTGGGTTCTGTTCCCTTCAACAGGCGGCTGATGTTGGTCTTGTGTCGCGCAATCACAAACACCGTAATTGCCAAGCCAAATAAACAGTAGGGCAAGGGATTTTGCAAAGACAGCATCAACACGCTGACCATGATTGCCCCGACGATCGACCCGAGGGACACATATCGCCAAATGGCCAGCACCACGCAGAAGGCCGCGAACCCGCCCAAGCCCACTTGCCAAGACAGGGCCAGCAACGTGCCCAAGCTGGTGGCGACGGATTTGCCGCCCTGGAAATTCAGCCACAGGGATTTGCTGTGGCCAATCACGGCGGTGAGACCGGCGACCACTTCTAACCAGGGCTTGATTGCCAGCCAGGTGGGATCGACGATGAGGTCGCCAGTCCAAAGGGCGCGCACCAGTCCAATGGCGATCGCCCCTTTCAGGATGTCGAAGATAAAGACAGTGATCCCGGCTGGTTTGCCCACGGTGCGCATCACGTTGGTGGCCCCGGTGGAGCCGGAACCATATTGGCGGATGTCGATACCTTTGAGCCAGCGCCCGGCTAGATATCCAGCGGGGATGGAGCCGAGCAGGTAGGCCAAAACGAGTAATCCTAGTGCGATCGCAACAGCCATAGTTTCCAGTCCGCCAACGCCAAGCTGAATTCAACGCCACTTTATCAGCCAATGCAGCCCATGCAGTCGCCTTGATCGTGTTGCTTTGTCACAGGGCAATGGTGACCGTTTGCTGCGCTCTCTCAGTCCGGCTGCATCATTTATCACACCAGCGCCCGGCAGACAGGTCAAAAAAATTGCCAACCCTGACTTCAACCCCCGATCGCCCTGATCCTCGTCTTTGGCTGGGCAGCAGCAGCCCAAAGCCACCACAAATCATCCTCAAAATTCAGACGATCGAACGCCAGCCAACCTAAAAATGGCGGATCACTTTCGATCGTCAACGGGAGTCGATCGTGGATCGCTTGTATCAACAGGCAAAGTCAGTTTTTTTAAATGCCTTTCAGTCCAAAGTTTCTGTTTCAGGCATTATTTTTCTTTCAAAAATATCAATGTAAAATAAAATACAGATATTGAAAATGATTTGAAATCAAGAAAAAATATTTAATTTTTGAATTTTTGGGAATTTTGCAAATTTCAGCAATTATCTCACTCATACTCAAGCATCAAATAAAGTTCAATTAAGTTGAAGTTTTCAGAAAATGATTCTTAAATCTTTTTTGGGGTCAAACACTAAAAGTTTCAACAAAACGAGAACTCAATTAGACTGAGAATCGGAATTAATTGAAGTTTTGTGTAAAAAATGTATTGCAAATATTTAAAAATAAAATGATTTCTCTTAAGAAAGATTATTGCTAATTTTCAATTGCGTGTTTATACGGAACTATTCAGAAAAATGAAAAAATTAACATTAACTTCTCTCAAATTCCAATTAGCTTGAGGCACAATTTGTAGAGTCCAATTGGAAAGTCTGATCAACCCTCCAATTAAGCTGGAGATTGTGCAACATGTCAGTGGATTGGAAAGTGAACAGTGCAGAACCCGCTGCTCAAGCAATGGGTGGTGAGGTTCTTGATCTCAGCAACGAATTTCGCGACGACTACCATGTCTTGGTCTACCGCTGTCCCGATGGGCGGGTGATTGTATTTGAAGATTGGTGGTTTCGCGTCAGTGAGTTTGCGAATGAGGAAACTTTCCAAAAGGCCCTTGCGGGGGGAAATGAAGATTACCCGTTTGATTTGGAATTAGCCAATAAGCAGATTCGTTTGGAGTAGATCACGGCGATCGAGATCAGCAATGGGCTAATTCAAGGGTGATGGCTAAATTTCGCAAGAACGCAGGTTAGCCACTCAAACAAGATTCCAATTGAGAACCCATCGACAGACTCCTTAGCCCCATTAGCTCGATCGACTCGATCAACCAAATCAGTTGCCTGGTGTTTCCCTAGGGTTGCAGTGCTTTTTGGAGAAGTGATTTGTGAAGAATCAAAAGATTGTGGAAGCGATGCCTGGCTACCGCTGGGAAATTGATGGAGCCAATTTCGTTAAGGTCGTCTATCGTCAAGATTCAGACCTGGTTGTTTTTGCTGATCAGGGCATTTGCCACTATCGGTTTGAGGACGATGGTGAGCGGTTGATGGAGTTTTTGGACGCACAATCGCTGGTGGATGTGGGCACGGTCACGGATGGTGGTTGGCTGGATGTCACGCCCAGTGTTGTGATTCCCTGGAGTTCGGCCACGGAAACAACAAATGCAACAGCAGATTCTTCTACCTCAGCACCGTCCACCCAAGCGATGTCCTACACCTTTCGGGTACTGAACAACGACGGCACTGAGTTTGGAAAAGGGTGCTTTACCCTAGGGAATGGCAGCGAGTCTTCGGTGGACTATCGCCGGGGCAGTGCGGAAACCTTGACGGCGTTTTGGTATCGCGACCCGATCGTTGGTGTGTTGGATCTCAGCGCTCTGTTGAGCTTGAGTTTTAGCGATCGAGCAGGCGAGCAACAGTTTCGGTTCAATGCCTGGGCCCAGCCAGACTTCGATCGGGGCTTGGTGGCCGGTGGTGCAACGCCGGAGCAACTGGGTCATGTGTCTGCGCACCGGGGGGCGACGGAAGACGGAAGCTGTCAAGGGCGCAAGTTGGAGTGGGTGGCGATCGGGCAGCCCACGATCGAAGTCATCGAAGACGATGGCGTGACGATCCCGCTGGTGGACTTGGTGGTGGCGATCGACTCCAGCGTTTCCATGAAGGACGAAGCGGTGGCGCTGGATGCGGCCGTTTCCGCCGCGATCGAGGCGGCCCGGGCCCATTGCCCCTCTGACTTGCGAGTGGTCTATCTGGGCATTGAAGGCACGTTCCGAGACACCCGTTTTAATCAATCCATTCGCAAATACCTCACCACAACGGCCAAAGCGGCGGAGTCCGAGTTGCGGGGTCGCCAACGCGGCACGGTGGCCGGCGGCGGGGCCCAAGAAGACGGCGCAAGGGCGATCGAGGATCTGAGTCGCCATTTTGACTGGCGGCCGGGGGCTGGGCGGGCCCTGTTCTTCCTGGGCGATGAGTCCTTGGATGGTGGGAACCAGGATGCCAAGCAAGATCAAGGAGACATCGAAGCCGCCAACCTCGCGATCGCGGTGGCCAAGGAAGCTGGCGTGCGGGTGCATACCTATTTTGGGACTTCGTCAGTGAAAGACAAAGTTCGCCGGGAAATTGAAGGGGAATACGCCAGGGTGGCCCGGGAAACAGGCGGTCAATCCTTCACCTCCCAGGATGCACTGCGGGGCTTCCAATCCCTGCTGCAAGACGTGATTTGCGGCAGCAAGCCCGAACCGCGTCGCATTGAACATCCCTTCTGTTGCTGCCAGGCCTACGTTGAATCATAAGGGTTCACTAATCAGCGGTTTGCCCAACGTTTCACGATCACCAAGCCCAAACCTCACAGGAATTTGCTGCTATGCCTCAGGTCACGAGTTTTGTTTTTCACACCTTGAATCCGGATGGTTCGGTTTATGGCCGGGGCTGTTTTGCCTATGAAGGGCCGCCGGATGGGGTTGATATTCAATACAACTTCGGCACGTCGGCCGGCGGAACGGCGAATAAGATGCTGTCGTTTTGGTATAGCGACCCGGTGACGGGCACGCTGGATATCAGCGCACTGATTAATTTCAACTGGACGAATGGTTGGCAGGGGGCCCACTATCGGTTTGATTTCAACCTCTGGAACCATCCCTACAACAGCCACGGCATGACCGCTGGCCAAGCCCAACCGAACCGCCTGGGCCCCATTTCCGGTCACCGGGGCAATGGGGATGTTTCAACCCAAAAGCGGCTGCAATGGCCCACCTTGGCTCCGGCCACCATGACCGGCCAGGGCGGATCCGCCGCGCCGGTTCCCGCGCCCGCCCCGGTGCCAACGCCCTCGCCCACGGAGGTCTTGACGATTCCCAAGGTGGATCTGGTGGTGGTGATCGATTCCAGCGTGTCGATGAAGGATGAGGCGACGGCCCTGAGTGAGGCGGTGGGCGCAGCGATCGAGGCGGCCAAAACCAGTTGCCCTTCTGATTTGCGGGTGACTTATTTGGGGATTGAGGGGGTGTTTAAGGGAACGCGGTTCGATCGCACCGTGCGCAATTACCTAACGGAAACGGCTAAGGTGTCGGAATCGGTGCTGAAGGGCCGCAAGGTGGGCACGGTGGCCGGCGGCGGGGCCCAAGAGGACGGCGCAAGGGCGATCGAAGATGTGTCCCTGAACTTTGACTGGCGATCGGGCGCATCGCGGGCCATCTTCTTCCTGGGTGATGAGTCCTTGGAAGGGGGCAACGAGAACGCCAAGCAGGATCAGGCAGATATCGAAGCCGCCAACCGGGCGATCGCCACGGCCAAGCAAACCAAGGTGAAAGTCCACACCTATTTGGGGACATCCGGTGTGAAGGCCAGTGTGAAAAAAGAAATCGAGGGTGAATATGCTCGCGTGGCCAAGGAAACCGGCGGGCAGGGTTTCACTTCGCAAGATGCCCTGAGTGGTTTTACGGGACTGCTGCAAAAGGTGATCTGCGGCAGCAAGACGGTGATTCCGGCCCCTGCGCCAACCCCCACGCCAACGCCTGCGCCGGCCGCGCAACCCTTCTGTTGCTGCCAGGCGTTTGTGGAAGGCAAGTAGTTCCTGCGATGCTTGCAATTCCCGTTGCCACCCACCAGCGGGCGATCGGGGCGTGAGCGAACTGATCCGTTCAGATTGAGCACGAATTGAGCACGAAGCATGGGGGCCGATCGCCCGATCGGCCCCCACTTTCCTTTGCGTATTCGTTGGGAGCTTTTTTGTTGAGATCTTGAGGTTGATCCCGATCCCTGGGCCGGCCGCGCTGTCTAAGCTCGCGAGCCGATCGCCTTGTGGAAGGCCGACCGCTCACTCAGCCGTTTCAGGTAAGCGCTCAGTGCTGGATAGGGCGACAGATCCATTTTCAGCATCATGGGGATGTAGGCCAAAATTGACCCCAGGGCCACATCCGCCACCCCGAAAGTTTCACCCGTGATATAGGACGACTGGCTCAACAGCTCGTTGATGCCGCCCAACAAGCGCGGAGCTTCCCGATCGCGGTTAGCTTCCACAAAAATTCCGGTGGCAACGGTGGAATTGGCAAACAGCGTCCATTGTTGATCCACTGCCCGTTGCTCCGTGGATTTTTCGGGGCCGTACTTAGCATCCAAATAGAGCAAAATCGCGCCGGATTCCCACAATTTGAAGTCGCCATCTTCAATGGCCGGCACTTTGCCAAAGGGGTTAATGTCCGTCAGCGGCGGTTGGCGGTGTTCGCCGGCCTGCATGTCGAGCAAAATGAACTCGTAGTCTAGGCCCAACTCTTCGAGATACCACTGCACGATCGAGGCCCGGCTGCGCGCACCGCCATAAAGCTTAATAGCCATTGAATTTCAGTCCCAGTTTTGATTAATTTGCTCAGACTGAAATTTTAATCATTAACGCAGGGCCCCAACCGAAACCCCCGCCCCGGAGAATTAGCGAGTGCCCGTACCTTGAGTGCGGCTGGGGCCACCGTTGTCGGGGGGCGTGGGCTGGGCGGCTGAGGCACTTTGGGGCGCGACGGCCGCCACCAGCGCGGCATCGATCGAATGGCCATCGATCGGTTGCATCACGGCGGCCGAACCCAGAATTACGCCCACGAGGGTCAAGCTTTGGCCAATGCGGGTGCAAGTTTGAAGTGCGGTCATGATTCAAGCCCCTGATGCGAGTCGTGAAGGTCAGCCAGGGTCGCGATTGGATTGCGTCGCGCTCCTGATGACTCTTACTGTCGTGGGCGTTGCAAATCCGGAGAGGGGCAGCCGTGAAACTACGGAGGCTGGCCGATCGCCCGATCGCTGAAAGGCTGATCATCTCGTTGGCGGTGGCAGCGATTCAGCGTCCAGTTTTGTAACTGGTTTTTAACCATCTCCGCTCCAGGAACCTCCCTTGCAACCCGAGCAGCCTGATATCCAGACCAACCAAAACAAAAGGGACTGCCAGGGCGATCGCCTAGCAGCCCCCAGCCAACTGAGCAGGGCCGGTTTAGAGGGAGGAAGGCGGGATCACCTGCAAGGCCGATCGCACCACATCCGGCGTTTGATCCAGCACCACCCCCAACAGGGCCCCGGTGGAGGTACGGCTGATGATGGCATCGGCCGCTCCGCTGTTGTTCACGTTGCCAGCGGTCACCGTCACATCAGCAATGGCGAAATCCGCCGCCAGCAGCACCACATCTCCTTGGCTAACGCTGAGATCCACAATTCGATCGACCGTTTGCACCCCGGCTCCGGCCACGGCTTCCTCAGCCCGCAACACAAACAAATCTCGGCCCGCGCCCCCCGTCAGCACATCCGTGCCAAAGTCGCCGGACAACACATCATCCCCATCACCACCCAACAGCGTGTCGTTCTCCCGACCACCCCGCAGAATGTCATTGCCATCGCCACCCACCAGAGAATCATTGCCCCGGTTGCCACTTAGGAGATCATTGCCCAAGCCGCCATCCAGCGCATCATTATCAGCACCGCCATTGAGCACATCGTTGGCATCGTTGCCCAACAGCAGGTCATTGCCCGCATTGCCAAACAGCACATCCACGTCACTAGAACCAGTCACGGTGTCATTGCCACCCAAGGCCCGCACCCCGCTGGGATATTCACTGAGACTATTGACGGGAATAACACGGTTATCGCTGTCATTGGTCAAGTCCAAAAATTTAGGCCCCGCCAACAAGTTCACGCTGTTGCGAGTGAGAAAGCTGCGTACCTCGTTGCCGGACACTGCACCCACAAACTGATCCGTTGCGCGGCCACTTTGCACCAAGCGCACATCGGGGGTCGATCGCACACCCGCCTGTTGCACCAAGCCCACTTCCTGTTGAGTGTTCACCTTGGCCAAAACCACGTCGTAGTTTTTAACGATCTCTTCTAGAACTGGGCTGAGCTGTTGGCAGGCGCTGCAAGTGGGCGAGGAAAAGTACAGAACCACCGGCTTCTCGCTGGATTTGCTCACCACCTCGCTCTGAAAATTTTGGGCTGTGATATCAACTTTGGAACTCATGATTTAGACCTTTTATCTGGATAACCATCAATCATTTGTCTTCACGACTATGCCCTAAGTCGTCGGGAAAATCTTCCATGGAAAGGGCCGCCTCCCGTCCTATGATGAAATCCGTTCAACCCTCCCGACATTTGACCGACCCGTGACCCAGACCTATCGCATTGCGCTGCTGCCCGGTGATGGCATTGGCCCCGAAATTACCCGCGTTGCTGTTCAGGTGCTCGAAACTGTCGCCCAAAAGATTGGGGTGACCTTTGAATTCACCGAAGCGCCGATCGGGGGCTGCGCGATCAACCAAACCGGCGAACCCTTGCCCGCCAGCACCCTGGAAATTTGCCGCAACAGTGACTCGGTGCTGCTAGCGGCGATCGGCGGCTACAAGTGGGACAGCTTGCCCAATGCCCAACGGCCCGAGCGCGGTCTGCTGGGTCTGCGGGCGGGTTTGGGTCTGTTTGCCAACCTGCGGCCGGCGACGATTTTGCCCCAGTTGGTGGATGCCTCGACCCTCAAGCGGGAAGTCGTCGAAGGCACGGACATCATGGTGGTGCGCGAGCTGACCGGTGGCATTTACTTTGGGCAACCGCGCGGCATCTTTGAGGGCGAAAACGGCGAAAAGCGCGGTGTCAACACGATGGTTTATTCCGAAGGCGAGGTCGATCGAATCGCCCGCGTGGCCTTTGAAACGGCGAAACGTCGGGGCAGCAAGCTTTGCTCGGTGGATAAGTCGAACGTGTTGGAAGTGTCGCAACTGTGGCGCGATCGGGTGACGGCCGTGGCTGCGGACTATCCCGATGTGGAGTTGTCTCATCTCTATGTGGACAACGCGGCGATGCAGTTAGTTCGCGCACCGAAACAGTTCGATACGATCGTCACGGGCAACCTGTTTGGCGACATTCTTTCGGATGCGGCGGCGATGTTGACCGGCAGTATCGGCATGTTGCCCTCGGCGAGCTTGGGCGAACCGGGCAAGCCGGGTGTGTTTGAGCCGGTGCATGGTTCCGCGCCGGACATTGCGGGCCAAGACAAGGCGAATCCGTTGGCCCATGTGTTGAGCGCGGCGATGATGTTGCGCTATGGGTTAGATCTGCCCGAGGGCGCTGACCGAATTGAAAAGGCGGTGAATGAAGTGCTCGATCGGGGTTTCCGCACGGGTGACATCATGTCCGAAGGCAAGACCCTGGTGGGTTGCACGGCCATGGGCGAGGCCTTGATCGCCGTGTTGAACGAAGCGTAAGACACCGGAAGGCGCACGGAATCGGGAAACCGGAGGGCGCACGTCGGTGCGCCCCTACCCAATGTTTCCGGTCTGTAGGGGCGCACCGCTGTGCGCCCAAATCCAGGATCTTGGCAGAAATCCTTTAATTTCGGTTGATTGGGTGGCAAAAACGGGCAAACAACGATTAGATGCGCTGTTGGTGAGTCGCGGATTGTGCGAGTCGCGTCAGTTGGCCCAACGGTGGATTCGGGCTGGTGAAGTGCGGGTCGATCGCGCCTGCATCGACAAGCCCGGAACCCTAATCGCCGAAGATGCCGAGATTGAAGTAGCGGCCCGATCGCGCTTTGTGTCCCGGGGTGGCGAAAAGTTGATCCACGCCCTGGAGGCCTTCCCGATCGATCCCACGGGTCGGGTCTGTCTCGATGGCGGCATTTCCACGGGCGGCTTCACCGATTGCCTGTTGCAAGCGGGTGCGGCCAAGGTTTATGGCGTGGATGTGGGCTATGGGCAAGTGGCCTGGAGCCTGCGCCAGGATCCGCGTGTGGTGTTGCGCGAACGCACCAATCTGCGCCACCTGACCCCAGCGGAACTTTACGGGCCGGACGATCCGCTCCCCGATTTGGGTGTGGCGGATGTGTCGTTTATTTCCCTGACGAAGGTGTTGCCGGCCCTATGGGCGCTGTTGCAACCGCCGCGCGAGGTGATTTTGCTGGTGAAGCCGCAGTTTGAAGTGGGGCGCGATCGCCTGGGCAAAAACGGCGTGGTGCGGAATCCGCGCGATCGGGCGGAGGCGATCGCCACGGTTTGGCAAGCGGCCGAGGCGATCGGTTGGCACTACGGCGGCCTGGTGCGATCGCCCATCACCGGCCCAGCGGGCAATGTGGAATTTTTGCTTTGGTTGCGTGACGAAGAAATTGCGGGGCGATCGGCTCCCAATTTGGCGGAATTTTTGGCCGTGGCACAAGCCGCTGATGACTAGTTATTAATGAAGCCCAAACACACCTCAAATTATGATTGGATAAACGCAATTAGAGTAAACGCAATTATTTGATGGTTGAGCAAAGAACAGAAACATTGATCGTGATTTCTGATAGCTCCTTAGATTTTTGCGTCAGAGCATCAGCAATTTGCTTCATTTTGGGGTTCATGGCTTGGATTTTTTGGCGATCGATGGGCTGGTTTTCGATCGCTACTGCCGACTCTTTCACTAAACCGTCAAAGGCTTTTAAGTCTTTCTCCATCCCCTGCAATCCTGCTAAGAAGCGATCGCGAGTGGCTTGCAAGGAGCTGTCTGATAATGACAGTGCTTCAGCTTGGGCGATCGCCTTCGCCACGGCCGGCAAATGCGCTGCCATGGATTGTTTGCCCATGTTATTCGCAACACGCAACTGGATATCGTCATTCGGATCTTTGATTTGGTTGGCTCTGGACTGCACTTCAATTTGAGCCTTTAATCCGTAGCCAAAGTCGCTCTTGGTGAGGGCTTCTAGGGCTTTGCACTGTTCCTTGGGCGTGCTGGCGTTGCTGGCCCCTGGGGCGGCTGGTGATGCGTTGGCCGTGGAGGAAGTCTGCACGGTTGGGGTGGCACTGGCGATCGCCGTGAGGCCCCAAGACTGGACGAGATCCATGAGCGGAATTTCGGCTGTCAGGGGGTCGGTATTGGGGGTTGATCCTTCGCGCGTGGTCAACGATTCGGGGCAGGGTTTGGCCTCGGCGGTCGGCTGGGCTTCTGTGAGCACTTTGCCCGTTTTGGCGCTGACTAATTTCAGACCAACTTTTTGGGAAAACCGTTCAACACTGGAACCTGATGAGTAGCGACAGGTTTCGATGACTTCTGGCTTTTCGGGGGCAACACACAGCACGAGTTGGGTTTCTTTAATGACGGTTGCCTGTTTGGCTTTGGCATCTAGGTACAGAGCGTCAGCAACAAAATTGCTACCATCTGCCACCATCGCCACGATCGGGGGTGTTGGATTTTTGGGATCGTAGTCGGCGGCTTCAGCAACTGGCTGACCACTACAGGCAACGGCCAACGGGGCGAGCGCAATCGTCACTTCCGGGCTAAGGCGGCTAGGAGCACAAGCACTCAGCCAGGGGAGTGGCAGGATGATCGCACTGATGAGGATCGTGATGTGGCGGCCAGAGCGTGCAAGCGTGGAGTACTGCATGATGGAATGCAAGAGAACGAGATGGAATGCAAGAGAACGAGATTGGACAAGTAATCCTAATTGAGACCATTCTCGCCCCATAAATTTGCACAGGTCAGAAACGCTAGCCGAGAGTCCGGATCAGGATGAACAGCGATGCGCCCCGATCCATCATTCCGACCAATGACTTTGGACTGGGCGACAACGCTGATTGTTCAAGATTTTGCAGGGCTGTTCAGGGCTTTCAGGGGGCGATCGATCGCAACCCAAGCCCCCCTAAATCGGCCATTGGCATTACATCACCCCCTTCGAGCCAGAGGATAAGCAGCCACATAGTGGTTTGTAAAGTCTTTCCACCAATCTGCTAAGGAAGTCAGAGGGTGATTACGAATTCTGGAGTAACCACTGAGCTTGAAGGTTCCAGAATTGAATATTGCGCACCGATCGTGATCTATCAGCGGTGGCACGTTCTGCCCTTGCTGAAGCCTGATGCGTGAAGCATGGGCGATGGTTGGGGATCTTTAACAGAATTACTTCCACGCGATCCGCTGATCCCACAAAATTCAGAGAAATTTCTTCAAAAAAACTTCAAGGATCTGATCAAATTTTTGATCACGAGCTAACAACAGCAGTCTCAAAGTTGCCCCTTTGGGAGATGAGAAAGGCATGATGAAATTGACCCAAATCCGAACCGTCATCGACGAATGACTGTCAATTTAAGACTTGCCTACAATCGGATTGAGGCCAAGGCAAAGGGTCGATCGACTCGTTGCTTGGCGGCATCCAAGTTAATGGATCCGTCGCGAAAGGAGCTGTTCCTCTAAGTCGGCAATCCGATTGTAGGCAGCAGTTAATTGAGCCATTAACCGTTGCACTTGAATTTCCGGCGTGAGTTCCTTGTCTCCCGCGCGATCGCTCGGTTCTCGATAGCTATCATCGATCAGAATATCTTTATATTCAGCATTCAGATCAGCCATGGAATAGAGGACAGGGCTGGGAGAATCAACCAAGGCCGCACCCCGTTGAAGAATCTGAGCCATTGGTTCATGTAAGGACGATGACTCTTCGGAAGAAACACGACTTGCTAAACGTCCCAAGAGTGTTTCAATCGACTGATGTAGCGCATCGAGCTTGTGGTTGAGGAGTGTAATTTGATCTTGCAATGGTTCCATAGGAGGTCAGCGCATGGTTTTGGATTGCACTGGCGAATGCTTGTGTTTTTATCGTAAATAGCCCATCCTCAAAAGTTCAGCAATCGCTGAATCATTTAACGATTATCCGCATGGTAGATTGTGCAGGATATTGTTGTTTTGGAAAGTGTTTCGTATTTTTCCGAAGAATGATCTTTTAGAAAAAGATCCATAAAAAACTTGTCAAAACTTTATAAAACTTCAAATATCGAGGATTGATCGCTAAAATGACCTGGCAAACCACTGCACAATGAATGCGCGATGAATGCGCAATTAACGAGCAAACGACGCGCAATTCGCATCAATTTCGCATCAATTTCGCATCAATTTCGCATCAATAAGGCAATTTAGGCGGCCATGACTTTGCAAAATTCCGAGGCAAGGGCGGAGTTGAGGGGGGATCGATCGCCCGGAATGGCGGTGGATCTGGAGCCTCGGTGGGGGCGGCGGCAATGGTTGCTCGGAACTGGGGCGATCGCGGCGGGACTGTTGCTGGGGGGCTGTGGACGGCGCAATCCCAATGATTTGACAGTGCTGGCGATCGAAAATACGGTTCCTGCCCAATTACTCCAAGCCTTTCGACGGCTGGCTAACGCGCAGGGAGCCACCCGAGGCATTCACCTGACTTTGCTGGATCAAGCGGAATTGTTGATGCAACAGTTGCAAGACTGGCAGCGGGATCCGGCGGGAACCACCATTGGCCAAGGTGATTGGCGATCGTGGATTCCGTTTTTGCGGCCGGCGGGGGCGGGTCCGGTGGGGCTAACGGGCTTGCTGGGCCATGAATGGCTGGCGGGGGCAGTGCGGCGCGGTTGGATCCAGCCCTGGCCCGATCGCCCGACAGGGGTAACTTTGGGTGATCGCTGGCAGTCCGTCACCCAACTCAATCGCCAAGGATTGCCCGATCGCGCCGGATCTCTGTGGGGAATTCCCTACCGTTGGGGAACGACGGTTTTGGTTTACCGGCCCGATCGGTTTGCGGCCTTGGGATGGGAACCGCAGGATTGGGCGGACTTATGGCGGTCGGAGTTGCGGGGCAAGGTGGTGCTGCTCGATCAACCTCGGGAGGTGATTGGGCTGACCCTGAAGCGATTGGGGCGATCGTATAACGAAGCTCAGCCCCAGTCCGTAACCGGCTTAACCGCTGCCCTGGCGGCCCTCAATCAACAGGCCCTGATCTATGCCACTCAGGATTATTTGCAACCGCTGCTGTTGGGGGATGCTTGGGTGGCGGTGGGTTGGTCCCATGAGGTAGTGACGGCCCTGGCTCGCCAACGGAGTTTGCGGGCGGTGGTTCCCCAGTCGGGCACGGCCCTGTGGGCGGATCTGTGGGTGCGGCCGGTTCATGCGGCTCCGGAATCGCTGGATTTGGCGACCCTGTGGGCCAGTCTTGCTTGGCGATCGGACATTGCCCAAGGGTTGGCCGGGTGGGTAGATGCGGCTCCGGCTCCTTGGCTGGAGGGCGATCGCGCGGCCATGACGGCAAACGTTCAGCGAAATGTGTTGTTGCCAACGCCTGAGCGGCTCGATCGCTGCGAACTGTTGCAGCCGTTGCCGGTCGAGTCGCTACGGCAATATCAAGACCTGTGGGTGGCGATGCGTCGATCGGTCGCTTAAGCAATCCCAGGTTTAGCCCAGCGGCCCGAACCGGTTGGGATCGGCTCAGGCCCAAGCTCAAACCCAAAGGGCTTCCCTATACTGAGAACAGCACTGAGCAAAACCGCAAAAGACCCAGAGCGGCTGATTATAGACCTATGGCTGCTGCGCCCGCGATCGAATCTGGCTTGTTAGAAGCCGTTGAGCAACTGAACTACCGTGTCACCGTGGCCGATGTGGCTGCCCAAGCGGGTTTGGATCTAAACCTGGCAGAACGGGGGTTGATGGTGTTGGCGACTTCGGCCGGCGGTAACCTGCAGGTGGCCGAGTCCGGTGATGTGGTTTACGTTTTCTCCCGCGACTTTCGCGACATTCTGCGCAACAAGTTCTGGCAACTCCAACTCCAGGAAACCTGGGCCAAGATTTGGAAAGTCCTGTTTTACCTGATTCGGCTGTCCGTTGGCATTGTGCTGTTGCTGTTGATTGTGGCAGTGGTGGCGGCGATCGTGGTGGCTTTGGTGGCCCTCAGCAGCTCGCGGGACAACGACAGTGATAGTGGTGGTGGCGGCGATTCGCGGGGGGCTGGCTCCAGCTCGGGCAGTTGGAATATTGGTTTCCCGATCGGGGGTGGCTACTACGGCTGGTCCGATTGGACTTGGATCTGGTGGCTCGACTACGACAACTACGCTTACCAACGGCGACGGGAAAAGCCCGATCTCAACTTTTTAGAGGCGATCTATTCCTTTTTGTTTGGGGATGGCAACCCGAATTTGTATTTGGAAAAGGAACGTTGGCGACTGATTGCCCAAGTGATTCGCCAAAACCAAGGGGCGGTGGTGGTGGAACAGGTGGCTCCCTATCTGGAGCTGCCCGATCGGGCAATGCCCAAGGTCCAAGACCTTGACGAAGATTGGATGTTGCCAGTTTTGGTGCGGTTTAATGGCCATCCCCAGGTGACCGATCGCGGCGAAATTATCTATCAGTTCCCCGACTTGCAAACCACCGTGCAGGATTTGGCTGATCTGCCCGAAACCCTGCCGCGATTCCAGTCGGAGCGTATCTATAACTTCAGTCGCGCCAGCTCGGGGCAACGGGCCGGGGCGATCGCCCTCGGGGTGGCGCTGTTGGCGTTGTCCTTGGTGTTAGGGGGGCTGATTGCGGCGGGGGATGCGGCAACCTTTGGCGAGGCCTATGGGTTCTTGCGCTTTACCTGTCTGTTGGGATTGGGCTACAGCGGCGCATTTTTGAGCATTCCGGCGGTTCGCTGGTGGGTGATTTCGGGGCGCAATCGGGCGATCGAGCGACGCAACCAGCAGCGCAGTGCCCTGGCGGATTTGGTGACCAATCCAGATCCTGACTTGTCCCGCAAGTTGGCCGCCCGACAGCAACTGACCCAAGCCCGCAACCAAATCACCGATCGGGATTTGACCTACACCACAGAAATGGACGTGACGGAGCAAGAAGCCCTGAACCCGGAAGCGGTCGATCGGGCTTGGCAACAGCGGCTGAACTCCGCTGGCTCTGCGGACTAGGCAGGGGTCAGGGATTGGGGTTTAGATTTCGGGTTTGGACTTTGGATATTAGGTCGCCGTGTTTTATCTGGGTACTGACTTGGTTTATATCCCCCGCATCCGAGCAGCCCTCGATCGATTCGGGGGCCGCTTTCTGCAACGGATCTATACTCCCCAGGAACAGCAAACTTGTTGGCGATCGCTGGCTCGATCGATCCCTTGGGAAACCCTCAATCCCGAAACTCTGCTGAACGACCACCTCACGCCCGATGTGGTGAATCGGTTGGCGGGTCGTTGGGCCGCCAAAGAAGCCGTGGTCAAGGCCCTGGGCACAGGCTGGCATGGGGTGGGTTACAAGGATGTGGAAATTACCCGCCGGGCCACGGGCGAACCGGGCGTTTGTTTGCATGGCCGGGCCCTGGCCGCCCTCGATCGCCGCTGTGCCCTCCATTGCCAAACCCATCCCGCCGCTGCCAGTGCTGGACCCGAAGCCCATTGGCAAGTTAGTTTCAGCCACGATCGGGACTATGCCACCGCTTCCGCCATTCTGGTTTGTGGATCGGAGTCTGGCTCTTTGGGCCCAGCTCCCAAGGCAGCCCGCACAGGCTCGGACGTTGAATGTTGAATATTGGATTAGGTATTGGATTAGGTATCGGATCGGAGATTGAATTGGGCGCTGTCTCTGGGGGCGAAAATTTGGGGTGGAATTCGACGGATCCTGAGAAAGTTAGCCCGCCGTAACATTTCCCTGAAACCGCAGCATCTTGGGTTTCGGGATGATCCTGGCCATGAAAACGGTTCTCGCCCCGGCCCCACGGCTCAACGTTAGGCAGCCAAACCATCCAGAATCGGATCTGGGAGCCGATCGGCTCGATCGCCCCAACAAAGCAGCAAACCTAGACAAGGATTGTGTTTGACTGATCCCCGGTCTCTGATCCCGGCGCAGTCATCGGAACTTGGCATTTCAACCAGATCGGGCTGAATTTTGGTCAATCCCCCGATCAAATTTTGACCCAAAAGCCCGATCGCCCGTTAGCAAAGACTTGCCAAATTCCTGGAAATTTGAGAAACCCCGCAGAGATTTCACAGGCTATCCCGGCGAAAGGCGATCGCATTCCGATACTATTAACTGTTCGATGCAACTGTTCGACACGAACGTTTTGCTGCGTCATGATTTGATGGCAATCTGCACGCCATGAACTAACCCGATCGCACTTCCTTGGCCATCCCGAGCCAAGCGCTCTGGGTGGCCGGCTTGCTGTCCTACCCCACTAGAGCTGGAATGAGCCTCGAAGCCTATCTAAATCACCCCACGTTTGGGTTATTGCTGATGATTTGTCGGCTGGAAAACAGTCGCGAATTATTTACGACGCTATACGCCCATCGTCTGTTCTTTTTGGTGTCGATCGCGGAGACGGGCCTCCGGTTTGAACCGGTTACCCGCAGCGATGCCCGAACCATGGTCGAGGTCAGAATGCGAGCGCTTCAGCGCAATGGCAACCGAGAGGAATATCAAGCGGTGCGGGCCGCCTACCAGCGCACCTTCCAGTAAAATCGCCTTACGAATCATCCTGTTGCCATGAGTGCGCCGTCTATGTCCCAGGATTGGGTGCAGGCTTTGGCTATGCTGCCCCGTTTGTCCCAGCGGGTCGAGTTTTTGCGCGATCATTTGCCGGACTCGGTGCGATTCATGGCCGTTTCCAAAACCTTTGGCCCCGATCGCGTGCGAGAAGCCTATGAATGCGGGATTCGGGACTTTGGGGAAAATCGCGTGCAGGAAGCGGCAGAAAAACGCGCCGCCCTCAGTGACCTGACGGATATTCGCTGGCACTTAATTGGCCAACTGCAAAGCAACAAGGCCAAAAAAGCCCTGGAACTGTTTGAGTCGATTCATTCGGTCGATCGACTGGAGTTGGCCCAACGGCTCGATCGCTTGGCCGCCGAGCGCGATCGCCCGCCCCAAATTTGTCTGCAAGTGAAGTTGCGGCCCGACCCCAACAAGGCCGGTTGGTCGCCGAGTGAACTGCAAGCGGCCTTGCCCGAGCTGGATCGGTTAACCCATCTGCAAATTCGAGGATTGATGGCAATTCCTCCCCTGGGCTTAAGCGAAGCGGAATTAGCGGACTTTTTTGCCGAAGCCCGATCGCTGGCGGATCAAATCCAAGCCCAACCTTGGCAACGCTTGGCCATGACGGAGCGATCGATGGGCATGTCTAACGATTGGCCGATCGCCCTGCAAGCGGGAGCCACCATGATTCGCCTAGGACGAACCCTATTTGGCGATCGGGCCTAGATTCCTCACCCGTTGAATTGAGGAGATTGCACAAAAAATTCCCCAACCATTCAGCAAGATCTGTCAAGATCTGCCTGAAAGTGGCCAATTTTGACCCGATCGACCACTGATCTTCGTGAATGGTGACCATAGATAACCGCCAACCCCGATCGCTCCCCCTCCGCAGCCCGATCGTCCTTGGCAACCATCCATCCTTCAGCGGCCAACCCGATCATGGTGGAATCAAAAAAATTGGAGTAGACTATTGACCAAAAAATGGGCGGCCAATCAATATATGGCTCCTTTTGAATAGCTCATTGGGGTGCTGATTGGGGAATCTGGGTCTGGATTCAGAATTCAGACCTTTCAGCAGGCGGCTTTTAGTCCAGTCTGATAAAATCGGGGCGACCTAAACCCCAACCCATTCAACAATCATTGAACAGCCCCGCGCTGGAACCCCATTTTCAAGACAACAAGCGCTAAAAACGCTGAAGGTGACGATCAATCCCGCCGGAAGCAATGATGCAACTCTTGTGGTCAATGGCGGTTTAAATAGTGGTTAATGGTGGTTCGTCGAGGAGTGGATGTTAGGCAACCAAGCCGACGGAGTTTTGGCGGCGTTCAATCAGCCCCTAGAAACTCGTCGGTACTCCAGCCCCCAACGTGGTTAGTAAGTGGAGAGGACGAGGTGAACGCTATTTTTACGAAACTTCGGGATTTTGTGGGTCTGGGTGATCCAGTGGAATACGATTACGACTACGACGAAAACGATAGCAATAACAATGGCTACCGTGGTTCGTATCAGCAACCAGCGGCGGAATCCCAGCCCGCTGCGGCTCCCACGGATGAGGCCAACGCCCGCCGTAGCCGTCGCTATGCCGCCGTTGCTGATGCATCCGCTTCGTTGGCCGGTGGGTTTCCGGCACCGGCTGCGGCCCGATCGCCCGAGCCGATTGTGCCGCCCAGCCCCCGCGCGACAACTGGAACCCCAACAACTTCTTCTATGAGCAACGTGATTGGTATGCCGGGTGCGGTAAACGGAATTTCCGAAGTGGTGGTGATGGAGCCGCGCTCGTTTGAGGAAATGCCCCAAGCGATTCAGGCCCTGCGGGAGCGGAAGTCGGTGGTGTTGAACCTAACGATGATGGATCCTGACCAGGCCCAACGCTCCGTGGACTTCATCGCTGGCGGAACCTACGCCCTGGATGGTCACCAAGAGCGGATTGGCGAAAGCATTTTCCTGTTCACGCCCAGTTGTGTGCAGGTCAGCACCCACAGCGGTTTGGTGCGCGAAGTGTTCCAAGCTCAGGCTGCGGCCCAGGCTGCCGCTCGCCCTGGCCAAGCCCCCGTTTGGGCAACCGATCGCTTCCAGCAGGCCGCCGCTCAGTAGGCCGCCGCTCAGTAGGTTTAATCACGGCTCAATCTTCAACGATCAATCACGATCGAGGGGCCCTTGAACACCGGGCCAAACTGTAGGGCAGTAGTCAATCTATTGCCCTATATTTTTGCCCTAGGTCAATCCAATCCGCATCGATTGGATCGAAAAATTCAGCATGAGACAAGGTTTATGACGGATTCCGGGGCCGGTGCGGTTTGGCAGTTGGGCGTAATTGGCGGGGGCGTGATGGCCGAGGCAATTTTGGCCCGGTTGTGCGATCGGGACGTGATTCCTGGAGCGCAAATTTGCGTCAGTGAACCCATGGCCGAGCGCCGAGCGACCCTGGCCGAGCGCTATGGGGTACAGGTCACCGATGACAATCGATCGCTCCTGGCCCAATCCCAAATCGTTCTTTTGGCCATCAAGCCCCAAGTTTTTGCCACGGTGGCGGCCCAGGTGGCCGGTGCTTGGGATCCCGCGCGATCGCCCCTGATCCTGTCGATTTTGGCCGGCACAACCTTGGCCAAACTGGAAGCGGCCTTCGGTGGCTGTCCGGTGGTGCGAGCCATGCCCAACACACCGGCCACCGTGGGCGCAGGGGTCACGGCGATCGCCCCCGGTTCTTTGGCCGAGCAGGCGGCCATGGAACAGGCTCGCCAGATTTTTGGGGCGATCGGGCAAGTGGTGGAAGTGCCGGAATCTTTGATGGATGCGGTCACCGGGTTGTCTGGGTCGGGGCCGGCCTTTGTGGCCTTGTTTGTGGAAGCGCTCACCGATGGGGGTGTGGCGGCCGGGTTGCCCCGAGCCACTGCCAGCACCCTGGCCCTGCAAACGGTTTTGGGAACCGCCCAACTGTTGCAAGACAGCCAACTGCACCCGGCAATCCTGAAAGATCGGGTGACCAGTCCCGGCGGCACAACGATCGCGGGGGTGGCCGCCCTGGAGCAAGCTGGATTCCGTTCCGCCACCATTGAAGCGGTGCGCGCAGCCTGGCAACGATCGCAGGAATTGGGCCGCACCTAGGGTTCGCCGTTGATGAACCCTCAAGCTTTACCCTCAGGCTCTGCCCTCAGGCTCCGCAACCGCCGCACCCATGAACCCCATGGCCCTCAAGCCCTATCAAAAAATCCCGATCGCGGACTGTGGCGAACCCCTAGTGCCCATTCCGCCCGATCGCTTCCATCTCTGGAATCCGCATCCCTACGCGGTGTTGGGTGCGCCCTATGGTGACCAATCGCCCTTTTGGGTGCGATCGGGTGTGCTCGATCGGCTGTTGCAGGCCGCCCAATGGTTAGCCCAACAACAACCGGGCTGGCAACTGGCCATCTTTGATGCCTATCGCCCCTTGGCCGTTCAGCAATTCATGGTGGATTACACCTTTGCCGAATTGGCCCTCATGGAAGGGTTCGATCCCGTTGCCCTGGCGCAAAATCCCCAGCATCCCCAAACCCAAGCCCTGCGATCGCGCGTTAGCCAGTTTTGGGCTAGCCCCAGCGACCACCCCGCCACCCCACCACCCCACAGCACCGGAGCCGCCCTGGATCTGACCCTGATTGACGCGGCCGGGCTGCCGCTGGACATGGGATCCCCGATCGATGAATGTTCCGATCGCTCATTTCCCGACCACTTCGCCCCCGCCACCGATCCCCAACACCAGCAGTTCCACGCCCATCGCCAACTGTTGCGACGGGCCATGGCCGCGGGCGGGTTTGCTCAACATGCCCAAGAGTGGTGGCACTTTTCCTGGGGCGATCAACTGTGGGCCGATCGCACCGGTCAACCCCTAGCCCAATATGGCCGCGCCTGAGAGGCCGGGTCTGAGGAGTCGCACCTGAGGGATCGCGCATCGCGCCTAAGGAATCGCGCCTGAGGATGCCGCACCCCCACGACAAGCCACCATGGGCGAGCCACCGAAAACCAGGTGTATGATTGCGAGAAATGGCGCTTCCGGCCAACAGCAGCCCCCGGGCCCTGTTGATTGGGTGAGCAGCCTCCAGGCTTTCAGGCAATTGAACCACCGGTCTATGTCTCAGACGGAATTGTTACTGCTCGCCCGGCAGGGCAATGTAGAGGCGATCGCCACCCTCATGAACCGCAAGTTACAGACGGCGGGGATTGCGGTGGAAGTGAGCCTTGATGGCAATTGCCTAATTTTGAATCTGTTAGGGGCCGATCGCGCCCCCGATCGCCCGGCGCTGATGACCTTTGTTCGCAAGGGCATGAACATCTTGAAGGTGGAACCCGTGGGCGTGGTGCGGGTCTCCGGTTGGGCGGCCGGGGCCGGCGCACCCACCTGGACCGATGCCCTCTATCTGGCCAATGATGGCTCTGGCATGTCCTTGGCCACACCCCCGTTGAGCGCTCTGGGCCTGACCGGTTCGCCCAGCTACACGATCGCCCCCAGCCCAGCCCCCGCCCCCTCGGAGATCAGCGCCACCTACGATCCGGGGAATACCGGGTTTGTTGCGCCGGCCCCCGCGCCCAACCCAGCCCCCGCGCCCCAACTCCCGCCGATTTATCCTGAGCCGACCTATCCCAACCCCGAAGAGGCGATCGACCTGATTCAACCGGAAAAGGTCTATGAAGATTGGCTGGCGGAAACGGGCCAACTGGGTTTCCCGATGCAGGGGGCAATTCCTAAGCTGGCGGAATTTTTGGTGTATTTCCTGAACGCACCGGAAGAACAGCTCATTGACGTGGTTTCCGTGCGCATTGATGACGGGCCGGCGGTGTTGCTGGTGACCAGTACCCGACTTTGCGCGATCGCCCTGCCCTCTTTTTGGAGCCAGCAACCGGTGCGGGAGCTGGCTGCTTTTGCCTATGGGGGTATTTCCCGCGTGGGTGTGTCCCGCGATGGGCTGGGCATTGAAACCACGTTGGGTAAGCAACTGTTGGCCTATTTCAGCAATCCTGTGTTAGGCGAGGCTTTTGTAAATCGGAGTTTAGTGCGTTTTTGTCCGGTGGAGGCGGATCCCTCGCTACCCAGCCCCAAGGACGAGCGATCGATTCTGTTTTATGGTCTGGCGATTTTGGCGGTGGTGTATTTGCTGATTCTGCTCTTGCATTGGATCTGGGGACGCTAGAACCATGGCCATCATCCCGATCGAGGGGCTGATTCGGCTGGGGATTGGTGGGAGCTTGCCTCGATCGGCTTGAGGATGCCCACGAGGATGCTGGCAATTTCTGGCAAATTACTGAAGATTGAGCGTTGTTGCAGATCTTGGGTGATGGTTTGAGTGGGGCGATCGAGCCGGCCAAATTGCCAAATATTGCCGGTGGTGACGGCTCCATAAAACACATCGCCCGGTTCCACTTCGGCTAGGGCGATTAATTCTACGGCCAGTTGCGTGAACCCCCTGGTTAAGTCATCGCGTTTGGCTTCAATCACCAAAACAGAATCTTGCTTGGTCTCGGGTTGAGTAGGGTGCGATCGCAACAGATAATCCAGTTCTCCTTTCAGCCATTGGTTCACCGTCAGGTTGTATTCAATACGAAGTGAACAACGACAGAATCGCGCCACTTCTGCAATGATTGGCGCGATTAATAATTCGCGTTTTGCAGCCTCGGAAGATAGGAGGGTTAGGCGCAAAATCTCTTCGATTTCTTGAGCAATAGCTGGTAGGCGTGGGGGCAAGTTTGGGCTGTGGGGCAAGGCGAGCCGATCGGTTCTGAGTTCATAGCCAAATTCGGCTAGGACTTCATCGGTTTCGTAGGGCAATTCAAAATAAGACCGAAAGGTGTAGTTGCGATCGGGATCGAGGATGGGTCGTTTCAGCATGGTTTGAGACTCCAATCGCGATCGGGCGGCTGGGCAATTCAGTCTTGCATTTTTGGGGTGGGCTTGTCGTGATGGGCGATCGCTGGAAATGAATCGATCCTTGGAGATCTTGCGTAACGGAGGGCGCATGGCGATCTGGCCCCACGAAAATCATTTTTCCCAAACCAGGTAGGGGCGTACAGCGGTACGCCCTCCGCTGGGGCCGATCGCTGGAAATGAATCGACCCTCGGAGATCTTGCGTAACGGAGGGCGCATGGCGATCTGGCCCCACGAAAATCATTTTTCCCAAACCAGGTAGGGGCGTACAGCGGTACGCCCTCCGCCGGGGCCGATCGCTGGAAATGAATCGATCCTCGGAGATCTTGCGTATCGGAGGGCGCATGGCGATGCGCCCCTACGGGATGTTGGGGATAGGCTCCTACAATGGGAGCGGTGATGTAAGGGGGCGGCGGCATGGAACGAGCGGAGTTGTTGGCGCTGCTGGAGCAGGCTAAAGCGGAGGAACGAACGCAGTTGGCTATTTGGTGGGGGCGGGGGCCTGCCCTATTACCAGCAGAAATTGGTCAACTGCAAAATCTGACTGAGCTACGCATCGGGTGTTCTTTGAGAGAGCTACCAGCAGAAATTGGTCAACTGAGAAATCTGATCGAGCTGTTGCTCAGCGACAACCAATTGAGAGAACTACCAGCAGAAATTGGTCAACTACAAAATCTGAGACTGCTTAATCTCCCTTCCAACCAACTGAAAGAGTTACCAGCAGAGTTTGGGCAGCTGCGAAATTTGGAAGAGCTGTTTCTCGGCTACAACCAACTGAGCGAGCTACCGGCAGAGTTTGGGCAACTAAAAAATCTGCGTGAGCTGTCTCTCTGCTCTAACCAACTGAGCGAGCTACCGGCAGAGTTTGGGCAACTGCAAAATCTGACCAAGATTGACTTCGACAGAAACCAACTGAGTAAGCTTCCAGCGGAGTTTGGGCAACTGAAAAATTTGACAAAGCTTTCCTTCTACATCAACCAATTGAGCGAGCTACCGGCAGAGTTTGGGCAACTGCAAAGTCTGACTGAACTGGTTCTCAGCTACAACCAACTGAGCGAGCTACCGGCAGAGTTTGGGCAACTGAAAAATTTGAAAGAGCTGTTTTTCAACTTCAATCAACTGAGGGAGTTACCGGCAGCAATCGCGCAACTACAAAATCTGACCACGCTTTACCTCAGCCATAACCCGCTGAGGGAGTTACCGGCAGCGATCGCGCAACTACAAAATCTGACCACGCTTGACCTCAGGCGCAACCAACTAAGCAAACTACCAGCAGAGCTTGGACAACTGCAAAATTTGACAAGTCTTTCCCTCGATGGCAACCAACTAACTGAGCTACCAGCAGAGCTTGGACAACTGCAAAATCTGACAAGTCTTTCCCTCGATGGCAACCAACTAACTGATCTACCGGCAGAGCTTGGGCAACTGAAAAATCTGACAAGTCTTTCCCTCGATGGCAACCAACTAACTGATCTACCGGCAGAGCTTGGGCAACTGAAAAATCTGACTGAGCTTTACCTCAAAGGCAACCAACTGACTGAGCTACCAGCAGTCATCCTTGAACTGAAAAATCTGACAAGTCTTGACCTCCAAGACAACCAACTGAGTGAGTTACCGGAGTCGATCGCTCAACTACAAGAACAGACAATATGGCTGGATCCCAAGTGCTGGAAACTGGGGTAGGAAAATCCCACCCCTTGCTAGCTAGGCGGCGCGATCGCCCCGTTAGGTTTGATCGAGCCACCCATCAGTCCAGTGATTGACCCTTACGGAGCCGCCACCAGGTCTTTCTTCGCGGCTTCGCTGGCCAGGAACTTCTCCAGCTCCGTCAACTGATCCGCATCCACCTTGGTTTGCATCGGGCAGAACTTCGGCCCACACATCGAGCAGAACTCAGCGGTTTTGTAGATGTCGGCCGGCAAGGTTTCGTCGTGGTATTCCTTGGCCCGCTCCGGATCGAGGGACAGCTCAAACTGCTTGTTCCAATCGAAGTTGTAGCGAGCGGCCGAGAGTTCATCGTCCCGATCGCGCGCGCCGGGCCGGTGGCGAGCAATGTCCGCCGCGTGGGCCGCGATCTTGTAGGCGATCAAACCGTTGCGCACGTCTTCCGCGTTCGGCAAGCCCAGGTGCTCCTTCGGCGTGACATAGCAGAGCATCGCCGTGCCATACCAGCCGGCCATGGCCGCCCCGATCGCACTGGTGATGTGGTCGTAGCCCGGTGCGATGTCCGTCACCAGCGGCCCCAACACATAGAAAGGCGCTTCGGAGCACTCTTCCATCTGCTTCTTCACGTTGAACTCAATCTGATCCATCGGCACATGGCCGGGGCCTTCCACCATCACCTGCACATCGTGCTCCCAGGCGCGGCGAGTCAGTTGGCCCAGGGTTTTCAGCTCGGCCAATTGCGCTTCATCGGACGCATCGTGGGTACAGCCGGGGCGCAGCGAGTCGCCCAAGCTGAAGGACACATCGTACTTCTTGAAGATTTGGATGATGTCGTCGAAGTGCGTGTAGAGCGGGTTTTGCTTGTGGTGGTGCAGCATCCAGCGGGCGATGATGCCGCCGCCACGCGACACGATGCCGGTGATCCGGCTCTTGACCAAGGGCAGGTGCTCAATCAAGATCCCGGCGTGGATCGTCATGTAGTCCACACCTTGTTGGGCGTGCTTTTCGATGATGTGCAGGAAATCATCGGCGGTCAGGTTTTCGATCCGACCATGGACGCTTTCCAGGGCTTGGTAGATCGGCACCGTCCCGATCGGCACGGGCGAGGCGTTGATGATCGCCGTGCGGATTTCGTCCAGATTGCCGCCGCCGGTGGACAAGTCCATCACGGTGTCCGCGCCATACTTCACCGCCAGTTCCAGCTTGGCCACTTCTTCGGCCAGGTTGGAGGAGTTGGGCGATGCGCCGATGTTGGCGTTCACTTTGCACTTGGAGGCAATCCCGATCGCCATCGGCTCCAAGTTGGGGTGGTTGATGTTAGCCGGAATGATCATCCGGCCGCGGGCCACCTCGTCGCGAATCAGTTCGGGGGTGAGGTTTTCGCGTTGGGCAACGTAGAGCATCTCCTCGGTGATGATGCCCTGACGTGCGTAGTGCATTTGCGACACGTTTTCTTGACCGCGACGCTTGGCAACCCATTCGCTACGCAACATATTTGGTTCCTCAAAAAAGTAGCTTTCCTACGCCGGTTTGAACCGGATCAGGTTCTAAGGGTGTGTTCTCAGCCTGGGCAAGGATCCCAGACACCCCTAGCTTGGCCAGTGGTGGAGCTGGCGCTGAGGTTTCATCCTACCATTTTGCCTTGGCTGCCATGGGCTGGAAAACCGGGCGGGGATCGACTGGGAAAGGATCAATTTAGGGAAAGCCTCAGAATCGCGATCGGGGTTTGATTGGCGGGCGATCGCGTCTAAATTGGGTGGGAAATTGTGTTGGAAACGTTGTACGGAGTCGCCAGACCATGCCACAGGGGCCAGGATTTTTGTTCACATTTGTCTACTACACCGTGATGGCGACGGTGGTGGCCACTTTCTCGAGTGCGCCGTTGCTGTTTGGTGGACGGTTGGGTCTGGAGGCGATCGAAACAGCCTTGCCGATCGGGCTGGTGTTGGGGCTGTTGGGGGCTTATTTCAACCGCACGGCTTCGCTGGAGCTGACGGTGCGATCGGGCAATGATCTGCAAACGCAACTGGAGCAACTGCTCACGAGCTGGGAATTTGTGACGGTGGATCCCACAACCGTGCTGGGCGATCGCACCGGCATCCAGGTTTATGAACGCGCTTCCTGGCGCAAGTGGTTTTCGGGGCGTGTGTTTGTGCGCATCGAGCGGCAAACGGCCACCGTGGTCAGTCGTGCGGGCCTGATTCGGAAACTGGAGCGACAACTCGGCGCGGTTCTGTAAGGGCGTTAGGGTCGATTTCCTGGAATAACGGTTGTTTCCATACCTCAACGGTCGCCGCCGCCCTAGACAAGGGGCTTAGGGCCTGTCGTCATTTCCATCGCCGTAGGGGTTGGGTCTCCCAACCCTAACCCGGGCGATCGCCCTAACCCTGTCCCCCCTGGGAACACCCAAGGATTACGGGAATCCCCCAATGGGCTGAGAGCCTGTCGTAATTACGACAGACTCTCGACTCTTAATCCTTCCTAACTTCCGGCGTGATCCGTCTTGCTAGTCAGTTTTATTTTTGATACCCCCAGGGGAATTCGAATCCCCGTCGCCTCCGTGAAAGGGAGGTGTCCTAGGCCTCTAGACGATGGGGGCGTATCATTGAGCTTTCGCTCGGAGCGCTCAGGCTCGGTAAACTTACTTTACCATCGCTTGAGTTCTTTTGCTGTGGGCGTTTCGCTCGCGTTTTGCTTGCCGTCCGCGCCTTTCGCGATATCTAAATTAGCGAACTCCTCTAGAAGTGTCAAGCACTCAATTAATTCTTAACAATCGTTAACAATTGATCTCAGCATCCCGATCGCTCGGGTCAGCCAGCGGTCAATTCATTAACCTGCACGATGCACCGGTTCAGGCCGCTATGGCAATTGCTTTGATAGATGACTCCGGCCCGGGGGTGATCGTTATGATTGGAGCAGATCCTAGACAAAATCCAAGACCAGCCCGATTCAGCGCCGGCCAGATCCCAAACCAGCCTGCTTGATGTTTGACTGCGGAAGTCTGGGGCGATCGAGCGAGATTGGTTGGCCACCCTGGCGGAATGGCGACAGGCGGCCATGAATCAGTGGAGTATTGGGGCGATCGGGAGCTGGTAAATTGCACGAGGCGCAAGGGAGGATTGGGGGAATGCAACAAATTCATCGATCGCGTGACCGATCGGGCCAGCGATCGCCCTTCCGATCACCCTTGGGCTGGGCTGTGGTGCTGGGTTGTGTGGCCCTGTTGGCCATTGAGGCGATTGATCAAGGGCGATCGGCGGTGGCCCAGGCGCTCCCGGGAGCGATCGACCGGGTTGGGCAACCTCAGCCTGCGCCCCGGGTGACTGCGCCCGGCCCGGATCGTGAGCTGAAGTTTGACTATTCGGTTTCCGGTTGCGAAGATGCCTCGATATCGCCTGCGGTTGCGCCTCTTTGGGCGGCGGCTCGGGCCCTAACCTGCAAAAGTGGGGCATCCGAGGGGTTGATCCGTTCCCCCTTGGCCTTGGGACGAGAGTTGGTCAGCAACATCGCCATCAGCACCGAAGGCAGAACGCTGGTCTTTGGCCATGATTTGACCTACACCTGCTGTGCGGCTTTTGTGCTCGATCGCTCCCTCGATCGCGAAGGCGGCCAATCGATCATCACCGTCGTGGAACGCAATGAGGGGGAACATTGTCGCTGTCTATGCGATTACCAAATTACCGGCACGATCGGCCCCTTGCCGCCCGGTTCCTACACCTTGCGAGTTTATGGAGAATTGGGAGCTGCCCGCGCTCGACAGTTGCTCTTTGAGCGATCAACCGTCATCGGTGGAGAACTGCCGCCCGCTGGGGCCCCCACGAAGCGATGAATCCTTGGCAACAGTGCCAATCTAAGGCCCTGTCGCCGCCGCTCGATTTCCAGAAGGGGCGATCAAATTCCCATGTATTCTTGAAGAAAGATTTAAAACAAGATTTTTAGGGAATGTCTGAACAGCCCAACTGGCTACCTTGCGGGCCCCAGCGATCAACATAAACAAGGGGCTTAAGCTCCTTGCCTCGCGACGGTTGATGCTTGGTCCGTGTCGAAAGACACTTTCCAGACATCCTCTTGAGACGATATTTCTTAGGCAATATTTCTTAGGCGATATTCAAAAGCCAACTTTTAGGGGAAATTCCCCATCCCTCAGCCACGGTTTCCTGTCCCGATCGCATTGCCCACGGTTGCAGCCGGTGACCAATGCCTCGATCGCCCCTTTCGATCGCCCATGTTGACCCTATCCCCTGAACTCAAAGCCCGTTTGGCCGAACCACTCCAAATTGGTTCCGTCACCCTTCAGAGCCGCGTGTTGCAAGCGCCCCTGTCTGGTGTCACGGATTTGGTCTTTCGGCGTTTGGTGCGGCGCTATGCACCCACCTCGATGATGTACACCGAAATGGTGAACGCCACCGGGCTGCACTACGCACGGCAGCTTCCGCAAATCATGGAGGTTTCCGCCGAAGAGCGCCCCATCAGCATTCAACTGTTTGACTGTCGCCCGCAATTTTTGGCCGAGGCGGCCCAAATGGCCGTTGAAGAAGGGGCCGACACCGTGGACATCAACATGGGCTGCCCGGTGAACAAAATCACCAAAAACGGTGGCGGTTCTTCCCTGTTGCGCGACCCAGAAACGGCCGAGGCGATCGTGCGGGCTGTGGTGGCGGCGGTGAACGTGCCGGTCACCGTAAAATCACGGATTGGCTGGAACGAAAGCGAAATTAATATCGTGGATTTTGCCCGGCGGATGGAAGCGGCCGGCGCAGCCATGCTGACCATTCACGGTCGCACCAGGGCCCAGGGCTATAACGGTCCCGCCAAATGGATTTGGATTCAACGGGTGAAGGAAGCGGTTTCCGTGCCGGTCATTGCCAACGGGGATATTTTTTCCGTGGAGGCTGCGGTGCGTTGTTTGGCGGAAACCGGCGCGGATGGGGTGATGTGCTCGCGGGGAACCATGGGCTATCCGTTCTTGGTGGGTGAAATTGACCATTTCCTGAAAACCGGCGAGTTGCGCCCCCAGCCCAGCCCGATCGAGCGGTTGCGTTGTGCCCAAGAACACCTGACCATGTTGGCCGCTTACAAGGGCGATCGGGGTGTTCGCCAAGCCCGGAAGCACATGACCTGGTATGCCAAGGGGTTCTATGGGGCAGCGGAGTTGCGCGGCCAACTCTGCCGGATTGAAACGGCCGCCGAAGGGGTGGCCCTGATCGATCGCACCATTGCCCAAATTGAACGCCACGAAGCCGAATTCGGCACGATCGGCCCAGAATCAGAACAACCAAACGAGCCAATTAACGAACCCGTTTTGGCCTAGCCCCGATCGACTCCTCAGAACCTGTCAACTAAAAGGCCCTGAAACAGGAAAGACTCTGAATTGACATACTCCCCGCCCTAAAGGAGCGGGGATTCTCTAAGCCTCACGACTTAGATTCCTGCTTCTTAGCAACTGCCTCCACCCCAAAGGTTTCTCGGTCTTATGTTTGCTCCACAGGCTTAAATTCCCGGATGCCCCTCGGTATGTGTTCAACTGTAGTGCAAATCTGCCCTAAAAGGGCGGGGTTTCAGACCCGAGAGTTTTGTTTATGAAGACCTTTGTTTCCGGGAAAATTCACGGTATCCGCGTCACCGACAAAAGTGTGGATTACAACGGCAGCGTCGGCATTGATGCGGCGTTGATGGAGCGAGCTGGCATTGAAGCCTATGAGCAAGTGCATTTGGTTAATCTGCGCAATGGTGAACGTTGGGTCACCTACGCCATTCCTGCCGGGCCGGGCGAATTTACGCTCAATGGTGGTTCTGCGCGGTTGGGAGAAGTGGGCGACAAATGTTTAGCGATCGCCTATCGCTTGAGCGATCGACCCTTCACGGCTCCCGTTGTTTTTTGTGATGAAAACAATGCCATTGCTGACACCATGCAATACCACATTCAAGGCGGCAACCTGACGGGCCATAACGATTGGGTGGTTCCGGTTCATTAAGCTTGTTGCTGTTGGCCGATCGACATCAACAATCAACCCAAGCCACAAACCCAAGGGCAAATAACCCAAAGGCAACCCCCCTAAACAGAAAAAATAGCGGCGAGGCACTTGGCTTCACCGCTATTGTCCTTTTTGGGTCAAAAACTTAGTGATTAATCAATGACCAATTAATGATCAATCGGAGGCAGAGTTGGGCGATCACCCGATTCATTTTGAATCATTCATCACCCAACTTCTCGATCAAGCCTTTTAGACCTTGGCAGCAGCCTTGGCCACCAATTCACCCTTGGCATACTTGCGAGCAAACTCGTCCACCGAGACTTGCTTGATCTTGCTAGCATCGGAGGCAGAGTTGGGCGATCACCCGATTCATTTTGAATCATTCATCACCCAACTTCTCGATCAAGCCTTTTAGACCTTGGCAGCAGCCTTGGCCACCAATTCACCCTTGGCATACTTGCGAGCAAACTCGTCCACCGAGACTTGCTTGATCTTGCTAGCGTTGCCAGCGGTCCAGAACTCGCTATAGCGATCGGCACACACCTTTTGCATGTACTTGATCGAGGGCTTCAGGAAGTGACGGGGGTCAAATTCCTTGGTGTTGGCAGCTAGCGCTTCGCGCACCGCAGCGGTGATCGCCAAGCGGTTGTCGGTGTCGATGTTCACCTTGCGCACACCGCACTTGATACCCTTTTGGATTTCTTCCACGGGCACGCCGTAGGTTTCAGGGATCGTGCCGCCATATTGGTTGATCAGGGCCAGCAGATCTTCGGGAACCGAAGACGAACCATGCATCACCAAGTGGGTATTGGGGAGACGGTTGTGGATTTCTTCAATGCGGCTGATGGCCAGAATTTCGCCGGTCGGCTTGCGGGTGAACTTGTAAGCACCGTGGCTGGTGCCGATCGCCACTGCCAGAGCATCCACTTGGGTTTTTTCCACGAAGTCGGCTGCTTCATCGGGGTCGGTCAGCAGTTGGGAGTGATCCAGCTTGCCTTCAAAGCCGTGACCATCTTCTGCTTCGCCCATGCCGGTTTCCAGCGAACCCAAGCAACCCAGTTCGCCTTCCACGCTCACACCCAGCGAGTGGGCAACTTTCACCACTTCGCGGGTCACGTTCACGTTGTACTCGTAGCTTGCGGGGGTCTTCGCATCAGCTTCCAGCGAGCCATCCATCATCACGCTGGTGAAGCCGTTTTTGATGGCCGAGTAGCAGGTGGCCGGCTCGTTACCGTGGTCTTGGTGCATGCTGATGGGGATGTGGGGATAGGTTTCCACAGCTGCCAAGATCAAGTGACGCAGGAAGTTTTCGCCAGCGTAGTTACGAGCACCACGCGACGCTTGCAGGATCACGGGGCTATCGGTTTCATCGGCTGCCCGCATGATCGCTTGGATCTGCTCCATGTTGTTGACGTTGAAGGCAGGAATGCCGTAGCCATTTTCTGCCGCGTGGTCGAGCAGAAGCCGCATGGGTACGAGCGCCATAGGAATCCTCCTAAGATAGATTTATATCGATGCCTCGATAACTCTCGGCCGGTCGAGTGCTTGGCACTAATCTTAAAACAATTGTTGCCAGCCCCTCTGTTTTTCTGGAAGCAAGAAGTAAAATTTCGACGATTTGGCGGTTTTGGAGATCTTGAATTGACCCAACGCCCGATCAACCAAGCCTAGAGACCTGATCTCGACAGGATTCGGGCGATTCTGGCCCGTGGAAAATCCTGAGTTGCAGGGAATTTTGGCAGGGAGTTTTGGAAAGTGACTTGATCTCCCGATCGACTCGATCGCCCAAAACCAGCCCTTGGGGTGTTGCGCAGGCATGGTGGAGTGTGGAGAGATCCAGGCAGTTCAATCCAGAGCAGGATCCCAAAGACAGGGTCTGAAGACTATCTCCGAAGACTATTTTGGGGGACTGTGGATTCTAAAAAATGGGTCGCCTGGGATTCGAACCCAGAACTAATCGGTTAAAAGCCGAGTACTCTACCGTTGAGTTAGCGACCCCCATCGCCCTTTTGGGGGCTATGAGGCGGTGTTGGGAACTGCAAGAACAACCGGGCTGGTTGGGTGTCGCAGTGAAATTCCGAACACGGGTGATTAATCTAGCAGGCTTTTTGAAGCCCGTCAACTGATCGTTGCAAATCATTGCGCCAAATTGCGCCAAATTGATCCGCCAGTCGATCAAATTTTGGCGTGTGCGACATGATCCAAGGTCACTTTAGCGGCTGGAACGGTTGTCATGCATGGGATATAGCGAAGCCAGGGGGCCGCTGACCGGAGGATCGCTTCCTTGGCGGGCGGCTTCAATTTCTGCCCGGCGGGCCCGCAGTTGGATGTCTTCGAGCATTTTGCGGTTCACGGCCAGCAAATCCGCCACCAATCCCAAAATCCAGAGCTGCACTCCCACCAAGATCCCGATCGCCGCCAGGATCAAGCTAGGCACGTGGGCCCGGGGTGAGCCGCTAAAGTAAAGCAGCAGCCAGCGAATTCCCAGCAACACCCCGATCGAGAAAGGAACTGTCCCCAAAATCAGAAACGATCGCAGGGGCTTGTAGGTCATGAAAATCCGCAGGATCGTGAAGATCGATCGTTGGATGTAGCTGCGGATGCTCTTCACCAGGCGCGAGGGGCGCAAGTAGCCATTGGTGCGAATCGGCACGGAAACAATTGCGATTCCCTGTTGCCCCGCTTGGATAATCGTTTCCAGGGTGTAGGTATAGCCATTGAACACATTGACCCGCAGGGCCGCCTCCCGACTCAGGGCCCGAAAGCCGCTGGGTGCATCGGGAATGTCCGTGTCGCTGGCCAAGCGCACCACCCAACTGCCAAACTTTTGCAGGGCCTTCTTGACGGGCGAGAAATGCTCAATTTCCGCGATCGGGCGGGCCCCAATCACCATCTCTGCTTGATGGGCCAGGATTGGAAACACCAGCGCCGGAATGTCATCGGCACAATATTGATTGTCCGCATCGGTATTAACGATGATGTCTGCTCCGGCCTTCAGGCAAGCATCCAAACCGGCCATGAACGCCTTTGCCAGTCCCTGATTGGTGGACAGTCGCACAACGTGGTCTACCCCATGGGCCAAAGCCACCTCAGCAGTGCGATCAACGCTGCCATCATCAATCACCAACCACTCCACCACATCGCAGCCGGGCACCTCGCGGGGCAAGGCTTGGAGCGTAATGCCCAGGGTTTCTTCTTCGTTGAAGCAGGGAATCTGAATAATCAGCTTAGTCACGGTTCAGTCGCCAGGAAGACGCTAGGGGCGATCGCCCGCATTTAGCCTACCGCCCTTGGGGCAGACCGCAACAGAACCATGGGCCAAGGCGGCCAGCTATATTTTGCGCAACGGTCAAGAATCTTCATCGAAACTTGATGTTGCTCAGATCCAGGCTTTAGCCAATCTTCCAATTGACCCTCAAGTGATACTTTGGCCCAGCCCCGATCGCTTGGATGTAAATATCTGGTGGATATCGGGTCGATATCTAAGTCAGCACTGGATCCGCGAGCGTAATCAATGCTCAAGTCAATACTTAAATCAATACTCAGATCGGTACTCAGATCGATACTCAGATTAATAGTTGAAAGTCAGCAGCACCGTTTAGCTCAGTCGATTATGGTTTCACGAAAACAGCAATCTATTCTTTACATTCTGCAAATCTGAATTTGAGATAAAGGACAAATCGATAGGGTTCTTGCTGGAGAGGAATCCTTTTTTTCAGCAGATCTTAACAAAATCGATCCCCACAAGCGTTGATTTACTTTGATCTGGCGAGGCAGCGATGATCAGCGCGATCAATCACTGGATTAATTTTGCGCTGTAGGGACGGATTTCCGAACTAAAGCCTGGAACCGTTGATTTATCTGGTTCAAAAACTGTCACATCGCGATTTTTTGCCGCACAATTTCGCGAGTCAATGGAAACCAAGGGTATTTGATGGGATGTGCGATCGAGATCACCATTGCTCTGTAATGGCGGCCGGCGTATTAAAGCGTAACGATCGCATTCCGCAACAGCAAGCGGTCACCGCCCCCACCCAATTTATCCTAGATATTAGAGGCAGGTTGAACGAGGGGAAGGCGCAATGAATTCAGTTCAAGTGTTAACGAAAGTAGTGGCGGGCGTTGCATTCTTCGCCAGCACATTGGCAGTGACGGCGCTCCCGAGCGTTGCGGAAAACCCTGCCCATGTGCGCCAACTGCTGGAAACCAAAAGTTGCGCAAATTGTGACCTGAGTGGTGCTGACCTGTCTGATCTTGATCTGGCCGGGGCCAACCTGCAAGGGGCGAATTTGAATGGAGCCAAACTGTGGCGCACGGACTTGACGGCCGCTAACTTGAGCCGGGCCAGCGCGATCGAGGCGCGGATGCACGCAGTTAAGCTCGCCCAAGCCAACCTGCAACAGGCGGATTTGACCCTGGTGGGATTGGTGTTGGCGGATTTGCGCTCGGCCAATCTCCAGGATGCCAACCTGTTGGGAGCCAATATGGAAGGGGCCGAGTTAGCTGGGGCCAACCTGAACAATGCTCGCCAGACCATGGCCGGGTTGCTGCGGTGGCAACAGGCCAGCTACGGCAACATGGATGTGCCGATGGATGTGGCGGGGATTAATTTGCGGGATGCGAATTTACACAACGCTTCCCTCAGTCGCGCCAGCTTGGAAGGGGCTGACTTGGCCGGAGCCAACCTGACCAATGCTGATTTGCGGTTTGCTAAGTTGCATGGGGCGAATGTGGCGAATGCCCGCTTGGAAAACGCTCGCTTGCAGGGCACTATTTTGGCAACCCAAAAGGAAAGCACCGCTCTGCTGATTCGCAGCGCACCGTAAGTTTGGCTGGGTTGGGCGGCCAGCCAGGCCACCAGTTGGCTCGCAGGGGAAGCCAGCAAAGGGCTGAATCCAAGTCTCAATTCGGGCCGCAATTCGGGCCGCAATTTGAGCCGCAATTCGGGCCGCAATTTGAGCCGCTATTCAAGCCGTAATTCGAGTCTCAATTCGAGTCCCAGTCCTACGCGCGTTGATACAATGGCGAGGCACGTTACCGAAACCGAAATAACACCATGAGCGGCGAAATTTTTAGCACGGCTTTTTTGGCATTCACCTTGATTTTGATTGGCTTGGGCGGTGGTTTCCTGTTGCTGCGGTTGCAAGGAGCCGATAAGTAGGCAACTTGGAACAGCGTTTGCCGATTTCATCGGTGGCTAGTCCAGCGTCGATCGGCTCAATCCTCGATTCTCAATTCGCTGCCCGTTCAATGCCGGTTCGCGCGATCGGGTCAAGATTTCAAAGCTCAAACGCAAAACCCAGCCCCGGTACATCACTGAGGCTGGGTTTTGTGGTTTTGAACAGTGCTCTTTCGGTTGGATTAGCCCAAGAGCGCGAGAGTCGTTAGATCACGGAAGATCACGGAAATGGTTTAACGACTAGCGCGGTTGCCCAGTGCTGACCACACGCCGCATGGGAATTGAGTATCGATCGCCATAGCTGAGCACATGCAGGCGGAGGTGATGCAGACTAACGGGATCGTTGGCTCCCACCAAGGATTGATTGGTGTAGGTGATGTCGCCTGGGTCAATGATGGTGACCGTGCCTTTACCAAGCACTTCGATCGAACCGTCATCCTCAAAACAGGCGCAGGTATCTTCATCAATGCCAATGCCCAAGCGATCGGGATGCAGGGACACGGCACTCAAGAGCCGCGCCATCCGATTTCGGTTGTGAAAGTGCTGATCCACAATCACATGGGGCAACACACCAAACCCCGTGGCCATGTCCACCAGCGATCGATTGGGGGACTCGCCCGAGCCACCGCCCGCGATCATGTGGTGGCCCATCACCGCCGCCCCGGCACTGGTTCCGGCCAGGGAAATTTCCCGTCGCCGCACCCGCTCCAGAATGCTTTCCATCAGCCGCGTTTCCGCCAGCAGGCCACACAGCCGCAACTGATCGCCACCGGTCATGAACACGCCCGTACAACTGTAGACATATTCCAGATAGCTTTCGTTGGAGCCTTGGTCGCGATCGCGCACATCAAGAATTTCGATCGACTCGGCTCCCATGCTCTCGAAAATCATGCGGTACTTGCTGCCAATCACCGATGGCTCCCGCGAAGCACTCGGAATGATGGCGATTCTGGCACCGGTTCCGCCCGATCGCTGAAAGAAGGCGTGCAGAATTTCACGACCGTGAATCTTGTCTTCTGCGCCGCCAATGACCATGACTGCGGCTTTTACGGCTTGGGGAACTGAACGATCCAACATTCGCGTGTGAGCTTGCACCATGGGCTTAAACGTGCGAGGGGGAGAGCCAAATTGAGGAGCCATGATCTCTTGCGTTGAGTGGTTGCAGATGGCATTGGCACTCAACCCTGCGCTTCACTCTGCGCTCAATTTTGACTGGATTGTCATTCTGCCGAATGACCGAAACAGGTAAACATTCGGGCAAGGATCGCGCACAAGACTCAACTTAGGAGTAATTAGCGATCGCACAGATATTTAATCATCTTTCTATCCTGCAATTGGCAAAGATTTTGACCGACAGAATGGACCATGATGGCGATCGCGGGCCCTTCAATCGTCCGAGTGTTGCTCAACGACTAATGAATTTCTATGAATTGGTTAGCGATGGGGCAGACATTCAGCCAGTTACTGAGTCAGGCATTCAGTTAGACCTTGACTCGATAGCAGGGTGGGCATTACCCACCCCGATCTAGCCCAGACGGCATTCATCCTACATTTGGCGGACTTGCGGTTCCCCGTCCACAATTTCCCCAATCAGCACGCAGTCTGTGGTTCCCACAAACAGGCCGTTTTCCAGAACTCCGGGAATATTATTCAGGGCTTTTTCCAAGGTGGCGGGATCGTCAATGCCGTTGGGGAACTTCACATCCAGAACCAAGTTGCCCTGATCCGTCACCACGGGGCCGGCTTTTTTGACGGCCATCCGCAATTGCGGCTCACCACCCAGGGCGACGATCGCCCGCTTCACCGGTTCCAAAGCCATGGGCAACACTTCCACAGGCAACAGGAAGGTGGTTCCCAGCCGATCGACCAATTTGCTGGCATCCACCACCACAATAAATTCCGCTGCCAAGCAGTCCACAATTTTTTCCCGAGTGTGGGCTGCGCCGCCGCCCTTGATCAGGTTCTTTTGCGGATCCACTTCGTCGGCCCCGTCGATCGCCACATCAATCCGATCCACATCGTTGGGTGTGGCCAAGGGAATGCCAAACTGCTTGGCCAGCACTTCCGACTGGAACGACGTGGGCACGCCGATGATGTCGGTGAGTTCACCGGACTTGAGCCGATCGCCCAAATATTCGATCGCAAAGGCCGCCGTTGAGCCGCTGCCCAACCCCACGACGGTTCCCGACTTAACGCGGGCCACGGCGGCCCGGGCCACTTGTTGCTTCATGATGGTTGCGGGATCGAGCTGGCTCATGGGTCAAACTCCTGTGAAGTTTTGAAAGATTGATCTCAGGGGGATCGGGTTATGCAAACCGGGTTCAATTAAACACCGGATGGCTGACCCGATCGCGAGTTCCGGCGGCCGAGATTGCAGCGGGATCCGGAAACCCAGGCCCTAAACCGCGACCTGGAACAGGTGTCGTGTCATCAGCCAAATTCCATCAATTCAGATTCCATCAAGCCAATTGAAGCGATCAAGAAAATCCAAGCGATCAAGTTCGGTCAGCCCGATTTACCCCACTAGATTTACCCCACTAGATTTACCCAGCCCGATTTAACCCACTAGATTGAGCCAGCCCGGTTATCAGCAGCCAAATGCGGGCAGATGCGAGGAGATCCATGCAAGCAGGCGAAACCACAGCCCCCAGACAGGAAGAAACGATCGCAGCAATCACCCCCAAGACTGCACCCCCGATCGCCTTGAAAATGCTGGTGATGGAGTTTGACCAGGCTTTGGCGGCGGCCGAGGCGGCTTGGCGACAGGGCCAGGCCCAAGGGGCGATCGAGCAAGCCCGACGGGCCATTCGGCTGGTTCCCGATCGCCCAGAGCCTTACCGTTGGTTGGGCAATGGTTTGCAGGGGCAAGGTCAGTGGGCCGCGGCCGATCGCGCCTATGGCTGGGCCTTGCACTATCGGCCCGATTGGGCAGAAGTCTGGGCTAATCGGGGCACCATTGCCCTGCAACAACAGGATTGGGCAACGTCCACCACACACTATCAGCAAGCCATTCAGGCTAATCCTGAGCTACCGGACTTGCATCTTTATCTGGCCCAAAGTCTTTGCCAGCAATGTCGGTGGCCGGAAGCGGCGGCGGCGATCGAGCAGGCCTTGCAACGCAACCCCGATCGCGCCCTGGCCCACCTGCTACAAAGTTGGATTGCGCTCGATCGCGACACAGGGGACGATCCTGAGCTGGCCTATGCAGCGGTTCAGCGATCGTTGGCATTGGATCCTCACTATCCCGGTGCTTGGTTCCAGTTGGGACGGGTTTGTTTTTATCGCCAAGAATTTCGGGAGGCGATCGCCGCCCACCAACGGGGGCTGACCCTGGCTCCGCCCGATCCCGGTGTGCAGGCGCGGGCCCTGGGAGCGATCGGGAATTGCCACTTTGAGCTGGCGGAATTGGCCGCCGCCGCCGACTGCTACGAAGCCGCCCTCCGCCATCAACCCGCTGAAGCGGATGTTCACTGGGGACGGGCCAACCTTTGGTTACACCAGGGCGACTATGAACGGGGCTTTGCGGAATTTGAATGGCGCTGGCCCAACGTTTTGCCCCGGCGGCCCTTCCAGCAACCGGCCTGGAATGGGGAGCCGATCGCGGGGCAAACCATCTTGGTCTATGCCCAGTGTGGTTTGGGCGATATTTTGCACTTTGCGCGATATTTGCCCCTGTTGGCGGCTCGGGGTGCAAGGGTGGTGGTGGAGTCACCGCAGCCCACGGCCCGAATTTTGGCGGCCCTGCCAGGGGTGGAGCAAGTGGTGGTTCAAGGGGCGGCCCTGCCGGCCTTCGATTGGCAAATTTCCTTCCTGAGCCTGCCTAAGGTGTTCACGCCCAGCTTGGCGGCCATTCCCCGATCGATTCCTTACCTGTCAGCCCAGGCCACGGACTGGCAACCAGAGCAGGAATTTACCTTTCGGCGCGATCGACTCCATGTGGGCATTGCTTGGGCCAGTGGTTACCAAGCCAATCGCGACGGCCGCCGGGACTATCACAATCGATCAATTCCCCTAGCCCAATTTGTGGAGCATCTGAATTGCCCGGAGGTGCAACTGCATAGCTTGCAAGTGGGGCATGATGCCGGGGCGATCGCCCAATTTCCGCAAGTCCAGGCCTGGCACGATCGACTTCGGGATTTTGCTGACACCGCCGCCCTCGCGGCCCAAATGGATTTGGTGATTTGTGTTGACACCTCTGTCACCCACTTGGCAGGCGGTCTGGGCTTGCCCACTTGGGTTTTGTTGCCACAGATGCCCAATTGGCGCTGGATGCTCGATCGCGCCGATTGCCCTTGGTATCCCACGGCTCGGTTGTTTCGTCAGCTCCAACCCCGGGATTGGGCGGGCGTTTGGCAGCAGGTTCGGCCCGCCCTAGCTCAGGCGATCGACCAATGGCGATCGGGACTAGCCCCCTTTGGGCCCCGTTCCTGAGTGAATTTTCGGTTGATTAACCTCACGTTCTTCAGCTTCCAACCACCAACCCAGCGAGCCGCTAAGACAGAAACCAAGACAGGATTTGTCTGCGATCGCATCGGTATCTCCCGATCGGTCTGCTAAGTTCAAGAAAAGTACAATGCCAACGCCAGCGCACCCACCAGCGGGGCCCGGCGCTGGCGGTTTTGTTGTGACCACGTTGTGACCATCGTTGCAGAAGGGTTTGGGGCCATGAGTATCAATCAGCGATCGCAGCCTATGCCGCCATATCGGCTTCCCCATGCCCTCTGGGGGCTGGGAGGAATGATCCTCCTCTCGATCGGCTCCATTGGCTGGGCAGCCAGTCCCGGCGCAGCGCGGCAAATGCCCCCCGATGCAAGACGGCTGGGCCCGGCGAACGAGTCGATCGAGCCGTTGCGCCCCGTGGTTCCCGGTCACCGGGCCCAAGGCAACAGCGATGAAGAAGTGAACGTGCGGGTTTATCGCACCGCCAGCCCCGCCGTTGTGTCGATCGAAACCAGCAGCAGCACCGGCAGCGGCAGCATCGTCAGCACCGATGGCCTGATTCTGACCAACGCCCATGTGGTGGATGATGCCGCCAGCCCCGTGACCGTGGTGTTGGCCGATGGTCAAAAATTTGAGGCGGATATTCTGGGATTTGCAGAAGGCAGCCTAGACCTCGCCATGCTGAAGCTGCGGGGGGCGAGTGGGTTGCCGGTGGTGCCCATTGCGCCGCCCGGTTCCGTGGAAGTGGGGCAGCGGGCCTTTGCGATCGGGAATCCCTTTGGCAAATTCCAAAACACCTTCACCGTGGGCATTGTCAGCCGTCTGGACAACCTTGAAGGGCTAATTCAAACCGACGCGGCCATCAACCCCGGCAACTCCGGCGGCCCACTGCTCAACAGCAAAGGGCAACTGATTGGGGTCAACACTTCGATCTATGTCGATCGCGACGGCGGTGGCAACATCGGCATTGGCTTCGCCATCTCCACCGATCGCGTGTTGGACTTTCTGGCCAAGGCGCGATCGGGAGATTTGCGCCCCTCCATCCCCGTCACCACCCTGGCTTTGAATAATCAGCCCCTGGTCGGCGAACTGGCCGAGGGCGATCGGGTTTTGAGCCAAGACCAAACCCTCTACGACATTTACACCTTCACGGGCGAAGCGGGCAACCAAGTCACGATCGACCTGGCCAGCGGCGACTTCGATGCTTACCTGATCGTGCTCAATCCCGACGGAGAAGAGCTAGCCCAGGACGACGACAGCGGCGGCCAAACCAACGCCCGCATCACCGCCACCCTGCCCAGCAGCGGTCTGTACACCGTGTTTGTAAATACCGCCGCCACCAACCAACAAGGACGCTATACCCTGCGGGCGAGATCGGGTGGCCCCGCCGCCACTAATCCCGGCATACAGCCCGGCTCCCTCATCCTGCAAGATTCCGGCAGCCTGACCGCCAGTTCGCCCCGTCTGCAATCCGACAACAGCCCCTACCAGGAATATCGATTCAATGGGCGGGCCGGCCAACGAATTGAAATCCTGCTGGAGAGCAATGACTTTGATCCCTACCTCATGGTGGCGGATCCCCAAGATGAAAAACTGGCCGATGCCGACGACATCAGCGACACCAACACCAACGCCGCTCTTGTGGTGCAGTTACCCAGCACCGGAACCTACCGGATCATCGTCAATGCCTATGATCCCCAAGGGCGAGGACGCTATCAACTCACGGTGCGCGAGGTTAGCAACTAGGGGAGCGTTCCATGAACTAACCAGCAACCAACCCCTCTAAACGGCAAATGCCCAGCGATCAGCGGTTATCCTTGATCGCTGGGCATTTTTGGCTTTCAAGTTTTGGCTCTAACTTTCAAGTTTTAGTTCTTGATTGTTGCCGTTTGCCTTGAATTTTGTCCTGGGATTTTGCCCTCGGATTTTGCTCTTGAATTCCGAGTCTTGGCCCTTGTCTGCAATGACGATCGCCCTGCTTATCGCAACAAGCAACTGGTAAGCCAAAGGATAATCAGCGTCACCACCGCCACCAACTGCTCCGTGCGCAAGCCAACCACAGGCGGAATCAGACCCGTGATCAACGAACCCAAAATCAGACCGCCAATCAGCCCCAGCAGCGTCAGCAACACCGCTCGGCCAAAACGCCGTTCCTTGCGATTGAGGAAAAACAAGCTCGCCCCTGCCCCGATCGCCAGCACCAATTGCAGCAGCGCACCATCACCACCAGGGTTCAACAACCCCAGCACCAACAGCACCGAAAACGTGCCGCCGGCCTGGATCCAATCGGTACGGGTGGGCTGATCGATCGACCCCGCTAACCAATTGGGCAGTTGCGGCGGCTGACTGGGCTGGGGAGCGGCCGGCGCAGGGCGATCGTCCTGCTCCGCAAACCGGATTCGATCGGGGACTTTAATTCGTCCCTCCTGCCGCAGCCGCAGCCGATCCATCAACACTGCGTCATAGGCCATTTCAACCGCTTCCATCCGTTGGCGGTCTGTTTCATGTTCCTTGAGGAGCCGATTGCGCGCCGATTGAATCTCATCAAAAGACGCATCCTCGGTCACGCCAAGCTGTTCGTAGGGGTTCGGGTTGCTCATGCGTTGGGTGGGGCTAGTCTCTTGGCGGCGATCGAGTGAAACAGCGACTTCGACGCTATCTGTTCAGTACTGTTTTAGTGATCACTGCATGATCGCGGCACTTGGCGATCGCCCTAATACCGTGAAAACACTATTTAAATCTAGTCTAAATTCTAAGCAACCGGCACCTGAGCAGTTCGGATTGGCAACAAGTCCTCATCATTGAACCAGTTTGCCCCCCAAGCCTTGCGCCAGATAGCCGAATCTTCAGCCAGATCTACTGGATCTATCCGGATCTATCTGGATCTATAGGAATCGGCCCACCGCGCCAGACAAGTCGGATCCTTGGGCCAAAACCTTGCACCAGTCAGCCCCCAAGGGTTTGGGATGATGGCCCATCAATTGCCAATCATCAGTTGGTCAAAAGCGAATCGCCGCAACCGTTAGTGAAATAGTGCCGGTTTGATAGAATACGCGCAATAACATGCAGTCCACTGTCCAAAACTTTCCTAAACACTCCCCCGCAAGCGATCAAGCACCCAAATGCGCTAAAGATGCGTTTGGTCACATCCGGTTGATCCCTGATCCCCGTAGAAAGGGTCAATAAACTGGCGTGCAACCCCAATTAGCCCCGCAAATGATTTGGACAATCATCCTATTTGGACAAATTTGGACAAATTCTAGTTGGATCATTGGGCCACGATTTGCACCTGATTGAGTGAAAGGGGCACAATTGAGCAGCCCCTATTTATTTGGGTTCATCACAGCTACCCAAATCCCCACCCCGCGATGACCGTCGCACCCCCAATGGCCCCATAATATTTCTCTGCCGATTATCTTGGCTTCAAAGCGATGACTGACACGCCTCCAAAGCTGCTGGTTGTGGATGACGATCCAGCGATCCGAAAGTTGATCCATCGCTTCTTAAGCAAGCAGCAATATCAAATGGAGTCGGCTCCTGACGGGAAGACGGCCTTAGCGCTCTTTGAAAAGTTTCAACCCGATCTGGTGATTTTGGATGTCAATCTACCGGATGCAACGGGGTACGAACTGTGTCGAGAAATGCAAGCCAAAACGGGTGTCTACGTTTTGATGCTCACCAGTCGTTCCGATGAAGCCGATAAGATTAAGGGGTTTCGCCAAGGAGCAGATGATTACCTGACAAAGCCCTTTAGCTTGATGGAATTAGGGGTGCGAGTTAGTGCCATTCTCAAGCGGGGTCGGGGCAATTCTCCGCGCGATTTACCGCAACCTTCCCTTAACTTTGGCAGTCTAATCATCGATCCAGAACGCCACGAAGTCACCCTTGATGATCAATTAATTACCCTAACGGCCTTAGAGTTCAATATTTTGCATTTTTTGGCCAATCATCCAGGACGAGTCTGGAATCGCCAAGAACTTTTGCAAAGAGTTTGGGATTACGACTATGTGGGCGACCAACGGGTTGTTGATGTCCACATTGGTCAAATTCGCAAAAAGATGGAAAGTGCAGGCGCGAAAACCCAAATTATCCAAACGGTGCGTGGAGTTGGTTATCGATTTAATCCTCCCGATGCTGCACCACCGGCTCAATAGGCTCAATAGGATGTTCTAAGAGGATGTCTGAACAGTAACTTGGGGTACTTGCAAAGAGGCTAGTAGCCGTAGGGGCAAGGGGCTTAAGCCTCTTGTCTTCGTCGCTCAATGCAAACCCATAAGGTGGCAGTTTCGGCTTTTTAGCCATCCTCTAAGGATTACCGAGGGTATTTAGAGGGAAATGCTGGGGCGGTCGATCGGGCGGTCGATCGGGACTTCAAAACCCAATCGTCAATGTTGAATCAGCATTGCATCAGCGAAGGTAGCCCGTTTTCTCGCCGTCAACTCTGGCTTTTCAGACATCCTTCGCGCAAGGCCTTGTGAAACCTGGGGCGCGAATCCCGAGCATCATCATCGGAATACGGTAGCCTTGAATACAAGATCAGGCCAGGTGATCTCCTAAGCTAAGGGGAATTTTGGATAAATCAAATTGTCCTTTCTACTCCCCATGGGTGCATTCCAGACCGTTTAGCTAATGCCCTAATTCGGTAGTTTTCAGGCAATAGTCAATTGCACCAATTCTCAAGAGAAATTTGTCAATCTTGAAGAAGTTTGATGAGGAGTAAATTTAGGAGTAAATTCAGAGTGAACCAATAATTTCAAAAATGACTAATTTCAAAAATGATTAATTGAAGGAATGGCTCAAGATTGCAGTCATTTCTCATTATTCTTTTTTGGTTTTAGTCAATTTTCAGAAAAGCCTAACAAATTAGTATTAGGCGATTCCTGTTTTGATCGTCATTGCATCATCCTTTACAACAGCAATCGAAAAAAACCTAAATTATTGGGTTTATCCTTCAGTTGCCAACGACTCATTTTGTCGCTAAAGATGCATTTGGAGACTAGATCTAGCCGAAATTCCATCAAAAGTCCGTCATCAGGATGAGGTCGTTAAAATGAGATGGGTCAGAAAGTTCTGAAGTTTCCCGAATCTGCAAAATTTGATTGAGATATAGGAAATGTGTAGTTGTCGAGAGAGCTGAGGCATTGTCATGCCATCGCACCCCGAGATTACCTAGTTTTGCAGTGATGGTCATTCTATTGGCCAATCAGCATCGCGTCTTCACCCCCTCTTGACCACATGAGACATCGCGTCTTTGAACTGCTACTGATTCTGAAGGCCACGAGGCTTTCTTCCATTGGTGCTCAGATGCTCTTGTGGACGATGCTGGGCATTTTGTCAACGCTGGGCATCATGACCGGGATTACTTACAACCTGCTGAAGGATCAGACGGTTGATGAGATTCAAAAAACCCTGAGGATTGAGGTGCAAGGCCTCGAAAGCGATCTGAAGCAGGTGGAAGAATTTGCGGATGGGTTCGGGGTTGCTGTCTATGAGGTCAGCCGACTGGGCCAGGATGAGGCGGCGATCGCCCAAAGTTGTGAACAGATTATTTTGGAATTTTTGAAAAACCGGCCGCCTCTGGTGGCGGGTTTGGGGTTGCAACAGGAACCGTTTGCCCTGCTGAAGGGCCGGGAGCAGTTCGATCCGTATTATTCGATCGTGCCGCAGCGGTTGGTAAACCGGGCTTCGGAATTAGGGCGATCGCGGCCCACGCCCGCTGGCCCCCGATCCACGGTGTCGGAACCGAAAACCGCTTTTTCGGAGCCAAGCATGATCCATAAGCGGCTGGCTCCGCCCTATGTGTTGATCCGCGATGGTATTCCCCCTTCTACTCCATCGCCCACGGCCACGCCTTCAACCCCCGATCGCTTGGCCCAGCTCGATCGCACCGAGTCCCTGACGGAGCGACTCACCCCTTCGGAAGCCCGCCTGGTGTCCCCTAAGGAGGCAAGTGCGGCGGAGCCAAGGTGGCTCAAGCCCTACCGCTGGAATCAACAGGTGCTGGTGACGCTGCTGAGTCCGGTGCGCAGTCGCGATCGCCACAAGGTGGGATCCACGGTGGCGGATATTGACATCACCAACCTTAGTGAACGTTTGGCGCGGCCGGTGTTGGGGCAGGACGGCTATTTCGTGCTGCTGAGCTATGAGGGGGAACTGCTGGCCTATCCACCGGATCCGCAGCGGGCCACGGGCCTATCGAGCTACCAGAAAATTCCCTCCCTGGAACGAATTTGGCCCAAAATTCGCCAATCTCGGTTGGGTTTTCGGACAACTCCCGCTGAGTTTTTGGCCTATCGCCCGATCGCGGGAACAGACTGGATGATGGTGGCGGTGGTGCCGCGCCGCCGACTGTTTACCCCCATTTTCCAAACGGCCTTGGGAACCAGCTTGGTGGCCAGTTTGGTGCTGTTGGGCAGCATTTGGTTTTTTGTGCACCGGTTGAATCAGCGCTTGAAGCCCATGATTGATGGCTGCCGGGAACTGGTTCACAGCAGCCAAATGGCGCTGCTTGCTAGCGGAATTACCAATGAAGAGGAAACATCGCCCCCGGCAGGGGGAATCCCCAGCAACCCCAAAGGGCCAGAGTCGGCGCGATCGCCCGAATCGATCGCCCCTATGGCTACCTTGGCCAGCGCCGCGCCGCCCTTTCCCGGCGCAGGAGCGGGCGCGGTGGGGGCGATCGACCCTTCCGCAGCCTTAGCAACCAAGTCTGCCACTGCGATTGATCCCACCCTGGGACTCGATGAAATTGATCTTTTGCAAGATGCTTTCCAAGCCATGTATCGGCAATTGGAAACCTCGCTTAGCTCTTTGCAAAATACCCTGAATCAACTGAAAGATACCCAACTTCAGGTGATTCAAAGCGAAAAAATGGCGGCGGTTGGGCAAATGTTGGCAGGGGTAGCCCACGAAATTAATAATCCCATTAGCTTTATCTCCGGCAATGTGGAACACCTGGGCCACTATGTTCAGGATTTGGGCCGCATCATTCGCAGCTATCAACATTACTTTCCCGAAGTACCGGACGAGTTACAAGAGGTGTTGGAGGAAGTTGATCCTGATTTTCTGTTGGATGATTTGACCCAAATGGTGCGATCAATGCGATTGGGATCCGAGCGCGTGCGGGATATTGTGCGATCGCTCCGATCCTTCTCGCGAGCCAATGACAACGATTTTCAGGTGACCAATATCCATGAAGGACTCGACAGCACCTTAATTATCTTGAACCATCGCATTAAGGCTTCCAGTGAACGGCCGGAAATTCAGGTGTTGCGAGAATATGCGGATTTGCCCTTGGTGGAATGTTGTTTAGGGCCCCTGAATCAGGTGTTCATGAACCTTTTGAGCAATGCGATCGACGCGATCGAAGAATCCCAATCCGGTTGGACTTTTGATGAAATTCGGGAAAATCCTGGCATTATTCGGATTCAAACACGCCTCTGTGAAGGACGGCTGATTCGGATCACGATCGCCGATAATGGTAGTGGCATTCCTGAACATTTGCAGGGGCAGGTCTTCAATTCTTTTGTGACTTCAAAACCCGTGGGCAAGGGCACAGGTTTGGGGCTTTCAATCAGTCACCAAGTCATTCATCAAACCCATCGAGGGCGGCTCTGGTTTGATTCGCAGGTGGGGCGTGGCACAGCATTTCATATCGAAATCCCGATTCATCAAGACATTCCCAGTCCGGCCCTTTCCCAGGCTGTGGCTGCCGTGAGCTAGGCCACTGCCGCCTTCTCGTGACCGCTTGCTGACACCCAACCCACCAACATCCCCCTCAAAGCCATCGCGACCAATCCGTTCATTGGCCCCCTTTCTGAAAGAGTTTAAGTTTGTGCAAACTACCGGGCTGAGTTCTGGGCGATCGGCCTACAGTCATGGATAAGGGCCAGCCCAGGAAGCGGAGAAAACGGTCATGGTAGAAACAAACGGTGTCATCATGCAGTACTTCGAGTGGTACTGCCCCGCCGATGGCTCCCTTTGGGGTCAGGTGCAGGATCAAGCTCGGGAGTTGGCCGCAAAAGGCATCACGGCCCTTTGGTTACCGCCGGTTTATAAGGGCACCAGCAGCTCTGATGTGGGCTACGGCACCTATGACCTGTTTGATTTAGGCGAGTTTGACCAAAAAGGCACCATTCGCACCAAATATGGCACAAAGGAAGAGCTGATCGCGGCCGTGAAAGCCTCGCGGGCAGCGGGTTTGCAGGTTTATTTGGACACGGCGTTTAATCACAAAAATGGGGGCGATGCCACGGAAACGGTGTGGGCCACGCCCGTTGCCAGTGATAACCGCAATTGGGAACTGGGGGAAGCCCGGGAAATTAGCATTTGGTCGAAGTTCACCTTTCTCGGTCGGGGCGATCGCTACTCGGCCATGAAGTGGGATGCCCGCTGTTTTGATTCGGTGAACCACAATGCCGACGATCCGGACGATCACGCCGTTTATCGCCTCAGTCCCAAAATTTTCGAGTCGGAAGTGAGCCATCGCTATAGCCACTATGACTTTTTGATGGCTTGCGATTTGGATACGAATCACCCGGAAGTGCGCCAAGAACTAGTGCATTGGGGCAAATGGATCCAAGACACCCTGGGCACGGATGGCTTTCGGCTGGATGCGGTGAAGTACATTCGATCGAGCTTTTTCAATGAGTGGCTCGATGCGGTGCGCCATCACTGTCCCCATCGGAAGCTGTTTGCGGTGGGGGAATATTGGGAAAACGACGTGGAGGCCCTGCATCGGTATTTGGCTGCCACGGAGGGGCGGATGTCGCTGTTTGATGTGCCGTTGCACTACAACTTCCACCAAGCCAGTCGATCGGGCAGTGCCTATGACCTGCGCACCATTCTCGATCGCACCCTGATGCAACAGCAGCCCACTTTGGCCGTCACCTTTGTGGACAACCACAACAGCCAACCTCTGCAAGCCCTGGAATCGCCTGTGGAGGCTTGGTTTAAACCCCTTGCCTACGCGATCATTTTGCTGCGGCGGGAGGGCTATCCCTGTGTGTTCTACGGGGACTATTACGGCACGGAATATACCGATCGGGGACGGGATGGCCATCAACACACCGTTTCGCTGTCCAAACACAATTGGCTGTTGGATAAGTTTCTTTATGCCCGTCGGCGCTTTGGTTGGGGGCCGCAGTATGACTACTTCTCTGGCAGCAACACGATCGGCTGGACTCGGTTAGGCGATGCTACTCATCCCCTGAGCATGGCGGTGGTGTTGAGCAACGGTGGCCCCAGCAGCCTTTGGATGGAAACGGGGCGATCAAACGCCACGTTCTATGACCTAACGGATCATGTGAAGGAGCTGGTTTACACCAACGAGTGGGGCTGGGGTGAGTTCCGCTGTGCCGGGGGATCGGTGTCGGTGTGGATTCAGCAGGCTTAATCCCGCTCGGGAATGGTTGCATCCAGCCGCCGAGTCAGCAAACCCACTGGATCGGCCAACCAAACTAGATCGGCCAAACTAGATCGGCAAGCCAGCTAGATCAGCGAATCCCAAACTATCAAGCAGCCAAATCATGAGGACCGATCGCAACGGTTGAATTGCGGTGGCATGGTGGTGCGATTCGAGCATTCTGCATTGGCCAGAAACGCTACAAAAAGAAATGGTGCAAGAGAGACATGGTGCAAGGGCCAAGTTCTCGTCTTGTTCTGCGTTCTCTTGGCCGATCGCCCTGACCTGCACCGAATCATTCCCCCTTTGCCATGAATCTGAAACAAGTCATCATCATCTATAAAGCCGGAGACTCTCGCAGCCAAGGCTGGGCAGAACGTTGCTCTCGAGAACTGGATGCCCTAGGCACGCGATCGCTCGTGGGACCCAGCGGCCCCAAGGACAATCCCTACCCGGTGTTTTTGGCCTCGGTCACCCAGCCGATCGATCTGGCGATTGTCTTGGGGGGGGATGGCACGGTGTTGGCCGCTGCCCGGCACCTGGCCCCGGAGCAAGTGCCCATTTTGGCCGTGAACGTGGGAGGGCACTTGGGGTTTTTAACGGAACCCTTTGAGCTGTTTGAAAACTCCCAAGCGGTGTGGGAACGGCTCCAGAGCGATCGCTTTGCCGTTCAACAACGGATGATGTTGCAAGGGCAGGTCTTTGAAGGAAAAACCCTCGCCGCTTTGGAAGATGGCAGCTACAAGGGTACGGAACCGGTGGGGGAAACTTTCCTGGCCCTGAACGAAATTTGCGTGAAGCCCATTTCCAACGATCGCCTGATGACCACCATGCTGGAAGTGGAAATCGATGGCGAAATCGTCGATCGCTACCACGGCGACGGGCTAATTGTGGCCACCCCCACCGGTTCCACCTGCTATACCGTTTCCGCCAACGGGCCCATTCTCCATTCTGGCCTGGATGCCATCACTGTTACCCCCATTTGCCCCCTCAGTTTGTCTAGCCGCCCGATCGTGTTGCCCCCCCGCTGTGTGGTCAGCATTTGGCCCTTGGGGGATTACGAGCTGGCCACCAAAGTTTGGATGGACGGGGTTTTTGGGGCTTCCCTTTGGCCCGGTCAGCGGGTTGATGTGCGAATGGCGGATTGCGTGGCCAAGTTTGTGATCTTGCGGGAAAACTATTCCTACTACCGCACCCTACGCGAGAAATTGCTTTGGGCCGGGGCCCGCATTGACTATGGCCATGCCAGCCGCAATTAAGCCCAGCACCCAGCCTAAACCTGGAATAGGGAGGGCTTTAGGGCGATCACCCTAGTGGGCTACGGCACACAACACCGAGGCGCACTGCCTTATCCTTAATTAAGGCCAACTTAACCTCGGTTCCCCGTTTCCTTAACCCTGTGTCGCAGTTCTTGGTCGCTGCGCTTGCCCTTGCTGTCCTCGTGCTGGTTGCGTCCCATGTCTTTGAGTGAATCAAGTTCCGCTGCGATCAAGTCTGCTTTGCCAAAGGCGGCCCAGGGCAATGCCGGCCGCAGTTGGGGCGATCGATTAGCAGGGTGGCCCTGGCGGCGAATTTTCAGTGCCGTGGTGGGAATCTCGATCGCCCTCACCATGCTGGTGTTGGGCGGCTGGTATTTCACGGCGGGGTTTGGCCTGTTGGTCTATCTGGGCTTGGGTGAATATTTCGCCCTGGTGCAGGCCAAAGGGGCCGTCCCCGCCGTGAAAACCGTCACCATTGCCTGTTTAGCGATTGTGGCGGCCTCGGCTTGGATGCCGTCCGTGGCCGATGCGATCGTCCCGATCGCCAGCACCCTGGTTTGTTTCTATTTGCTGTTTATGCCCAAGATGGCCTCGATCGCCGATCTGTCCAGCTCGGTGATGGGCCTGTTTTACTGTGGCTATTTGCCCAGCTATTGGGTGCGGCTGCGGGTCGGGGCGGGGCTGGCCTTGGACGATGGAGCCGTGGCCCGGTTGCCGCTGAATGGGTTCTGGCCCGAATCTTGGAACCCGGCTGCCTGGCCCGAGGCTCTGATGGTGACGATTTTGGCCTTTTGCTGCATTTGGGCGGCCGATATTGGGGCCTACATCATGGGCAAATGGGTGGGCAAAACCCGCCTCTCGGACATCAGCCCCAAGAAAACCGTAGAAGGCTCTTTGGCCGGCACGTTGGGCAGCGCACTGGTGGGAACTCTGGGCGCGGCCTATTGCCATTGGCCCCTGTGGTTCATCACGGGGCCTTTGTTGGGGCTGCTGGTGGGTGTTTCCAGTCTGCTGGGAGATTTGATTGAGTCCCTGATGAAGCGAGATGCGGGGGTCAAAGATTCCGGGAATTTGATTCCGGGCCATGGCGGCATTCTCGATCGCGCCGACAGCTACATTTTCACGGCTCCCCTGGTGTATTACTTCACGACCCTATTGCTCCCGTTCGTTTCTCAGTTGAATTAGTTGTGTTAGCGAATCCGCCGCTGAATCGTTCAAAGCGCATGATTTTCTAAAAACTCCGATTCCTTAAATTCCTTAAACTCCGATTCCCTAAGGAGTTGCCCTATGGCCGTGGTGCTGATGGCAGGAATGACCCGATCTGCGCCTGCTAGCTGGATTTTCGGGAGCCAATGCAACGAGACGATCGCCTCGCTTCTACAATGGGGGCGACTAGTTTGATTTGGATGAGTTCACAGCCTTGAACGCGCCCCAGTCGGAACAATTTGAGCGCGTCCGATCGAGCCTGCGACGGGCGATCGAGCAGTTGGGTACTCGCGATTCACAACGGTGGAATGCCCTGATTCAACCGGATTTGGATCGGTTGGCGGGGGCCCTCGACAAGCTCGATCGATTCGTGGTGCGGATTGCGGCCTTTGGCTTGGTTAGCCGGGGCAAATCCGCCGTTTTGAATGCCCTGTTGGGGGAACACCTGCTGGAAACGGGGCCCCTGAATGGCCTGACGCGCTTGCCCCGATCGGTGCGGTGGCATCCTCCCGGGCGTGATCGCCCGATCGAGGTGGAATTCATTGACACACCGGGGCTGGATGAAATTGACGGAGAAAGCCGCGCCGAACTTTCGCGGGAAGTGGCCGAGCGATCGGACTTGATCCTATTCATCACCGCTGGCGACTTAACCCAGGTGGAATATGCGGCCTTGCGAACCTTGCGCCAGGCCCATAAGCCCCTGATTTTGGTCTTCAACAAAATTGATTTGTTTCCCGAAACGGAGCGGCCGGCGATTGTGGAGCGGCTGCGATCGCTCATGCAGTTGGAAGCGACTGACCAGCCCCCACCCACCCACCCGCCCAACAATCCTGCTGAACGTCGCTGGGATCCGTTCTTGCCCGTGGATGAAATTGTGCTGGCGGCGGCGGAACCGGCCCCGATTCAAGTGCGGGAAGAATGGCCCGATGGCCGGGTGACCTATGGTTGGGAGTCGCCCCCACCGGAGATTGAGGCCTTGCGATCGGCCATTTTGGCCACCATCGATCGGGAAGGGGAAGCTCTGTTGGCCCTGAATGCTCTGATGCAGGCTCGCACTGCCCAGCAAACCATCGCCCAAAAAACCCTCACCCACCTACGCGACGATGCGGAAGCCCAAACCTGGCGGTTCATTCAAGTAAAGGCCGTAATCGTGGCCCTCAGTCCCTTTGTGCTGTTGGATGCGATCGCGGCGGTGTTGGTGGATTGGTTTTTGGTGCGATCGCTGTCGCGGCTCTATGGTTTGCCCCTGGTGCGATCGGCTTGGCAGTCGTTTTGGAAAACGGGCTTGGTCAGCTTGGGAGCCATGCTGCTTGGAGAAGTGGGGGGCGGTTTTTTGGGCGGGAATGACGGGCGATCGCTCCAAGCGGGCAGCGACGGCTTCAGTGGCTACCTGGGGGCGGCCCTGGTGCAGGCGGCGGCGGCGGCCTTTGGCAGCTTAGCGATCGCCAAAACCACCCGCAGTTCCCTCGAAGCGGGCTGCACTTGGGGAGATGACGGCCCCGACACCCTCGCTAAAGACTTGCTGGATTTTGTGGAGCCGGGAACCGTCCTGCACCAACTGCGAGACGAGTGGCGATCGCGCATTGGCCTGGGCGGCCTTGATTCCAAACCCACCGACCCCGCTAAAACAGTCGCGATCGTGCCCGCGCCGAAAATCCCCCCGGCAGATAAATCGGACAAGTGACCCCCGCTCGCATTTGTGACCAATCACAAAATTGGGCTGCCAATGCATCGCCCGAGCCATTGCAAACTCGCACATTAAAGCCATATTCCCTTGCCACCCGCCCAAATTCATTCAGGTAGGCATATTGGCGTGGGTATTCCAAATTATTCCAAGGTTGCAAATTAAACGTCACTTCCACCCAAGGCGGCAACTGCTCATCACCCCGGTGGATCGTCCAGCGATCGACAATTTTTCCCCCCAGCAAATCCCGCGTGAGCCAGAGGCTAGGCGGAGTCAGGCCCTGTTGGCGAATTTCCTGATCGGTGGCCATGGGTTGATCGCCAAAGCAGCCCGTCCGCCGAAAGATTCGGGTTGGCTCCAGTTCCACAGCCACCGGATCCCCCAAGGGTTGATCGGACAGTGCATCGCTGCCGCTGGTGACGGCTGCCGCCGCAGCCTCCGAAGCCGAAGTTTCCACGGCTGGCGACACGGACACCTGCACCGGATCGGCCTTGGGCGGCCCTTCCCGGGCGATCGCACCGGGCGCAATTGCCACCGGTAACCCCAACCCCAGCCCTAAACCAATGGCCCAACCAATAGCAGCACGGTTAGCAACACGATAAAGACTGGGCATGACTTTTGCACCATCCTGGCGGCAGCTTGCAACGGGCAATTTTGAAGATTTTAGAGGGCGTGATCGGCTTCAAGGTTCAGTGCCAGGGTTTGGTGATCGATTCGCACAGCAACCGGCGGCAGCAGACGGCGGCAGGATTGACTGGGCGATCGGGGACTGGGCGATCGGGGACTGAGTAATCATTGAATCCTGAGTAACCGCAGTCTCCGCCTCAAAAGCAGCACCCTCCATTGCCTGATGAAGCTGACTCGCTCGCTCCACAATCGGACAAATATTGCCCGGGGATTGTTCCAAGTCATCCGCCACCGCCAACAGGGATTGCAACTCATCTCGCAACCGCTGAAGCGATTGAATGCGGCGATCCAAATCTGCCAACTTATCCCGCAGCTTATGCTTCACCGTTGAACAGGGAGCATTACCACTGTCATAAACCGTCAGCAGCTCACTGATATCTTGCAAACTCATGCCCAAAGATTGGGCCTGCTTCACAAAGGCCAAGCGATCGAGCGTGGACGGTGCAAACAACCGAAACCCGCCAGCCGTTCGATCGATCGCCTGGATCAGTCCCAAACTTTCGTAGTAGCGAATTGTTTGAATGGAGCAACCACTGCGCGATCGCACCTCTCCAATTTTCAACAGATTTTGGGCTGGTGCTTCAGCACGCTCTGCAAATTCCCAAGACACTGGAACCTCAGAAATTTTTTATTCATCTGACTTTGTTCACCTAAGCTTATCAATATTTATCAATCATGCATTCAACTTTTGAGGATATCTACATTGAGGGATTTACAGATTCAGCTTTGGTTGAAATCCTGAGTCAGCTCTCAGGTTCTAGCAGCATCAACAATCTCTCACTAAACTTTATTAAATTGAGCTTGAATTATTGCTAAACCCAAGTGGTTCTGCGTCCCAGTAGTCCCATAATTGTGCCCGCTCCCTGCGCCGTTCGAATACAAGCTCGATATAAATGATGCTTTCCTCGCAACAATCCAGGAATTAGCGCCAGAATTCCCAAAATCATTAACGCAAGTCCTTTGCAGAGCCGAACTAGAAATATCTTGGGCTGTGGGTAGAGTTCTTTTTCAACCAAACTGTAAATGCTCCAACCCCAATAGTTGCGCCGTAACAACCATTGAAACGTAGTTCGACTAGCTGGAATCGATTCATAGGCGATCGCCTCTGCTGACCAAACAATTTTTAGGCCCGCTTGATGGAGACGCATAAATAGATGCGTATCTTCTCCACCTCCCACCGCAAATCGCTCATCAAAAACACAGGGCATTTGCTTCAGATACGGCGCAGGGAGCAACACATTGTTCGTGAAAGCCACATGCAAGTTCTGACCTGTTTTATAGGCAGGAGGCGCAAAGAATTCTCCCTGATGAATCCAGTTAGGCACTTGATTGGATTGAAACACGGGCAAGATTGGCCCGCCCACAATATCTGCTTGAAATTGCGCTTGCGTAGTTAAAAGCGCCTCTAGCCAAGAGTGGCAAGCTTGTTCATCATCATCAATGATGGCGATGAAGTCACTATCTTCAGCCGCATTTTGAATGGTGCGATTTCTGGCATAGGTCACACCCGATCGCATTTCAACATCGTAGCGAATTGGCCAGCGAGAGCTTTCTTGCCAAGTGGACACAGTTTCGCGCGCCGACCCATTTGCATCATTGTCAACCACAATGATTTCAATTTCAGGAGTTGCAATTTGCTCAAACTTGAGTGCCTGCAAGCTCAAGATCAGTTGATGCAGTAAATCTTGTCGTTTATAGGTGGCAACGCAGATGGAAACTTTCATGAAAATTTAATTGATCACCTTCAATTAGCCACACTTAATCAGTCGCACTCACCAATCGCACCTAAACCGCCCGTGATCCCTCATTTTGCGATGATGACTAGTTGAATCGAAGCCTCACGATCAAAGTGCCCAAGGCAACGGTTCCACCACCGGACAATCGGTTTGCATTTGATAGGTACATCCTTGAGCCGTTGCGTAGTGAATTGCCAAAACCATTTCATTCACATGTAATGAATAGCGTCCTGACAACCTGGGCGATCGCTGATTTTCAATTGCCTCTGCTAAGTCGGCAATTCCCCGCGCAAAATCCATTTGTTGAGCGCCTCGATACTTTTGCCGCTTGGTGACTGGCCCCACCAATGGGTATCGCTGCGCGAGCGGCCCCTCGATCGTTTTGCGACGAATTCGTAGACGACGTTTAATATAAACGGGCGATCGATAAAACCAACAATCTTCCGTATACATCACCCCCTGATCTCCAAAAATTCGTAATTCGTGATCATGGGAAGCCACAATACTACAGGTCAAGCGAGCCACAACTCCCGAGGCAAACTTAATACAGGCAACTGAAAAATCCGGCGTATTGGGTGGATCTAGATGATCAACACCCTTATTGGGAATCGTACAATCCGCAAAGGCAGTGACGCTAACAGCCGACCCAAAGAAAGCAGGTAACCAAGTTAAGTAATAGCCCGCATGTTCCAACGTGCAACCCACTTCAAATTCATCTTTGTAGGGCCACGGTATTCCCGATTCACTCAGCCAGGTTTGGTAAGCCATCGCAGGCACAAACCCATCGTCCATTTCCGCATAAACCAAGCTGACTTGGCCAACCGCTTGCTCGCGCAAAGCTTTCCAAATTGTCTGTGCCGTTTCGCCCAAAAGGCTGCAAGGCGCACCGGAAATTTCCAGTTGCTTAGATTCCGCTAGTTCAACCAGTTCTTTGGCCTCTTCAAAAGTCATCCCCAGCGGTTTTTCCGAGTAAACATGTTTGCCCGCCAACAAAGCTGCTTTGGAAACTTCGTAGTGACTGCGAGGATTGGTTAGGTTGATGACAATTTGCACGCGCTCATCTGCCAACACCGCTTCCAAACTGGGGTACTTAGGAAGTTTATGAAATTGAGAAAAATGCTCTGTGCGTGCTGAATCTCGATCCATTACGCCCAGAATTTTTAATGAAGGATGATTTTCTAGGGTTCGCACATAATAATCAGCAACAAATCCACAGCCGATCAATGCAACATTCATGGAACTATTGCCCGTCTATATTGATCAAAAACAGAACAAGGGGGATGCCCCAAATAGTCAGCTAGTTTTGGCGGCTTCAGGACCAAGAACATCACTATTGGCCAACTCCTTGGGCAGCGGGCCCCCACAAACCTGGCCAAACTTTCATCCTTTACCAAGATTTGTGGCTAGGAACCGGATCATTGAAAGTAGCCCGAGGGTTTTCGATCGTATGCTGGCTGCTTCGACTCGCTCAACATTTACTCTCCGCCCATCATGAAGAGCGATCGATTACACATGCACACCATTAACAACCAGCCTATTCAAGCTCTAACAAGCTCGCGTATCGATCAACTGCTATTTTAGCCTTAGCAGAAATCATGATGGCAACATGCTCAGGTCGAGTTGAGTTAACAAAGTTGCGCAACTCTTCTTCGGTCATCACATTGGGATCGTAATAGGAATTGAGAATTTTGGTTGGATCCCAGTAATGACCGCTTCGGTCTTGGAGCACCCGGTCAATATAGGTTCCATAGAGTGTGTATTCAGAAAAATGCCAGGTTTTTGAAACTGCCTCGAACCATGATTGATGATAAATTCGCTCAATGTGACGACACATCGCTGTCACATTTTCTCGTTTCCACGTGATCACATCAGCAATGTAGTCGGGGGCTGGCATGGGTGTTTCCGTTAAACCCAACAATCGACTAGCCGATTGGTGCCAATGTTGATGCGGCGTATCCATTCCAAGTGGATTGCCTTTTGGCTCAGCATAGAATCGAACTTGGTTGTTCTTGACCAGGTTCGAAATGCCAAAGTCTCGGATAAACATTTCATCCGAATCCAGAAATACTGAAATTTCTTCATCAATTACTCTAGCGAGTGCGATTTTGGAAATTTGTTGCATAATCCAGCTACGAACTGGAACTCCTTTTAGGCTGAACCAGGTTTTTCGGATTTTGGGTAGCCTAAAAAGCCAAAAGGGGAGCAGATCTTGAACAATAATAATTTCTGTATGTTGATTATTGAGTTGTGAAAACAGTTTGAGATCGCGCTTTTCTACAACAATGTAGTGCTTGAAAGGCGGCTGAACAAAGCGTGATATACTTTTACAGAGAAGTTGACAGCGTTGGAAATCCTGATCATAGCTCGGAGTAATGATTGCAAAGGAAGACAGATTTTGAGAATTATCGATTTGCATGGGATGACTGGTGTTGAAGGTAGAGCTAGGTTATCGATTCTTAAGCGTCTTCAAGCGAAATACTGACTCAAAGGGTTCTTTTAAAAACAGGACAGTTGAAAACAAGGCACTGAACAATTATTCTTATTGATTTTATTTGAATCAGGAAAAAGTAAATCAAGAAAAAGTTTCTCAGTCATGAAATAAATTGTTCTGTTTTCAAGATTGAAGCTTTGTAAGCCTGAAGTAATGTTCAAGCAACTTTTCAGGTTATGTTTCAAGCACCCATTGTAAGCCAAAGATTTTCGCTATTATTATACTGCATTGCCGAAATTGATTTGTATTTAGATTTATAGAATTTTTTGAGAATTTTCGAGGAATTTTTATTTTTGATCAAGAAGAAGTTGTAAATTGTAGAAAGTGAGTTTTTCTTAAAGAATTTGCTTACAAGTAAGTATTTTGAATTTTCTTAAAGTACCTTCAGTTTTTCTCGTAGTCAAGAATTGGACTTATACTCAATTCCAACTCTTGACTCATCCGACAAGAACTCAGCGGTCTCGGGCAAGGGTTGTTCCGGAATCTGAGTGGAAAAATTTGGAGGGTTGACTTTAAATTGTTGATAATAGTTTGCTGCCACTGTGAAGGAGACGGCGGCAAAAATGACACTTGGCAAAGAATTACGAAACAGCAAGGAGCTTTCTGAAAGATTAGCAACCGTGCTGTAGGTAAAGAACATTAAAACCCAGATATATTCGTTGCTTTTAGTGGCACGAATGAGCGCTAGGGTTTTGATAATTGTTTGAAAAACGACCCAAATGTAAATTGCTAAGCCCACGAGACCTAAATCAATACATATTTCCAAAAATCCATTATGGGCATCAGGGACGGGCCACCGAACTGCACGAACAACATAGGCTGACTTTCCATCTAAGCCATTCCAAAATGTGCCGAAACCATAGCCTAAAATTGGTCGGTCTTTAATTCGATCGATCACAAATTCCCAAACATCTGTTCTGCCGGTTAGGCTTGCATCTTTACCTAACGCGCCTAGGATATTGATTACGATGTCATCCCAATAGAAAAATAAATTAATTCCAATGACGGCTGACCAAATTAGGGCGCGAACCATCCATTTGTGTGGTAGGCGAAAAATCTGGCCAAATGCACTCATGGCAATCAGCAATCCAATATTAATAAAGGGACTTTTGGAGCCAGAGAGTTGAATGAGAACAAAAGCAGTGATGAGGCCAAACCAAGCTAAATAGCGATATCGTCGATAGGTTTCGGAAATACCAAGCAACACAAAGACCCCGGAAGCGAGGGCCATCATTTTACCCAGTTGGTTTTTGTGGGAATAGATGCCACGCCATTTGCCGGCATGAACTGCGCTCATAACGCCATATTTACGCAGGGCAACACCAAAGACGAAACAGAGCACTTGGGAAATGCCAAACATTACTCCCAAGATGCGAACTTGATCCCTAAGGGAATAGCGAGTGGCGAGATAAAGACCAAATTGAAAGGTGCCAATCATGGCGATCGAGGCATTAAGGGTCTTAGACGGCTCGATCGACCAGAGAAACGAAACGGGAAACATGGCAATGAGAAAAACCACTGTGGGAGCTGCCATTAGCATCACAATGACTTTTTTCCATCGCATAATTAATAAAATATTAGTGACGATGTAGTTCAAAAAATAGAGCGCCACGCTCGGTTTATAATTAAAAGATAAGATATCTTGCCCATCACCTTCACTGGCTCCGTTGGTTAAAATAACCTCTAGAATGCCAAGGGAGTAGCGAATGAGAAAGAAAACAACAAAAATGTGTTCTAAGAGAAAGAGAGGATTGCGGTTATAAACCTCTTTTAGTTTTGCTGTTGCTTCCTTTGTAATCAAAAAAATGCTCATTTCTTTTTGATCAAATACTAGTCAAGGGGTTTGGCAACGAATTTGGAACAATATTCGTAAACAATCAAAATAAATTCAAAACGAACTCGAAATAAAACAATTTAAGATCAATGGCAGATCAATATTAACAACATTAATTCAATGCCAAGCTCAAGTTTGATTCATGGGTTCGCCGGCTGGAGCCGTGAGTTCAGTAGTTACAGTCCAATTCTTAAGCGAGTTTATCTGACTTGCAACTAGGCGTTGGGTTTGCGGGGGGCGCGGCGGTGCTTGGGTGATGGTGGCTCATTGGAGGACAGGTCTTTGAGGAAAAAATTGAGCCATAGCCGTAAGGAGTTGGTTTCCTGTTGTTTTTTGTGGTTGACCCGCAGGAGTGCTTGGCGATCGCGCTGTAATTCGGTTTGGATTGCTTGCTGCTGAGCACGAGCTTGGGCCATGTTTTCGTGAATTTGGTTTAATTCCACTTGCCGATCGCGACAGAGGGCCGCGAGTCGATCGTGCTCTGCCTGTAGTTTAGCGACGGCGGCGGGCAGTCCGTCGCATTGCTGTTGCAGGGTTTCGATCTGTTGGCGAAGTTCGTAGCGCCGCCGGTGATGGGCATCGGCCTGGGTGCGAATTTGTTCGAGGGCCGTTTGCTGTTGTTGCAGGGTCATTTCTACGCTCTGCTGTTCTCGCATGGTGTCAGCGAGCGATCGCGTGAGGGTGGCCGTGCGCTCGCTGAGTTCGGCCGCTTGGGCCTCAAGGCTGGTGCAGTTGTTGAGGAGGGTTTGTTCTCGCTGGCGGAGGTTGCTGAGGTTGGCTTGGCGCTCTTGGGCCTCTTGTTCTAGGGCAATTGTCTCAGCGCGCAGTCGATCGACCTGAGCAAGGTCGCGCTCCATGCTGGCCTTGCGACCGTCCAGATCGGCTAATTGAGTTTGATGCTGAACAATTTTGTCTTCGAGTTGCTGGCGCTGGGTTTCCAGATCAGCCAACACGCGATACATCTTCTGCGTTCGACTGCTGCCTTCATCAATTTGGGACTGAATTGCTTCCTTTTCCTTGCGTAGAACACCAATCACCGCTTCGAGTTGCTGCTTACGGGTGAGGGATTGTTCCAGTTCTCGTTCAAGGCGATCGACCTCCACGCGCAAGGCGCTGGCGAGGTCGCTGCTGAGGGGCGGGTTGATGGTTGGTGGGCGACGATCGCTGGGTAACCAGTTGGCATATTCAGGGGAGATGGTTTCCCTGAGGCGAGGATCCCAGGGTTCGGGCTGTGATCGGGAGCGATCGGGCGTTAAGGCGGTGATCGCCGCTGCACCGGACAGGGCAATGGCTCCGAGACCGAGGGCCTTTTGCCATTGGCGATCGGTCACAACCCCAATGCCAAGGCCTAAGCTAAACGCGACCGTGCCTGCGATCCACCAATTGCGATTCACTGCTAACACACCATCTGAACTATGCGATCGTAGCCATAACTTAACTGCTGATTACCCCAATCCATGGATTACCCCAATCTATACCAAGGGATCAACAGAGCCAGACCGAGACCAACCAAACCAGCAGAAAAAACCAGCAGACAGAATCAACGGACGAGACCAACCAAACCAGCAGAAAAAACCAGCAGACAGAATCAACGGACGAGACCAGCCAACACAACCAGCCAACACAACCAGCCAACACAACCAGCCAACACAACCAGCCAACACAACCAACAACCGGGTTAATATTCCAGCCCGTCCATCTCAACGCAATTCCCCCCATGCCGACGGGCCCGCTCAAGGGCCCGCAAGGCCGATCGCACGGCCGCGTCGGGCAGTTGCTGGAGATCAGGCACCAACGTGCCAATGCCTAAAGATAGGGTCACTTCTCCGCCGACGGTTGTGATCTGCTCCTGGGCGACTGGGGAGCGATCCATTGGCATTTCGGAAGGAATTTCAGGAGAGATTTCGGGAGAGGTTTCAGGGGTTACTTCAAAAGGCATTGCAGGTTCAGAACCAGTTGCCGAGAACGCATCGGCTAAATCTGCGTTGGCATCGATGTTGGCACTGATCGGCCTGGATGCCTCTTGCTCAGTAACCCGGTCATTGGTGGCGGTGAAGTTGCTTCGTAGCCGATCTCGCGTTGGGGGAAAATCAATGGCGAAATGCAAAGATGAACCAGCAGCCCAGGGAGAAGCCGGAGCGTCATCGTAGTGACTCGGCCAGTGGTGAATTGTGGGGGTCATAGACTGCTGGGTCTCACAGCGATTGAATTGATTACGAATCGATTCCGCGACGGCCAAAGCGCCGATCGAGTCGGTGTTGGGCAGCAGAATCAAGAATCGATCGCCCCGATCGCGGCCAACCACATCGGAACTGCGTTGCACCTGTTGTCTTAAGACCGTTGCCAGATTGTGGATCGTTTGTTGACCAAAGGCCTCGCCTTGGAGATTCACCCAATCCGCCAAATGATCCACCTCGCAGGCCACAATCGATAGCACCTGTTCCGATCGCAGCGCCTGTTGCCAAGTGTGCTGCAACGCTTCATAAAAGCGATGATGATTCGCCAAACCCGTTTCCAGATCAACGCCTTCCAACTGTCGGATTCGGTCTTGGGCCTGGGCGAGGGCCACTTGCAATTTTTCCTGTTCCGCTTCCATCAAAATCAGTCGATCGCGATGTTCATGGAGCCAACTTTCCAGGGCTAATCGTTGTCGTTCCAAAAACTGCAATCGATCGCCATACCGCACTAGCAAGCGACTGGTGAGCCGCACAAACTGCGCACAATCATCCTGATCGTCCAATTGCGTCAGGGCGCTGACCTTCGCCGCCAAACCACTCGTAAAAGAAGACTCCTGATCCAAACAGCTCAACAGCACCCAAGCAAGGCGAATAGAGTCCAAGGCCCGACTACAGATCCAAGCCGCAGTCATTCCCGTTAAAAGACTGACAGCCAAGGCCCAGCTCGCCACCTTGGCCAAGGGAAACGGCTCCCAACTCGCCCACAGAAACCAGCCCCCCAAAACACTTAAAAACACTGCCGCACCGACTTTGGTTGGCAGCGATCGATTCCAGTTGATCGGCGGACTAGAAAAGCGCGTCACCGGTTGGCTTACCCACTGAGTTGATTAAGTTCTCCAGGACGGGAGCGCCATGGGAGCATCGGAGATGAAGAAATCGCATTCACTCAAAGTTCACCTAGCGACAGACCAGCGCCCACCCTCCATCATTCCTGATTCAGCGTGAGTCCGCCCAAATTTGCGCAAAGATCTTCAAGATGTTGAGGGTTCCAGCCAGGCACTTCACCCACCACATCAATCGACACCTGGCGGCCCGTCATGCCCGATCGCAAGGCCACTTGGAGATAATCGATCGGCAGTTCCGGCAACCGCTCCGACCACTCGATCGCCACAATTCCCGCAGCCACCTCGCCCCCTTCCCAATATTGCTCCAGGGCCAGCGGCTCCACCTCTTCCGGACTCAACCGATAGAGGTCAAAGTGATACAGCGGAATCGCGCCCTCCAAATATTCATTCACCAGCACAAAGGTGGGACTCACCACCGGCTCCGCAATGCCCAGCCCCGCCGCCAAGCCTTGCACCAGCGTTGTTTTGCCGGCTCCCAACTCTCCATCCAGCAGGATCACTGCACCGGGCCGCAAGATCTGCCCGATCGCCCGGCCCAGGGCTTGGGTCGCAGTCGCATCTGCCAAAAAGAATTCCAGAGTCATTGCACCAAAGTCGCCGGGTTGCCAAAGAAAACCATTACCAGGAAACCCCAAGGATTAGTCAAGGGGGTGAGTCAACGGTATCTGTAAAACTATCGCTGTGGAATTCCATCAACTCAGAATCGCACGGCTGCTGATTGGTGATCAAAACAAAATCCCGATTCTCCACCAGGGAAAAATCGGGATTATGGAATCATCTCATCGAGATTTGTTGGGGGTTCGTTACCTCTTCAGGGGCAACATTGAGAGCCTTCGCTAGAGACCCTTCGCTAGCGATCCTTAGTTGGTGAGTACCGATGCCGCCAACTCCGTATCCGCCAGCTTCGGAGCATTCAACACCGCTGAGTAGAATCGGGAATCCTGAGCCTTTGCCACGATCGCGAAGCTGCTGCGCACTCGGCTGGCCACTTCCGTGGACTTCATTTCATAGGTTTGGGTTGCCAGCTTGGGATAGATACCCACACCCACGATCGGGGCCAGCAGCACCAGGGAGATCGCCAGTTCCCGCAGCTTCAGATCCGACCAATTCACCTCAGTCAGAGCCGTATTCTCCTTGCCGTAGAAAATTTCCCGCAGCATCGACAGCAGATAAACCGCCGAGAGAATCACGCCCACCGCCGCCAACACCACCACCGTGGCCCGGAACGGAGCGCTGTAGACCTCACTGGTGGTTAAGCCGAGGAACACCGTCAGCTCACCCACAAAGCCGCTCATGCCGGGCAGGGCCAAAGAAGCCATGGTCGTCGCCACAAACAGCGCGAAGGTGCGGGGCATCTTTTGCCCAATGCCGCCCATGTCGTCGATCGAGAGGGTGTGGGTGCGCTCGTAGGTTACGCCCGTCAGGAAGAACATCGCCGCCGCAATCAACCCGTGGGACACCATTTGCAGCACCGCGCCGCTCAGACCCACATCGGTGAAAGAAGCAATACCCAGCAATACAAAGCCCATGTGGGACATTGACGAGTAGGCAATCCGTCGCTTCAGATTCCGTTGGGCAAAGGCATTCAGCGCACCGTAGATGATGTTCACCACACCCAGGATGGCCAAAACCGGCGCAAAGTAGATGTGCGCATTCGGCAGCATCTCCATGTTCATCCGAATCAAGCCATAGCCCGCCATCTTCAGCAGCACACCGGCCAGCAGCATAGAAACGGGCGTGGGCGCTTCACCGTGGGCATCGGGCAACCAGGTGTGACCCGGGAAGGCGGGCAGTTTCACCAGGAAGGCGATCGAGAAGGCCGCGTAGAGCAGGAGTTCCGCCGTCAGGGAGTAGTTCTTCAGCCCCAAGGCATCCATATCAAAGGTGACCGGGCCGCCTGAGAAGGCCATGGCCAGCGCCGCCACCAGGATGAACAGGGAAGCAAGAGCCGTGTAAAGAATGAACTTAGTGGCGGCGTAACGACGTTTCGCACCACCCCAAATCGAAATCAGCAGGTAGACCGGTACTAACTCCAGTTCCCACATCAAGAAGAACAGGAGTAGGTCTTTGGAAACAAACACCCCGATTTGGGCGCTGTACATGGCCAGCAGCAGGGTGTAGAACAGCCGGGGTTTCTTGGTGACATTCCAGGAAGCGCCGATCGCCAGGGTGGTGACCAAACCGGTCAGGGCCACCAGCGGCATGGAGATGCCATCGATCGCCAAAGACCAGTTCAAGCCAATTTGCGGCAACCAAGCGTAGGTTTCCGCCAGTTGAAACTCAGTGTTGGTGAAATCAAACTGCCCGAAGCAGGTGTAGGAAATCAGGGCCAACTCCACAATGCCCACTGCCAGCGCATACCAACGGATCGTTTTTCCGTCGCGATCGGGCAGGAAGGGAATCGGCAGCGCCGCCACCAAAGGCAGCAGCGTAATCAAACTTAACCAGGGAAATGTTGCGTCCATTGACTCCACCCGGCTGCAAAGGTCGGGTACGAACTCGATGAGAAGGAGGTAGGGATAATTACTTACCTGACTTTAGTTTAATAAACTTTACATACGGTGACCAATCGTTTTTCCTGATGATCACGATTTGTTTCAAAAAGTTAAGTTCATGTCTGCAATCGATCGCCCAAGGGGATCGCTCCGCCGATCGCAGATCCAAAGCTAACGATCGAATGGGCAGGGCAAGGGCGGTCATTTTGTCACCGGACTAGATCAATCGCTCAGGCTGAATGGCGGCAGGCTCGGAGAACCCATTCTGTCCGAACGGAGAGATTGCTAAAATCCAAGCAGTCGATCGCCCCCACTTGCCCGCCATGGTTGCCATCCGGCCCAACCACTCCACAACAATTGCTAGGACTGCCGCTGGGGCTGCTGCATCTGATCAGCCTCAGTCATTGGCCGCCACACCGGCATCCGAACTGGTTGAAGGAGGCGATGTGATTGCCGAAGACTCACCCGATGACTGGCAAAAGGCAGATTGGGAGATATATCAGCAAGCGATCGCCCAAGCCAGTGAGAAAACAAAAGGTTATTATCACGACGGAATGATGAGGCTCGAAATGTCTCCCGTCGGAAACCCCCACTCCCGTGACCATTTCATTATCATTGCGGCCCTTGGCCTGTACGCGGCTTTGCGGAATTTGCCGATCGATGGCCACGACAATTGCACCTATCGGAAAGCTGGGTTACGGGAAGCTCAACCGGATTTATCAGTTTATGTGGGCGATCGGGTGGGATCGCTGGACTGGGAAACCAAGATTGTGGACTTAGATCAGTTGCCGCCGCCGGACTTGGCGATCGAAATTTCCGATAGCACCCTGCCCGATGACTGTGGGCGCAAACGCTTGCTCTATGAAGATTTGGGCGTGCGGGAATATTGGGTGGTGAATGTGGCGGAGGCGCTGATCCTCGGGTTTGAAATTATTGAGCGCGGCAGTCGGCGGATCCAAGAATCGATCGTGTTGCCGGGTCTGAGTTTGGACATTCTTGAAGAAGCCCTGCGGCGATCGCGCGAGGCCGACCATGGCCAAGTCAGCGCTTGGTTACTCCAGCAATGGCAGGCTGAAGGGTAGATACGGAAGGGCGCACAGCGGTGCGCCCCTACGGATGGATTACTTAGATTACTAATTTTACGATCAGAAATATCTGGTTTATTCCAGGTCGAGATTATCCAATGTTTCGATCGCTAGGCTCACTTGGGCCTGTCGATCGCGCAGGAACCGATCACACTGTTGCAGGCGATCGACCGCAGCGGTGAATTGGGCAAAGGCTTGATCCAAATCCAAATCGCCCGTTTCCAGTTGCCGCACGATCGTTTCCACCTCGGCCATGGCCGTTTCGTAATGCCAATCGGGAGCGGTTTCAGGAGGGCTGGGTTGGGCTTTGGCGCGGGGCATGATCAAAAAGTAATAACAAGCAGGTAACAGATCACAATCTATAGACAAGGGGTTTCAACCCCTTGCCCCCAACGATATCGCATTCTGCTGGGGCGGTCAGGATGGAGACGGGCTAGTTGCGATCGCACCTTGCGGGAATTGTGGTCACGGGCCGGGAGTTTTAAACTGACGATCGCTCCCTATGCCCAACTCACCAATGATTTCCGCCCAAGAAGCCGAAGCGATCGCCCTACGGATCACGCCACCGCTCACTGACACTGAATCGATCGCCAGCGTGGCGGCCCTGGGTCGGGTGTTGGCGGAACCGGTGCGATCGTGCTTGGACTTTCCCCACTGGGACAACTCCGCCATGGACGGCTACGCGGTGCGCCAAGCTGACCTAGCCCAAGGGCCAACGGAATTGCAGGTGATTGAAACGATTCCGGCTGGGGTGGCTCCGCAACAAACCTTGGGCCCCGGCCAGGCAGCGCGAATTTTCACCGGGGCAATGATGCCGCCGGGGGCCGATGCGATTGCCATTCAAGAGGACACGGAACCGGCTGGGCCCGATCGGGTGAAAGTGTTGAGCCAGCCGGCCGTTGGGGAATTTGTGCGGGCAAAAGGGATGTTTTGCCGATCGGGCGATCAGATTTTGCCTGCGGGGTTAGCGATCGGGCCCGCTGAATTGGCGGTGTTGGCAGCGGCTCAGTGCGATCGGGTCGCGGTGGTGCGACGGCCGCGGGTCGCGGTGTTTTCCACGGGTGATGAACTGGGCACGATCGACCAACCCCTACAACCGGGGCAAATTGTCGATTCCAATCAATACGCCCTGATCGCCTTTTTGCAACAAATGGGCGTGGAACCGATCACCCTTGGGGTGGTACGGGACGATCGCGCCGCTTTGAAAGCCGCCGTTGAGCAGGCGATCGACCAAGCGGATCTGGTGCTGTCCACGGGGGGCGTGTCCGTGGGGGATTATGACTATGTGGATGCGGTTTTGGCAGAGTTGGGCGGCGAAATACACGTCAAATCCGTGGCCGTGCGGCCCGGGAAGCCGCTGACCCTGGCCACCTTTGGCCCCAAGGTCTATGTGGGCTTGCCGGGAAATCCCGTTTCGGCCCTGGTGGGTTGTTGGCGATTTGTGGCTCCCATGCTGCGGAAGCTATCGGGGCGATCGGGCCCCCACGGGGTGCAGTGGCTGACGGCGCGATCGGCTCAGGATCTGCAAGGGGCCGGGCGGCGAGAAACTTACCTTTGGGGGTCGTTGCAGATCATCGAAGGGCAACTGGTCTTTAGCCAGGCTAAAGGCAGCCACAGTTCTGGCAACCTGATCAACCTAGCAGGAACCACCGCCCTGGCCAAAGTTCCCCAAGGAACCAGCGAAATCGCCGCCCACAGCGAAATTCAAGTGCTGCTGCTTGGCGGAGCCGTTGGGTGATCCCTTGACTGAACCCGATGGGCCTCCCCTGCCATCCCCATTGGTTGGATCACTCGTTAAAACGTTGGATCACTCGTTAAAACGTTGGATCACTAATTGGTGTAATTCCACCGGGCCCGATATCCCCGATTATCCAAATGGGTAAAGGAGGAGCCATAGCCCAAACCACCGGGCCACCAAGGATCCAAAATCCGTTGGGCCGCACGCGGCGACAACCCCGCCACCACAAAGTCCACACCATAACCGCGAATGTGGGTTGAGTTGCGGGCCCCGCCCACGGCCCGGTTCACGGCCGGGGGCCGATACCAGCTCGTGATGGTGATGGTGCGATTGCCCAGCCGAGCCCGCACCTCTTGCATTCGTCGGGCCATGGCAATGATGTTTTGGGTGATGGTGGAATTTTCGGGAATCCGCGTGCCATCTTTGGTGGCTTCACCCCAACTAAAGTTACCGCGAGGAATAATCGGGTCACGAGTCCAGACCGTACCCAGACCGGGCACTTGAATCCGCCGTCCCCGATCGGGCACAGGAGCAGGGGTAGGAACCGGGGTTGGCTTGGGCGTGGGCGCAGGCACAGGAGCAGGCACAGGAGCAGGCACAGGAGCAGGCGCGGGAGCAGGCTGAGGATCCCGAGGCGAGGGATAGTCATCCACATTCAGCAAGGTGATGTGGCCTTCAAAAATGAACCATTCAAGCCGGTTATTGATGGGTTTCACCAGCCGAATCCGCAGGTGATCACCCACATCCTCGTAGCTGCGAATTTGGAATTCTCCGGGGGACAGGGCCACCTTTTCTGCATTTCCCAAGCTGCTGGACTGCAAGGGGCGGGTTTTGAGGAAGGTACTGGTTTTCACCAACATGGTGGCCGGTTCCAAAAAGTCTGCATGGCCCCGGTAAACAAACCATTCCCGTCGATCGCGGATTGGCTCCACGGTCAGGATTCGATAGTGGGTTCCCTGCTCGATCGAGTCAATCAGCGACAGTTCCCCGGCGGGCATGGCGGCCACCTCGTTTCGCGGCAGGGCGCTAGCCTGAACCGGTTGACTTTTGAGAACAGTGTTCTGTTTCAGGATCATCACCTGCCATTGCATGGTGCGCAGATCCGTTTCCAGGGAGCCGATCGCGGCCTGCTGGGTTTCCAAACCGCGCCACAGTTGCACCAACCGAGTCAAAGCGCCCTGTTGATTTGGGGTTGCTCGGTAGGCGGCTGGCAACCGCCGCAGAAAAGAGAGCAATTCCCGATCGAGCTGGGCGGCGGCGGTGCTGGCTTCGGGGGCCACCGGATTCGCAAACACAATCGGATTCACCCCCAAGCTGGTGAGGGCCGCGTTGCGATTGTCCAAATCTCGCCACATGCGGACGGTTTCGGTGGCCGCATTGCGCTGAGTGCCGCTGCCCGCATAGAACTCCGGAACCCGCAGCACAAAGGCCAGCAGGGCCGGATCGTAATTACGGGGCAACAGGCTTAAGTTGCTGTCGCTGAGTGAGGCGATCGCCGATTGGCGCGAATCCAGTTGCCGCCAAATTTGCACCAACCGCAATAGGGCCTCTCGTTGGTGCGGAAAGCCGGAATAGTTGGGCGACAAACGCCGGATGAAGGTGACCAAGGCCGTGTCGAGGGCAACATCGGTATAGTTCAAGGCCGGCAATCCCAGGGAAACCAAGGTGTCCTCCCGGGTGGCCAGGCCGCGCCAAATGCGGGTCGCTTCAATCAGGGCTTCCCGTTGATGCACGTAGCCTTGATAAAACTGGGGCAGGCGCTCGATCGTGTCGAGCAGGGCCCGATCGATGGTGAAGGTGCTGCCGGTGAGGGCGGTGTTGGCGGGAGCAATCTGGGTCGATCGCTCCAAGGTGCAAAATTGGCGATAGGCGGCCATGAGCCGATCAAGCGAGCAACCAGCCAGGATCAGCCCGCCACTGGTTTTGTCTTCAAAGCCCCGGGCCAACACGGCCAACACCTCAGGGCTATATTGCTCAACACTCACCTGCCAGATTCGATCGGCCTTCCAACCGGATTGGATCAAAGAATCCGTTAACCGTCGCACCAACAGGGCCGCTTCCATCACCTGATCTGGCAGGCTGTCCACCTGCTCTTGATCCGCACTGGTTAAGCCCAACCCCCTTTCCCCTTCTGGGGTTGGCTGATCATGGGCTTCCTGGAGCGCGGGCAAAATGGGCATATGAATTCCCGCTCGCTGGGCAGCCAGGTGAAACAGATGCGCGTCCCGATCAAGTGCGGTGGTAGCCATATGGGTCCAGCCAATCCGTTAAATACGTTTAAATACGTTTGCAGGGTTTAGACGGCCTTGAAGGAGTGTTGAAGGCCGAATCAGAATCTGTTCAGACAATGGGGCGATCGCGCCACTTGCGGCCAAAACATTCCCCACTGTACATTGCGATATTTGCAAACGGGTCGATCGCTATGCCCTTGTCTCCTCAGTCCTCGCTGGCGGCGATGGCCGCTGCCCTTGCTCCCGGCCTCCGGGCGATCGCCACCGATATGGACGGCACCTTGACCCGATCGGGTCGATTTTCCAGTCACCTGTTTTTGGCCTTGGAGCGCTTGCAACAGGCCGGAATTCCCGTCCTGATCGTCACCGGGCGATCGGCCGGTTGGGTTAGCGCCCTGGTGGAATACCTGCCGATCGCAGGGGCGATCGCGGAAAACGGCGGTCTGCTCTATCGGCGCGATCAACCCGAGGGACAATGGCTAGTGGACGTAACCGACCCGATCACCCATCGCGATGCCTTGGCCGATGTCTTTGGCATCCTCCAAACAGAATTTCATCATCATTTTCCCCGCCTGCACCCGGCCCCCGATAACCGCTTTCGAATCACCGATTGGACTTTTGATCTGGCAGATTTGCCGGGCATCGATCGCCAAACCCTATCGGCCATGGGGGAATCGCTGGCGGCCTTGGGCTGGGGATTTACCTACAGTGCCGTGCAAGCCCACATCAAGCTCCCAGAACAAAACAAGGCTGCGGGACTCCAACGGGCGATCGAACTGTTGTGGCCCGGTTGTTCCCTCGATCAAGTCCTGACGATCGGGGACAGCCCCAATGATGAAAGCCTATTTGACCCGACCCTTTTTCCCCGCTCCGTCGGCGTGGCCAACGTGCGTTCCTACCTCAGCGAGCTGCTCCATCAACCGGCGCACATCACTCCCAGCGCTGAGGGAGAAGGTTTTTGCGAACTAGTGGCCGCTATTCTTGCAGAGGAAAAGGTTGAGATTTCAGGAGCCTGATGGCGACACCTGAGTATGGTGAATTGCAAGCGGGTGATGGGACTCGAACCCACGACATTCAGCTTGGGAAGCTGACGTTCTACCACTGAACTACACCCGCGCGGTTGTTACTTTACCCCAATTGCTTGCCTTTGAGCCACTGAATCAACCTCTAGCCAGCCCTCAAGCAAGGGGGATTGGTGGGCTGATTCTCGGCTTGGGGGCCCGGAATTTTGAGCGCGGATAGTATTCTAGCACTGGACTTTCTCGCGCGATCGCCCCTGGAGCTTCGGTTATGACTGCCGCCGCCACGACCTTTGATGGGCCCACCCTGTTGAAGCAACTGCTCGATCGAGCCTCCCTGTCCCAAGCTCAGGCCGCCCAACTGATGCAAGCTTGGTTGGATAATGGGCTGGCTCCGGCCCTATCGGGCGCAATTTTGGCTGCTCTCCAGGCCAAGGGGGTAACGGCCGATGAACTGGCTGGGATGGCCCAGGTTTTGCTGAGCCAATCGGTGAGCGTGATGGGCGATCCGCTGCCCAGCCCCTCGATCGACACTTGCGGCACGGGTGGCGACGGGGCTTCCACCTTCAACATTTCCACGGCCGTCGCCTTTGTGGCCGCCGCCGCTGGGGTCACGGTGGTGAAGCATGGGAACCGGGCCGCTTCCAGCAAGTCGGGATCCGCCGATGTGCTTGAGGCGCTGGGAATTCGCCTCGGCGCAGATCCTGCCCAAATCCAAGCGGCGGCACACCAGGTGGGGATCACATTTCTGTTTGCGCCCGGTTGGCATCCGGCCATGAAGGCCGTCGCGCCCATTCGCCAAGCCCTGAAGGTGCGCACCGTGTTTAACCTGTTGGGGCCCCTGGTGAATCCCCTGCGGCCCACGGGCCAGGTGATCGGTACTTTCAAAAGCGATTTGATTGAGGTGATGGCCGGGGCCCTGAATCGGCTGGGCACTCAGCGGGCGATCGTCCTCCATGGGCGCGAAGGTTTAGATGAAGGGGGGTTGGCCGATGTGACCGATCTGGCTGTTTTAGCCGATGGGGCGATCGCCCGCTTTGAGTTGGATCCGGTGGCGGCCGGTTGTGCAGCCGCGCCCACGGCCGCCTTGGTGGGTGGTGATCCCAGCGAAAATGCCGAAATTCTGCGGCAAGTGCTTCAGGGTCAAGGCTCGATCGCCCAGCGGGATGCCGTGGCCCTCAATGCTTCCCTGGCCCTCCAAGTTGCCGGGGCGATCGCTGAGCCGATCGGGTCGCCGGAAGCCTGTGCTGTTGGTGTGGCTCGGGCCAAGGAAATCCTGGCGAGCGGGGCCGCCTGGGAAAAACTGGTGGCGCTACGAGAATTCCTAAAAGCCTAAAGCTGCCGAGGATCAGGGGGCGATCGGGCGGGATCAGGGCTGATTTTGGGCGGTTCTTTCTCCTTCCCGATCGCAGCCCGTTGGCATTATTGCCAAATTTCCAGAAAGTTTGTACAAAAAACGATGCAAATCTGGAAACTTAATTTATGAAGATTCGGTTAAAGACCGCTCTCAAAAAAAGATCAATCTAAAGACTATCCCCCTTCAGAGTTTGGATGCTTTTTTCATTAGTATGATAAGAATACTAGGCCAGTCATGGCAACATTGCGCTCAACCTACTTTAAAGTTGAAAATTTGGGAATTAACAAGCACCATCTCAAGGTATCAACCCATTTGATTGGCTGAAAGCAACCATTCATTGGTTCAATCGTGATCAGCTTTGAAGTTAATTCCAATTCTGTTCCCTGCTTATGTTGTTTGATTTGATACAAGCCAAAAATATCAAGCAAACTTTTCAGTAAAATTTTTCAATATTACTTTACCCAAATATTTAAATAATCTGTTGATATTGAATAACTCTAATCATTTTCTTAAGTAGTTAATCTCATTTTTCTTGAAATGATGATCTGAGATAACTGCCTAGAGTTCTGATCTCAATTGCTTTACTTAGCAATCAAATTTGGCTAATAGCACCTGTCCCAAGGAGAAAGGTTTGTGATGCAACGTTGGAAGTGGGTTTGGTTGGGTGGAGCGTTGCTGGCGGGGCTAGGGATTATGGATTTCGGGTCTCAATCCTTAGCGAATCGATCGCTGTTCCAATACACTATGCAGGCTTGGGCATTACTGCCATTCAACGGGGGAACTGGGGGTGGTAATGAACCCATTCCTCGAATTTTGGTGGATCAGTTTGGCTATCGACCTCAGGATCCCAAAGTGGCGGTGATTGCTTCTCCGCAGCGGGGTGAAAATGCCAACCGAGCCTTCACGCCGGGATCGGTTTATGAAGTCCGAAATACCTCGACTAATGCAGTGGTTTTTTCGGGTGCTCTTACCCCTTGGAATGGGGGCCAAATCCACGGTCAATCGGGCGATCGGGCCTGGCATTTTGATTTTTCGACCGTGAAACAATCGGGAACCTATGTGGTGGTCGATCGAGAACGGGGCGAGCGATCATTTCCCTTTCAAATTCAGGCCAATGTTTACCAAAAAAACTTGGTGACCGCCACGCGTGTGTTTTATTACCAGCGGGCGGGTTTTAACAAAACGGGTTCTGTGGCTGGGAAGTGGCAAGATGCGGCAGCTTTTTTGGGCCCCAATCAGGATTCCCAGGCTCGATCGGTCAGTGCCAAGGATGACCCCGCCACGGCCCGCGACCTGCGAGGGGGATGGTTTGATGCAGGTGATACGAACAAATACAGCACCTTTGCGGGCCCCGTGGTGAATCAACTGCTGACGGCCTACGAAGAAAACCCCCGAGCCTTCACCGATCGGTTCAACATTCCCGAATCGGGCAACGGTATCCCCGACCTCATCGATGAGATTAAGTGGGAGGTGGATTGGCTGAAGCGAATGCAGGAAGCCGATGGCGGCGTGTTGATCAAGGTGGGCGTGTTGGATCACAATGCGGCCGATCGCCCCAGCCAAGATCGTCGCCCCCGATATTACGGGCCCAAATGCTCTTCCTCCACGATCGCCACGGCGGCCGCCTTTGCCCATGCGGCCCGAGTCTATCGGCAGTTTCCCGCCCTGCAAGGGGAGTCCCGAGATTTGGAACAGCGGGCCATTCGGGCTTGGAACTGGTTCCAGCAAAATCCCCTCAAGACCGATTGCGACACCCAGGAAATTAAAGCCGGGGATGCCGATCGCCCCGTGCCCGAGCAACAGGGCAACGCTGCCGCCGCCGCTGTTCACCTGTTTGCCCTCACCGGCAACCCCGACTACAGCACCCAACTTGCAAAATATCTCACCGCTTCCCAGCCTTGGAACGACAACGTTTGGGGTCGGTATCGGGCCCACGAAGGCGATGCACTGCTGCTCTACACCCGCTTGCCCAACGCAGATGCCACCTTGGTCAAGCAAATTCGCGATCGATTCGTGGACATGGTGCGCACCCAAACCCAGGCCTACGGCTTGCGTATGGATCTGGATCCCTATCGAGTGTCTCTGCCCGATGAGCAATATCACTGGGGCAGCAACCAAGTCCAGGCCAATTATGGCAACAGCAACCGGGACGCAATTCGCTATGGCGCAGTGCCCGATCGCAACGCCAGCCTACAAGCCCGGGCCATGGCCCACTTGCACTACCTCCATGGCGTGAATCCCTTGGGGTTTGTGTACCTGACCAACATGGGCAGTCTGGGAGCCGAGCGATCGATCACCAGCATGTATCACGAATGGTTGGGGCGCGGTGTGTATGAGCGCGTTGCCCCCGGTAAGCCGGGCCCGGCTCCCGGATATTTGGTGGGCGGGCCCAACCGCGACTACACCGGCAACCAAGAATCCGTGAAGCAACAGCCGATTCAAAAGCGCTATCTCGACTCACCCACCGGCTGGCCGGTGAATAGTTGGGAACTTACGGAACCAGCCATTTACTATCAAGCGGCCTACGTTCGTTTGCTGGCCAGTATTACCAGTCCGTAATCTTTTTCAGAAGTTTTGTGGGGCGACGGTGTTAGTTTGGGTGCAATTTTCCACTCCTTTCCACTCTTCACTCACTAGCTCCTATGCCCAACCTTCGAGGAGTCCTGCAACACCTGCGCACCACTCTGGGGAAATCCTCAGTGCAAGACAACCTCTGGATGATTGCCGCCAGGGTAATTAGCGTGGCGATCCAGGCGCTGTACTTCATCTTTGTGGCGCGGTTTTTGGGATCCAAAGAGTATGGCGAACTGATCGGGGTGTTGTCTTTGGTGGCAATGCTTTCACCTTTCATTGGGGTTGGTTATGCCCATTTGTTGATGCGGACGGTTTCGCGCGATCGCAGCAGCTTCCGCACCGAGTGGGGCAAGTCCCTATTCGTTTGGGGCTGGTCTTCCCTGCTGGGCATTGGGTTGGTGATGTTGCTGGCGAGTCGAATTTGGGGCAGCCAAGTTTCCCCCTGGTTGGTGCTGTGGATGGCCCTGGGGGACTATTGGGGCGTTTGTCTGCTGGAATTTAGCAGCTCGGCGTTTTTATCGGTGGGGGTGGCGGCTCGCCCAGCCCAGCTCAAGGTGGCTTTCAGCGCCGTGAAGCTTTTGGCGGTGGGGGCCCTGTGGTTGGTTCCCGACTGGCGATCGGCAGAAACTTGGTCGATTTTTTACTGCATTGCGTCAGTGTTGCCGGCCTTTGCGGCCTTCGTGTTGGCCAGTCGGCAGGCGGGCTGGCCCCTTTGGCCCAAACCAAATTGCGATTGGGAATTGGGCCAAGGGTTTTACTTTTCCATTGCTGGTTCCGCTGAAACCATTAATGCCAATGCCGATAAAACCCTGCTCTCCAGTTTGGTGAATGAAGAGGCTGCCGGGATCTATGGGGCGGGCTATCGGTTTGTGGATGTGGGCTACCAGCCGATCTTGGCCATTGGCGCGGCGAATTATGCTCGCTTTTTCCAGGCGGGCACTAATGGCATTGACGGCAGTATTCAATTTGCTAAGCGCCTGTTTCCGCTGATCGTGGGTTACGGGGTGCTGGGGGGATTGGGGATGTTTTTCTGTGCCCCGGTGGTGGAGTGGATTTTGGGGTCGGAATATCGCGAGGCGATCGGGGTGTTGCGTTGGTTCGCCCCCGTGCATTTGATTTTGGGAATGCAGTATTTGGCGGCCGATTGCCTCACCTCTTCGGGTCACCAGGGGCAACGGAGCTTAATTCAAGTCACCGCTGCCATGTTGAATGTGGTGCTGAACCTAATCTTGATTCCGTCCTATTCTTGGGCAGGGGCCATTTGGGCGACGCTGGCTTCGGAAACGTTCAAGATGGTGGGATTGTGGGGAGCGGCGGCCTTTTTCTGGCGGCGCGAGTTGGCCATGAAAGCCAAGGGTTAATCCAAGGGTTAATCAACGGTTAGGAGTTGGTTGCTGTGCAAGCCGATTGATTTTCGGACTTGCCCAGCATTCATCGTGGTGGGCGCAAGGGACTGAAACCCCTTGTCTTGGTCGATCGATCCCACTCTAGGACGGAACCAAAGTAACCATGGCATAGCGATCGGGGGAAAGATATTTTTGCGCCACCCGTTGCACGTCTTCGGGGCCCACGGCCTGGATCCGATCAGGATAAACCGTTGCTTCTGGCAATTGATCCAACAGGCCGTAGTAGCCATAGAGGCTGGCGAGTTGGTTGGGGGTTTCCGTGGCGAAAATATAGTCGCTGCACAGGAGACGCTGGGCCCGCTTCAGCTCGATCGGGTTAATGGGGTGATCGCGCAGCAGGGCCAGATGATCACAAATGCAGGCCTCCACCACGCCCACATCTCGCACATCTAGCCAAGCGCCGATCGTGAGTAAGCTGGCATCCCGTTGGGCGCTGGCTTCGCAGTCGATCGCCAAAACCCATTGCCGGTCTTCGCGCAAATCGCTGACCAAACGCGAGGTGCGCCCGATGCCGAGGACAGTGGCCAGCACTTCCAGAGCATAGGTATCTTCAATGTTCTGCAAGCTGGGCCCCGTCCAGGCCATCATCACCCGAGCCTGTTCAAGATAGGGCCGATGCAGTTCTTGGCGATGGACGGCTGCAATCGGCGGAGTTTGCCCGATCGGCTGGGGAGGACAGGCTTGGGGCTGACCAAAGGCCGCAAAGGCCGATTCCATCAAGTGACGGGCGCGATCGGGCGGCAATCCTCCCACCAGGGCCACCACCAGATTTTCCGGTTGGTAGTGACAGGCATGGAACCGCCGCATCTCAGCGGGCGATCGCTTCATCAAGGATTCTTCACTGCCCAAGACCGATCGCCCATAGGCATGGTCGGGATAGACCCGCGACAGCAGCATCTGAAATCCCACCCAATCGGGGCTGTCATAGGCCTGGCGGATTTCTTCGAGCACCACCGATCGCTCCAGCTCAAATTCCTGGTCGGGAATCGTCGCATTCAGCAACAACTCCGCCAAGTGGGGCAGGGTGGCTTCCGCATGTTCTACCGCCGTGGTCACGAAATAATGGGCATAATCGTGACTGGTGGCGGCGTTGGTGGCTCCGCCACGACTCTCGATCGCCCGGTCAAATTCCCCGGGGCCCAACCGGTCAGTACCCTTAAAAATCATGTGTTCTAGGAAGTGCGCCATCCCATCCCAGGCGATCGGTTCAGCCACAGCCCCCGCCTTCACCCACACATCCATGGTCACCACCGGGCTAACGGGCACATAGTGATAAACCACCCGCAAACCATTGGCCAATTGCCACAGCTCCGGCTGTTGACGGTTGGGGCGAGGAGCTTGCTCAGTTCTCCAAGGACTCTGTACCATCCGATCGCCACTCCTAAAACACAACTGGGATCCGCCATCGTAGCCAGCACCTTTTATCAGGAACCGATCGATTCGCTACAAAATCCCAGTTCTGTAGTTTGACGGGCGATCGCTGTCCCAGACCAGGGCTGAATGCTCACCTGTCATCACCCGTAACCAATGCCATTGAATGATAGGAGCGGTGTAGGAATTGCAGACAATCTTCAGGCGCTAGACCTGTTCTAACCGATTGCGGCCGCGATTTTGAGAGATTGAATCCTTGGTTTAAAGTTATGCTTTGGATTATTGAGATTTGAGTGCATTCATTAAATTTCAAGCGAAAATTCCCAGTCAAACTTTAAGGAAATTCAAATTTCACTCGATCTTCGTCCAAGACCTGTTCAAGACCCGTTTCAGACAGCAACCACCGCTAACTATTGCTGATATGCCGGATTTTGATTCCCCCGCTCCTGAACCAACAGAAATAAAAGCCTCAGGGGCCGATCGCCAGGCTGATGGGCCCTCGTCGGGGGCGATCGAGCCGCCGGAAGTCATGCCGCCGGACATGATTCCAGAAGGCACAACGGGCCAGGATGCGGAGCCGTCTCCAGAGCCGATCGGGGAGTCGCCCCGCGAGCCACAGCGCCCGGGGTTGTGGACCAATGCTTGGCAATCGGCGAAGGATCGGCTGACGGGCTTGAGTTTGCCGAATTTACCCAGTTTGCCAAACCTGCCCAACTTACCGACGGAATTACCCAATTTGCCTCGTAATTGGTCGGTTAATTTGCCGAATTTACCTAATCTGCCGAACTTGCCAAATTTGCCAAAAAATTTGCCGAATCTACCAAAGAATTTGCCGGATCTATCTGCCGCCCTAGGTCATCTCAAACCCGGCGAAACCCTGGCCCAGGGGGTGCAATCCCTGACCCAATGGTTTAGCGTCAGTGACGATCGGGTGGCGGCGGTGTTGGCGGAAGTGCGGGCCCAACTGCCCACCACGGAAGTGCCCCTGTTGGGAAAACCCCAGGCGGGCAAAAGTTCGATCGTCCGAGGGCTAACGGGAGTTTCGGCAGAAATTGTGGGCCAAGGCTTTCGGCCCCATACTCAACACACGGCACGCTATGCCTATCCCTCCGATGAGTTGCCGTTGCTGATTTTCACGGACACGGTGGGTTTGGGGGATGCGGAACGGGACAGCCAGGCGATCGCCCAAGCCCTGCTGACGGATTTTGACGAAGATCCCGATCGGGCCAGGATTTTGATCCTCACGGTGAAGATCAACGACTTTGCCACCGAAACCCTGCGGCAAGTGGTCGCCACCCTGCGCCAACGCTATCCCGCCGTGCCTTGCTTGTTGGCGGTCACCTGTTTGCATGAGGTTTATCCACCAACGATTGAAGATCACCCGGCGGATCCTCTGAGCTTGGAGGCGGTGGCCCGGCCCTTTGCGGCGTTGCAGGAAGCCTTTGCGGGCCTGTTCGATCGCGCTGTGCTGTTGGATTTCACCCGCGAGGAGGATGACTATCACCCCACTTTTTATGGTTTGGAAGCCTTGCGCGATGCCCTGGCGGATTTGCTGCCGGAAGCCGAAGCCCGCACCATCCATCAATTGTTGGATTCGGTTTTGGACGGGGAGCCGGGCCGTCAAATCAGCAACCTCTATCGGGATGTGGGGCGGCGCTATGTGTTGGCCTTTGCGGCGGCAGCGGCGGCAGTTGAGGCCGTGCCCTTGCCCTTTGCATCCATGCCGGTGCTGACGGCGCTGCAAGTTTCCATGGTTGGCCTGTTGGGACAGCTCTATGGGCAAAAACTCACTCGATCGCAAGTGGGGGGCATCATCAGCACGATCGCGGGCGGATTTTTGGCCCAGGCGATCGGGCGGGAGTTGGTGAAATTTGTCCCCGGTTTTGGCAGTGCGATCGCCGCTTCCTGGGCGGCGGCCTATACCCTGGCCTTGGGAGAGGGAGCCTGTGTCTATTTCGGAGACTTGATGGGCGGCCGCAAACCGGATCCCGATCGAATCCAGGCCGCCATGAAAGCCACGTTTGATCGGGCCTTCGATCGTTCCCGCCTTGATCCGCCCGATCCGGAACCCACCGACGCACCCAACCCACCACCAGCTCCCTAGGGTCGATCGCCCTTTGCTGGTTAATTGCGAGTTTATGATTCTTGCGGATTGTCCGGGCCGGCAAGTCACCTAGCCCAACGATTCCATCACGATTGCTTCGTCCCCCTTTCTCCATGACTGCCACCCTTTCCCCCGCCATCCCGCCCACGGCCGTTGTGGCCAGCGAGGCTTGGAGCTATCAACCCCCTGCCGAGGCGATCGGGGCACAGCGAATTTTGGTGAAACCCAATTTGGGCTATCCCGTGGGGCCGCCGGTCACCGTGGGCGATCGAGTCTTGGCCACTGTTTTGCAAACCTTGCGATCGGTTGCTCCCCAAGCGGAAATCTTGATTGTGGAAGGCGTGTGCTCGCCGGTTTCCCTTTCGGAAATTGCCCAGCGGCGCGGTCTGCATCGGTTATTGGATCAGGGCATGGCCCTGGTTGATGCGGACAGCCTGCCCTTGGCGGAATACGAGAATCGATCGCCCTTGCCCGTGCGCTTTCGTTCCATGTGGGCCCCGGCCCTGTTGCGGGAGGTGGACTGTCGAATCTCGATCGGGGCCCTCAAACGCACCCATTTGAAAGAGGCTCCCCTCATTTCCGCCTCCCTTAAAAATCTCTACGGTCTCTTTCCGCGCGATCGCTACAAAGCACGCAGCCCCCACTCCCGTGGCCAGCTCCATCGCCCCTCTGTGCCGCAGGTTTTGCAGGATGTTTATTTCTGCATTGGCCACCTGTTTAACGGGGCGGTGGTGGATGGCACGGTCAAATATTTCAGCCCCGACTATCGACCCGATCGAGGGCAAACTCTGCCGCTCGATCGGATCTTTTTTGGCAGTGATTTAATTGCAGTCGATCGGCTCGCTTGCCAAACCGGCCAAGAACCGATGCCCGATTATTTGGCCGCCATCGATCGACTCAGAACCCAAATGGATGTTTCCTAGATTTTCCGCCAGCGTTCTCGACTCAAGAACATGCCCCGACCATTCCGAGCGCGACAGGTTAAGCCGGTGGTTTTGGCTTCGCAACGAAATCCATTTCGCTCCCAAACCTGGTTGTAATTCAATCGAGGATATGGGCCCGCGATCGTGTCTCCCACACAAAGCACCTCGGTCTGGCCGTTGGCATTCAGTAAAATTTCGTGCCCCCAATCCAAATTACAATCGGCGGGCTGCGGGGGCAGTGGCCGCAACCCCGACTGCACATGGCAGCGCAAATAGCCCTGGCCGCCATCCATCCAAGAGCCACAGATAATGTTACCGCTGGGTAACACAAACCCTTGAATCCCGGAATCAGCCTGCATAGGATGAACCTGAACCGTGCCCCAACTGAGGCCAGCCACCGCCGCCGGAATTAACCATCGAGAAAGTCGCGAAAGAGAATCCATCAGTTTCTACAGTTCCTAAGGCCTTTTGCCCTGTTCTCATCGCGAGCCAAGTAACAGCCCTTGAGCCGTTCTGCCGCAACATCACTTGATGCTAGCTGATGGTGAACAACGAGGAAATGTATATCACGCTACAAACCGGGTATAATACCGAGCACCATGAGTGACCCCAAGCCCTATGTTTACTGATCTGCTGCCATTGTCTCTGCATGTGGATGCAGCCCTTTTGGCAAGTTCAGGCCTGTGGTCACTCGCTCTTTATTTGGCGTTGCCGGCCGTGAGCGATCGGCTGATGGATCTCTTGATTCGCTGGTTTGACTTTGCCGAGCGATCGCTCTATTTTTCCACGGAAGAATTTGAGAAAACTCGGCCCGTTCGCGAATCTCAAAACGCTTTTTATGCCTCCATTTTCAGCATCATTCCCTTTCTTGGGTTTGGCTTTTTGGTGCATCTATTTTTATCCCAGGCGATCGGGACATTGGCCACATTGGGGCTATCAGGCTTAGCGAGCGCTACGGCCGGCGTTTGGGAAACGGTAAAGCCCAAAAATAGTAACCAAAAATAAGAGAAAAGTAAGGAAAAAGCAGAGAGAAAGGCAAGCTGAAAGTAAATAAACAGTAAAAAAGTAATTGAATATGAAACAGCAAGATCAACAACACCCGCAAGAAATGGTCGATCGCAACCTGGTGCAAGCCATTTTGACCAGCGATCCCACCGATTTTTATGTTTGTGAATTAGCCAGGTTAAGAATTCGCTATCGCAACTTTCCGGGAGCCAGACAAATTCAAGCCGACCTGGACAAAGCCCTCAGCCGCTGGGGTTTTGATGAGGAATCGCTCTATCAAAAAACCCGCGAACTGCACGCCCAAGGCAATATTTATCAGGTCAACAGCCGTCGTCGTGATGAAGAAGATTGGAGTTAAAACCTCATCAATTGGGCTATCAATACAAGGAGGTCTGAAAAGCCTAAATTGCCCCCTTGTGCGGGTCTAACCAACCAACAAAGACAAGGGGCTTAAGCCCCTTGCTCCAACGACGATTTGTGCTTGACCTACGTTAAAAAATACCTTTCAGATATCCTCTACTTCAGTCTTGATTGGTAATTGCGATCTGAAAATCTAAAAATGCGATTTGAAAATCTAAAAAACTACCTCGGGAGAGCACGGAAAACTCCCGAAGCAGCATCTGGGTCGTCTGGCTTTGCTCACAGAATCCTAGGCTGCATTGAGCCGAGTTGATCTGTAAGGGAAGGCTTGATCTACATCCCCAAAAAAGGGAAACGGCTTAGGCCGCGCTGCTTCCGATCGTCACAGAGAACAGCAACAACGCCGCAATCAAGAGCGACATGCCCGCCAACAGACCGATCGCCGTGGGCCAATCGGCCTGGCGCATAAAGGTTTCCCAATTGAACAAAGCAAACTGCATATCCATGGGTTTCGGCAAGCGATCGCGATAATCTTCGCCATAGCGAGCCGTGTGCGCAAAGGTCACTGCACCGCTCGATCGCTGAGGCAAAATCCGTCGCCGTTGATAGGGAACCGTGTCCCGTCCAAAGTGGGTTTGATATTCCTCGCTATTGAGCAATGAGTCAATGAACCCATTCAAACCTTTGGTGGCCAAAACGATCGACCAAGACAGTTTTTCCCGATCGTTATAAACCTCACGACCCAAAATTCGCTGCACACACATCTGCACAAAGCGATAATTATTATTGGTGTCGTAATTGCGCGTGCGAAACACTTCGGAAGTGGCCAGGCCGCGAATGAAGTCTTGCACCGAAATTTGACCGCAACGCAGTTGAGACTCCAGCGCCAAAAGACGGCTGCTGGCCGTTAGCTGTTGCTCATTAAAAATTTGCCGATAGGCCGCGTGAATCACCTCATCAATCTCATTGGTGATGAGACGCAAACCACCTTGATTTGCAACTTCAAAACCATCCACTCGCTGGTTTTGAGAAGTCAGGGGGTAATCCAGAAGGGGAAGTGCCATAAACCAATCACTCTTTCAGTTTCAATTCCGGATTTATAGAAGCTCGGTGGCTCCTGATTGGAAGCCAAAGCCGAAGCCAAAGCTGAAGCCAAATTTTTGGAATCTGCTCAGTTTTGCTGAAGAACTGCTCTGGAAATTGGAATCAAAAGATTGTTCAGTCCAGAGCAGATTGGCACTAGCAGGGAAGGAGATTTTAAAGAAGGCAACTGAATAGATTAATCCATCAAATTGCCAACAATGTTGAACAACATTCTTCTGAGGTTTAAACCACAACCTGCTTCAGCATAGGTTAGGGCATGAGTAATTAAGCTTAGTCATTTGAGAAAAGTAGGATTCCGCAATTCTTCTCAACTCAAAAGGCGTTTTCTTGCAAGTATTTGTAAGCTTTTCTCAGAGATTGAAAATTCAACAAATTTGATCTTCCTTGGAAATTGCAAAATTCTAACGGGTTCACGCTTGATTTGCGCTTGATCGCCAATGATTCTGTTCTCGATCGCCTGTTGATCCAAAATCTCTGAAAATGAGAGTATGTAAAAAAATGTAATCTCCATGAGGAGCGATCGAACCCATCCGGGGCCGGTTTGGGCGCAGTCCCCGATCGATTGCTGGAGCTTTTGATTTGGCTGTTGATTTTGGTTCCGAGCTTTGAGCCGGTTTTTGAGGCCCTGGTTTTTGAGGCCCTAAGGATTGCAGAAGGGGCAATAGGTGGGATCCGCAGTAGCTTCGCCTTGGGGAAAGGGATCGTCCTGTTGGTGGCCGCAGCGATCGCAAATGGAGCGATGCAGGCGAATGAGCGGCGTGGGCAACCCACATTCACCACAGGGCAACCCCGGCAGCCGCTGCGTGATCCAAAACCCCGGCCAGTGACAAACAGGACAGGTCAATCGCGCCTTGGCCACCAGGTTTTCCGTGGCTTGGGCAATCACCTGCATTCGCGTGGGGTTATGCATGGCTCGCATATCCGTTTCCACCCACAGGGAACCATCGGGCGATCGGGTCAGGGCCTCGGTGACGGCCGCCGCTAGGGCCGAGCGATCGCGCAGGCCCTTCGTCACCCCCTGAAGGTTGTGGGGTTCGCCCCAACCCACCACCAGCCCGTGATCGGGAAAGCCGATGGTTTCAGCAAATTTTTCCACTTCCGCCCAACTGCGAACCCGCCCTTGGCGATAGTTGGTTTTGAGGGAAATGGCCTCGCCGACCAACTCCAGCCCCAGGGATTGATCAATCAGCAGCACCAATTCCCGGTTAGCCGCCGCGAAGGGGACACTGGGATGGGGGCCAAAGGAACCTTCACTGGCTAGGGCGATCGACCCACCAGTTAGCGCCAAGGCCGCCAGGGCCTTAGCCCGGGCCGTGGCAAGCTGATCGCCGGGTCGATCGACTTCTCGGGTAAAGGTGCCAAACCGATCCGTATCCAGTTCCGACGGCAAGATCGAGCGCAGGCCCCAGGTTTGCTCCAAAATCGGCGCAATCACCTGTTCCTTGCCATGCATCGTGGCGATCGTGATGGACTCCCCTTCCCAAGCATCCGTCAGGTTCATTAGTTCCAAAAAACCGATGCTCTCAAGATCCTAACTGGCAATTGTGGGGTGGAAGAAGAAGGCCAAACCCAACACCAAATAGGCCGCCAACAACAGCAACCCCTCCAGCCAGTTGGATTCCCCGTCGGAGCTGATGGAGTTGGCGATCAACACCGAAACGGCCACGGCCACCAGTTCAAAGGGTTGGAAGTTCAAATCCATGGGTTGCCCAAAGAACCAACCGGCAATCACCAACACCGGAGCCACAAATAGGGCAATTTGCAAGCTGGAACCCATGGCCACCGAAACGGACAAGTCCATTTTGTTTTTCATGGCCACGGTGACAGCGGTGGCGTGCTCTGCCGCGTTGCCAATAATCGGCAACAAAATCACCCCGGTGAACAGTTCCGTTAGGCCCAATTGTTCGGTGGCAATTTCCAGGGAATGCACCAATAATTCCGACTCGATCGCCACAAAAATCGTGGCCGCCAACAACACCCCCACCCACAGGGGCAGGTTTGGCCGGTGCGCTTCCCCTTCGCCAGCCGATCCGTCGCTGGCTTCCGGATCGGGCACTTCCTCTTCTGCCACGGCCACATCGTAGAGATAGCTGTGGGTTTTCATGGAAAACAGCAGGGTCATCACATAGACCAAAATCAAGACCACCGCCACCGCCGTCGAAAGCTTTTGCAAGACGCTCTCGGCAATGCCCACGGAGGTGAAGTTCACCGCTGTGGGTAGCAGCATGGCAATCACGGCCAGGTTCATGGACGAGGCATTCATGCGGGCAATGACGGGCTGGAAGGTTTGCTCCTTAAAGCGCAAGCCACCCAACAACATCGACAGCCCCATGACCAGCAACAGGTTACCGATGATTGAACCGGTCAAGCTGGCTTTCACAACGCCAACGTAGCCCTCTTTGAGCGCAACCAAGGCCACAATCAATTCGGTGGCGTTTCCAAAGGTGGCGTTCAGCAATCCCCCCAGGGAGGGGCCGACCAGCCCGGCGAGTTCTTCGGTGGCATGGCCCATCCAGGCGGCGAGGGGCACGATCGCCAAGCAAGCGGTGATGAACACCACCAGCGGACTCCAGTGCAACCATTCCGCCGCGATCGAGACGGGAATAAACCCCAAAAGGATGAGGAAGACGAGATCTTTTTTGCTCATTCTTTTTTGTGTTTGTTTGCTTTTTGCGTTTTCTGCTGGGGGACTTCAGTTAGGGGAGCCAGCGAGGACGGGCCCCAGGCAGTGGTAACGCCTGCGGGGTCAATTTGGCAAAGGTTCCATCGGGATTTTGGGCCACGGGCAGCAACCAAAGTTGGCTGTGCTCGATTTTATTGCCATCACTCGCTTCGGGTCGGCGGGCAGCTTCGGGGTCGGTGGTCGATCGATCCGCACGGTTGCCCCGTCCTGACTCCCGATCGCCCTGGGTGGTTTCTTCTTCGCCTGATTCGGCCTGATCAGCGCGATCGCCCTTGGCCTTTGCCTTGGTGTCGATTTGGTCAAACAACAGGGCTGCACCATCCGGCGATAGATCAAGGGCAATATCGAGCTGCTCCGGCAACAGCAACAGGGGCGACAGGGCCTTGGTTTTTAGGTCAAAGGCTCCGATATAGGGCTGTTCGCGGTAGTTTTCATCCTCAACCCGTTGGGTAACCAAGGCGTAGAGCACACGGTTATCGGGGGTGAATTCAGCACGCAAAATCGATCCCTGAATTCGGGCCAGTTCCGTTTCGCCGCTGGGGGTGACCACAAAGAGCGATCGGGTAAAGTCACCGTTGAATTTCACCAGGGCCGCCGCTGAACCGTCGCTGGCAAATCCCAACACGGTTCCAAACTTGGGCAAAAAGTCCAGGGGTTGAATTTCCCGCCGGTAGCGATCGTTGTTGCCCGGATCGACGTTGGGTAGGGGCAAAATGGCCACCCCTTGCCCCTGGGTAATGGCGATCGATTGGCTGTCGGGCGTAATCACAAACTCGCCGCCACCCTGGCTCTCCAGCTTTTGGGGCGTTTGCCGATCGCGCAGCAGCCACAGACTGACATTGCTGGCATTTTTGCGCTCCGCCCGTTGCACCAGGGCTGCCGAACCGTCGGGAGCCAAGTCAAATTTCAAGTTTTGATAATCCCGGTTATCCAAGACTGGCATCACCTCGCCAGCCGGTTCGGGCGCTTGGTTGGTGACGCTCAAGCCTGTGGTGACCGTATAAAACTGCTGTTCGAGCAGGCTGGGGCTGTCGGTTTTTTCCAGGGTGCTGGTTTCGGTGGCAGAAAACAGGATCCGATCGCGGTTGGGATAGGGCTTGAAGTCGTTCACCAACAGGTTCGGCGGGGTGAGGATGGTTTTTCGCTGCTGGGTCAGTTCATACAGAATCAGGCGGCCGGCTTCCTCGCCTTCGGTGCCAATGTAAGCAAAAACCCGATCGCGCGATCGAAATGCCGCCGAGAAGGATTCCGCCGGTTTGCTGTCTTCGCGGGTGTCGCGGGCCCCGGCTCCCAACTGGAGCTGAAAGCTGGTGCCATAGGGTGCTGGGCGATCGAGCGTGAAGGCCATGCGAGTTCCGGCCCAGCTAACTTTCCCTTCCAGGGGAGGATCCAGTTTTAAATTAGCCTCCACACTGTCTCGATTCATCGGCCGATTGAAGGCCAACACAAAGGCGCGATCGTCCGCTCCAATGGTGCGATCGGCCCATGAGAAATCGCGCACCCGCGCCGCCGATCGATCGCCCAGCACCAACAAAGCCGCGATCGCCACCACCAAAGCCGCGATCACCAGCCAGGCGGCTCGGTCAATGGGTTGCCATTGGGGATTGCCCTTGGGGCTGTTTTGCCATCGATGTTGCACGGATCGCCACATACCCAATCAGAAATTCCTCAGTTGATTGCACCGGATTGCGCCAAATTGCACCGGATTGCGCCTTTGCTTTCGCCCGATCACCCCTAAAAATCACGCCCAAAAGTCACGCCCAAAAGTCACGCCCAAGGGTCATGCCTAGCACTCATCTAGAACTCATAGGGATTTTTGGGAACCGGAATCGGGCGCATCGTTTGTGGCGCAATGCTCAACACTCGCTCGCCCTTAATTTCATCCACCGCCATTCGCCCCTGAATTTCTAGCCAAGTATCAGGGGGATAGTTCGGCATATTGGCCGGCCGGCGCACGGGCAGCCCGATCGGGTAAGCATCCGCCGCACAGCAGGTGATCGTAAACCGCGAAATCCAGAACACATCTGCCGGATAGCCCTCCACCTTGGTGACAAAGCCGCTGATGTTCACCGGTTGGTTTCGGTAGGCTTCCGGTTCGGGATAAACCTCCAAAGTCCGCACCCACTCAATCAGCGATCGCTGTTCCGGGCGCTTGTTGCTGCGAAAGGCCTTGGGCGCACGGGCGATCGCGGTGGTGGGGTCGCCAATGCCCCGTTGCAAAGCTTTGTGGCTGGTGAGGGGCTGCGGCGCAATCCAAAACCCCCCGATCGCCGCCAACAGCAATAACAGCGTTGCCCACCCCTTGGGCAGCAGACTGATGTGTTGTTCTGAGTCAGCATCCGCCGCCAACGACAATCGCCGCCGCAACAACCGCCCAGATTGCACCAAATTAATCGCCAAACTGGCGGCCGTCATCAGCAACAAAAATCCCGTGACCACCACCAAGCCGTGATAGGCGGGATGGATCAGCAGGGCCAAGCGGCCACCGTGCCAGTAGTGCAACATCAGCGCTCCCCACGCTGCGATCGCTGCCACATCGACCCAAGGCAGCCAGTTCGATCGACTTGGTTGTGACAACACGGCCGAAGCAGCTCCCATTGGAGCCGTCGCGCTAAGGAATGGCTTCATTGTACGGGGTGGTCTTGACCCCAACCTAGCGTTCCTGTGGCCGCACCACCCCTCAAGTGACCAGTGAATCAGCCTTTCAGCCCCCTCCAGCCTCCATTCTGAGCCAACAATCACCGGAATATTCAGAAGGGGCGCGAGACGGCCTCATGGCCCAAAAAGTTCCGAGGGCAAGACAATGCAACAAGCGGCTAAAACCCGCCCAAATTCGGTTGTTGTCCCCTTTACCGTTGAACACAGGCTTGATAGTTCATGGCTGGTTTTGTTGATAGTTTCATAAGTAGTTTTGTTGATGCTTTTTCGGGTGATTGCTTGGAGGGCTTCATGAATGGTTTCACAGAGAATTTCATGAATCGTTCCATGCTATTTCACTGATGTTGATGCAAGAACAGCAGCAGAACTAGCAACCCAGGTTTAGTCAATGCATCTCGGATATCTTTCGATTATCTTTCGATGGTGAATCGTGACCTTGTGGCCAGCAAATGGTGGTAAGCAAAGTTATGGGAGATCATGTCTCCATTGCTCCACCAAAATTGCCTCAAGATTCGCTTACATCAATACCAAGTGCTCAAGCGTCAACAGCAATGCTGCTAGCGAAAATCTAAAAAATCCTTGCAATTTCTGAATTCTGACCCCAGAGTCGAGAGGCTGAGCCTGGAGGTTTGCGGCTAATTTAGAGTGATGTCAAACAATCAAAAACTAGTTCATCCATCGTGATATCCCCCCCGGGAGACACAATGGAGGCTCAACCATTCAATCAGGAGATGATTCTTATGAACCGTTCTGTGAACCGTACCTGTACTGCATTGGCGGCATTCTTATTAGGTTTGGGAGTGGCCCATGGGGGCGCGATCGAACCAGCCATGGCCCAAAGTTCCTGCCGCTGGGAAGGGGGCCAGTTGCGCTGCGATGATGGCAGCCGATCGGACAGCGATCGCAACCGGAATCGAGACCGCGATCGGGATGATTATCGCTACTACGATCGCAACGAAGAACGGTATCGCGACGACTACGACAACGATCGCAACAACTATCGAGGCGATCGACGGGACTTGGAAGATCGGATCGATCGGCTCTATCGCGAAGTGTTGGGCCGGCCAGCCGATCGCAACGGACTGCGTACCTACGTGGATCGGGTGCGCGATCGCAACTGGTCACTGCAACGGGTGCGGGACGAATTAGCCAACAGCCGCGAGGCCGAATCCGCCATCGATCGCGCCTATCAAGAAATTTTGGGTCGCCGGGCCGACAGCCGAGGAATGCGCACCTACCTCGAACGGCTGCGGGGGGGCTGGTCAATTCAGCGCGTTCGGGAAGCCCTCATGAACAGCCGCGAGCGGCGATAACACCCAGCTCAGCTCAACTTGCCCGAGTAATCTCGGCAGTGCTGGACGGTTCCTAACCCATTCCTAAAAACCACCCATTCCTGAACAGAGGACAGATTCTTCACCATGGCTCGGACGGATATTGACTATCTCGATCTCACCAACAACAGCGAAACCATCTCCCTCGCAGCCGGCCAGCAGGGCCGCCTGGGTGTGCGGGCCCTCGCAGGCAACGATTACATCAACGGTTCCAGCGACAACGACACCCTCTATGGCAACAGCGACAACGACACCCTGATCGGCAACGAAGGCAGCGATGTGCTCTTTGGGGGCCAGGGCTTTGATTTTGTGATTGGTCGCGATGGGGATGACCTGCTCACGGGCAACCTGGGCAACGACCAACTAGAAGGCGGCGCAGGACGCGACACCCTCCGTGGCGGTCGCGACAACGATATTCTCTACGGCCAAGAGGGTGATGATCTTCTGGCCGGCGACTTGGGCATCGACACCCTAATCGGCGGCACTGGGCGCGATACCTTCGTCGTGGCGGTTGATGATGCCACCACAACCATTGCGAACGCCGATGTGATTGTGGATTTTGACTTCAACGGTGGAGATTTCATCGCGATCAGTCGTCAGGTAGACCTATTTTTTGATAATTCCCTCGACTATTCGCGAATTGTGGGTTTTGGCAGTCCCGATGTGAAGGATGTGTTGATTCGTGTGGGCGGAGCCGTGGGCCCCATCATCGGAGTTGTGGTGGATGCGACCGATCGCCAAGTGGCCCAAGCCTTTGCCGAAGGGCCACGAGTCCTGTAGCCCGCTGCCAATTGAGGGCTGATCAAAGGGTTGATCAATCCGTTGCTACGGCGATCGCACCAAAATCTGGCGATCGCACTAAACCAAAAGCGCCCCGCTACGGATTCGTGGCGGGGCGGTCTTTAGGGTTTCAGATTTCGAGACTTTTGAGGGATCTCTTCTTCAGTTCGCTCTGACCTGATGTTCAGATGATTTGGTGGCGGGGAGCGGATTTGAACCACTGACCTTCGGGTTATGAGCCCGACGAGCTACCAGACTGCTCTACCCCGCGGCGCGAATTCAAATATAACCGGAAGCTCTAGAAAAAGCAACTACTTTCTGAAAATTTTCTCCCGCGCCACCCACAAGGGCGCAAAGGGGGGCTGAAAAAGCTGAAAAAACGTTGAGCGAACGGTTTGAGCAAACGGTTCAACCAGACCCAGCCTTAGCCGAGATCGGCTCCATCCGCCCACCGGTCAACTGAGCGATCGCCCCAACCACCGGTCAAAACATGTCGAGATCGTCTACCTGCACAATTTCGCCATTGAACAATTGCGCCAAGCTACGGGCACTGCGGGCCACCAAGTCATCGGGCCCCGGTGGCGGGGGTGGCCCCGCTGGCGAAGGGGGCGAAACGGATTGGGGGGATGCGGCGGGGGGCGGTTGGGGCGATCGCACAGGGCGATCGGGGGCGGGCGCGGGGGCCCGGCCCGGGGCCGGCAGGGGATTCGCAGCGGGAGCCGTGGGCAACAGGGCTGGGGATACGGTGGGCGGTGAGGCCACCCTAGTCGCGATCCCACCAAACCCGCCCGCCGTTGGGTTCGCGGCCGTAGTCGGCATCGGATTCGGGTTCCGGGCTGGGTTCGGGGGCGGGGGGGGCGTTCCCCTGGGTGGATTTTTTGGGAAGGACGCGGGCGCGCTGGCCTGGGGGGACATCACCACATTCGCCCGAATCGCAACCGTGACGCTCCGTTGCAGGTGCTGCTGAAAGGCCGTTTCGATCGCCTTGGTGCGGGACTCAAACTTGGCGACCCAACTGGGCGGAATCCCCACGACGGCGTTTTGACCATCAAAGGACAGCAGTTGCCCCATTTGCGACAACATCATCTTGGTGGCCGGGGGTTGAACATGAACCAAGATCGCTTGCCACAGTTGATCCAGCTCCGCAGAAGCGGGAACCGGCGCGATCAGGCTGGGTTCCGGTGCAAAGGTTTCATCGGGCCCAGCGCTGACCGGGGCCGACTCCGGAACGGGAGTTGGCGCGGGGGCCGGAGCAGCGGCCACCGGAGCGATCGTCGCCGGAGTCGTTGTTGCGCTTGGGGTAGTTACGGTGGGGGTGCTTGTTGCGATCAGGGCTGGAGCCACGCCTCCCATGGACTGCAACAAACCGATCAACTGCGTCAGCGCACCAGGATTCGTTTGGGCCCATTGGGTCACGCCCTGGGCAAATTGGGCGATCGCCCCCGGATCTAGCCCCAACTGGGCCAACAGAGCCGAGAGCGGATCGCTCGGCACAGGAACCGAAACAGGCGCGATCGGGGCCGGCATTGGAGCCGAAATAGGCGCGATCGGGGCGATAGGGCGAGGCGGCATTGGAGCCACCGACCCAACAGCCCCCACCGGAGCCACTGCCCCCGGCAACAGACCCATTAAAGTCACCTCCAACCACAACCGAGGCTGGGTGGAGTTTTTCAGCAGCGATTCGCCGGTTTTGAGGTACTGCTGCCCATGCAAAATCCAGCTCAGTTCCTGACTACGGGCAAATTCACAGAGTTGCTGCCAAGTTGGCTCCGTCAGGGCCACCAAATCACCCCGATCGGGCGCAGTCTTCGCAATCAGCAGATCTCGATAGAAACTCGCCAAATTTTGCAGCACGATCGTCGGTTCCCGGCCCCGATCCATCAGCCGCCGCAAACAGTCCACCGCCCCTTCCGCGTCACCCGCCGCCAAACTGGACACCAAAGCCAGCAAATCCCGCTCCGGCACAGCCCCCACCAGATCCCAAACGGCCTCCACCGTCACCCCCGTGGGAACCAGGCTCAGTTGATCCAGCAGGCTTTCCGCATCGCGCAAGCCCCCCTGTGCAATTTGGGCCACGAGAGTCAACGCTTCCGGCACAATCTCGATCAACTCCTGTTGGGCGATCGTCCCCAAATGGCTCACCATATCCACCAGGGGAATCCGCCGAAAGTCAAACCGCTGACAGCGAGAAATAATCGTCGGCAAAACCCGCTGCGGATCCGTCGTGGCCAACACAAACACCACATGGGCCGGCGGTTCCTCCAGGGTTTTCAGCAGCGCATTGAACGCCGCCCCCGACAGCATATGCACCTCGTCCAGCACATAAACCTTGTAGCGGCATTGCACCGGGGCAAATTGGGCCCGCTCAATCAGCTCCCGGATGTTGTCAACCCCCGTATTGCTGGCTGCGTCAATTTCCACCACATCCAGCGCCCGCCCCTGCGTAATTTCCACGCAAGTTTGGCAATGGCCGCAGGGTTCCGCTGTGGGCCCCTCGCTGCTCAGGCAGTTCAACGATTTCGCCAAAATCCGAGCGCTGGAGGTTTTGCCCGTTCCCCGAGGCCCCGCAAACAGGTAAGCCGGCGCAATTCGATTCTGCTGAAGCGCGTTGGTCAGCGTTTGGGCGATCGCCTGTTGGCCCACCAAGTCGGCAAACCGTTGTGGGCGATATTTGTGGTGCAGCGGTTCGTAGGGCATGGCTAGGAGCGGGTCAATGAAGCGACCAGACAGCCATCTTACAACCGCCACAAAGATGGGAATGATTGATCGAGATTTTGCGGAAGATCGACGCTTGTGTTAAACCGCTAGAGGGTTAATCAACCGGAAATTGGCGCTTAGGAGCTTGGGGATGGCAAAACGATCGAACGAAGGCACCGTCGCAGCCCCCGTTTCGCCAATGCCCGATCGCCCCGCTTCTGGGGTTTATGTGGTGGTGCATGGGCATTTTTATCAACCCCCGCGCGAAAATCCCTATTTGGAGGCGATCGTGCGGCAGCCCAGCGCAGCCCCTTGCCACGATTGGAATGAGCGGGTTTATCGGGAATGCTATCGACCCAATGCCTTCGCCCGAATTTTTAATGATTCGGGGGCGATCGTGGGACTGGTGAACAATTTTGAGTGGATGAGCTTTAACGCGGGGCCAACGCTGCTGAGCTGGTTAGAGCGGTTTGACCCGGCCACCTATGCCCGAATTTTGGAGGGCGATCGCCTGAGCGAGGCCCGGCTGGGGGGCCATGGCAACGCGATCGCCCAGGTCTATAACCACATCATCATGCCCCTAGCCAATCGGCGGGATAAGCAAACCCAGGTGCGATGGGGCGTGGCGGATTTTCGATCACGCTTTGGTCGATCGCCCGAAGGCATTTGGTTAGCGGAAACAGCTGTGGATTACGCCACCCTTGATGTGCTAATCGACGAGGGCATTAAGTTTGTGATTTTTGCCCCATCCCAGGCCCAGCGCTGCCGACCGCTGCCCACGGAAGCCGATCCGGAGCCGGATTGGGTGGATGTGGGATCGGGGCAAATTGATCCCACTCGGTCTTATCGGTGTTTTGTGCCCAAGGGAGGGGAACCGGAGCCGATCGACCCGGCAGCGCCTTCGGATCCAGCGACCACCTTGGCCCGCGATCGCTACATTGATCTGTTTTTTTACGATGGGCCAATTTCCGGCGACATGGGTTTTGGGGATGTGCTGACCAGTGCCGCTTCCTTTGCTGATCGGTTGGGATCGGCGGTGCGGGCCGATCGCCCCAGCCAGGTCATTTCCGTGGCCACCGACGGGGAAACCTTTGGTCACCACAAGCGCGATAAGGAAAAGTGCTTGGCCTATGCCCTCACCATGGAGTTTCCGGGGCGAGGCTGGTGTACCACCAATTTTGCCCATTACCTGAGCCTGCATCCGCCGGAGTGGGAGGTGGCCATGAAGCCGGTGACGGCCTGGAGCTGTTCCCACGGGGTCGATCGCTGGCAGGATGATTGCGGCTGTGGCGGGGGCGGCGGCTGGCACCAGCGCTGGCGGCGACCGTTGCGAGACAGTTTGAATTATTTGCGCGATCGACTGGTGGCGGTGTTTGAACGCTATGCCACACCACTGCTGCGGGATCCTTGGCAGGCGCGTGATGAATATATTGAGTTGGTTTTGAATCGATCGCCCGATCGGATGACAGCGTTTTTGGAACGTCATCGGGCCCGCCCCCTGTCAGCCCAGGAGCGGATCGATGCCCTGCGACTGTTGGAAATGCAGCGCCATGCCCTGTTGATGTTCACCAGTTGCGGCTGGTTTTTTGAGGAAATCTCTCGCCCGGAAGGGGTGCAGATTTTGCGCTATGCCAGTCGGGCGATCGAGCTGGCGGCCGAAGTGGCCGGCGTGAATTTGGAGCCGGATTTTGTGGCCCAACTGGCGGCGGCCCCTAGCAACGTGCCGGAATTTGGCGACGGGGCGGAGGTTTATCGACAGTTGGTTTTGGATGATCATGTCAGTTTTGAGCAGGTGGTGGCGGCCCATGCGATCGGCTCTTTGATTCCCAACCAACCGCGCCAAAGCCGAGCCTATTGCTACACGATCGAACAGCAGGATTACCAACTGCAACGGCTGGGATCCCTGGCTTTGGCCGTGGGCGAGTTGGTGGTGACTTCGGATATTGCGGGCGAGTCTGCCCATTTTGTCTTTGGAGCCTTGCACTTGGGCGGTTGGGATTTTCACTGTTGTGTGCAGCCGTTCCAAGGCCGATTAGCCTACAGCAAGCTGAAGGAGCGGCTGTTTGCGGCGTTGGAGTCTGCCAGTGCGGCCCAGGTGGTCTTGGCCCTGAGTGCCACCATGGGCGGCCAGTCCCGGGGATTTGCCTTGGCAGATCTCTGTGCGGAGGATCGCGATCGGCTGATGCGGGTGCTGGTGCAGGAAACAACGGCAAGGCTGGATACGCTATACGATCGCGCCTATCGCGACAACTGCGGGATCATGACCCGGTTTTATCGAGATGCGCTGCCGGTTCCCCGTGAATTACAGGTGGCAGCGGAATTGGCCTTGGGTCAGCGGGTGTTGTCCTTGGTGCAGCGGTTGGCCGGCGAGTTGGAAACTTGGCCCTTGGCAGCGATCGAGGCCGGGCCGGGAACGCTAACGGAGTTGGAAGCGGTGGCCGCCGAAGCCCAGCGCCTCCACTGTCAATTGGATGGGCTGGAAATTGCCCCTTGGATTACGCGGGCGATCGGGCGGTTGCTGGAACGGGCATTGGGCTTGGTGGAAACGGAACTGAGCGGGCATCCTACCGCCGACCCAGAACAGTCCCTGGGCGGGTTCCGAGTGGCCGTGGATGCGATCGAGCGACTCACCAGCCTCAGCCGATCGCTTCAACTCACCTTAGATCTGGATTTGGTGCAGGAACGGCTCTTTTTCTGGTGGCAGGGTTCCATGGCCGCCGCGCCCTTGGATGATCGGTGGTTGGGCTGTTTGGGGGATTTGGGACAAGCCTTGGCCGTGCGGCTGCGACCGGGCCCCTACAGTAATTTGCTGATCGATCGCCCCCGATCATCTTGAGCCAATTGGCAGCAATCTGAGTCGTTGACATCCTCCCCAGCCTAAAGACGTGGGGATTCCGGCCCTAACCAAACAACTGAAGTTGCTCGACTAGACCACGGGGTCAGGGGCAATCCGAGGCGATCGCCCCCAAAGCCGATCCCGTCGGGCCGCCGTATCTCCTGACCCGGATCGCAAAAATCTCGGGGATATCAGAGGTTTACCCTGCTTTTGTGGCAGCGGTTTTCAGTATCATAAAGGGCGGTCAAAATGTCAGCCCTATGACCTACAACCCTCGGATTCAGGATCTACCCGCCACAGAACGCCCCCGGGAGCGGTTGGCAGCCTTTGGCCCCCGCAGCCTCTCGAATGCGGAACTATTGGCCATTTTGTTGGGCACGGGCCAAGGGCCGGGCAAACTCTCGGCCGTGGGGTTGGGGCAACTGATTTTGCAAACCTTGGGGGGCGATCGCCAGGATCCGCTAGCTGTTCTGCGCGATGCATCCTTGGCGGAACTGACCCAAATTCACGGGGTGGGGGATGCCAAGGCTACGGCAATTTTGGCGGCGGTGGAGTTGGGCAAGCGGATTTTGCAAACTCGACCGCTCGATCGAACCGTGATTGACACCCCAGCAGCAGCAGCGGCAGCCCTCAGTCAGGATTTGATGTGGCAACCGCAGGAACGGTTTGCCCTGCTGTTGTTAGATTCCAAAAATCGACTCCTAGCCACCCAAGTCCTGACGATCGGGACGGAAACCCAAACCCTGGCCCATCCTCGCGATATTTTTCGGGAGTTGATTCGTCAGGGCGCTGCCGCCTGCATTGTGGCCCACAATCACCCCTCGGGCGACCTAACCCCCAGCCCTGAGGATTTGACCCTCACGGAGCAGCTTTTGGCAGGGGCCCATTTTCTGGAACTGCCGCTATTGGATCATTTGGTGGTGGGCTATGGGGAATTTCGCAGCCTGCGCGAAACTACCGATCTTTGGGCCGCCTATCCCGACATGGGCTAAGGGGGCTAGCTCAAGGTTGGGCGGGTGGCTCCGGCGTTTCGGGATTCTCCGGCGGGTCTTCCGGCGGGTCAAAGGTGGGCCCATCCCAAGCACTCGACCAATAGACCCGACCGCCGCCGGTCATTGGTTTGGCCGGTTGCCAGCCGTTCAGCATCTCTTGCAGGGCATCCAAGGAGATCGATCGAGTCTCCCGCAGCTTGTGCCAAACCGATCGCGACAGCAGCAAGGAATGCTCAAACCGCTCGGCCCCAATGCTTTCCAGATAGGCTTCTCGCTCCGGCTGGTAGTCCGCAGAAGCCAGCAAGAGGGGCAAATCGGGATTGAGCGATCGGGTAATCCGCGCCATTTGAGCCATCAACTCGGGATAGAGCCAGGTATAGGCCGGATGCACGGTTAACTCCGTCCGATGGGGCAGCGCTGCATATCGGTGCGATCGCACTTGGAAATAGCCGATCGCGGCCTTCCGTTGGGGTTCAAACACATAACCCATCGTGGTTTCCAGCCCATCCATCCGCTGCCGGGTGTCCGCCAGGGCCGCCAACCAATCCGCTTTGAAGTCATCCACGCGCAAATCAAAGGCCTGGCGCACATGGGGGGGCATAGCCGCCGTATCCAGTTGATACAACAAGGGCGCATCGGCGTTCCCCACCGGCATCAGGTTGGGCAAGTCCGGTTCTCGCTCCGCCAGGGCTGTGAGAGCGGCCGGCGGAATAGACCAATAGGTTAACTGGGCGATCGGCTGGAATCCGTTTTGGCGATAGAGCGCCAGGGCATCTTTGCCATGCACATTCACCTCCAGCATCCAGGTGCGTGCTTCCCAAATGGTTTCAAAGCAGTAGCGCAACAGCTCGGAACCGATGCCCTGGCTACGACATTCCGGCATCACGGCCACCTGCTTCACACGCCAAGTGCTGCGCGATCGATTCACGGGCATCACCGCGATCGCCCCGCAAACCCGCCGATCGCGCTCGGCCACGCTGGCCCGTAACCGTCGCTGGCTGGGAGCCATCATCTCCACCAGCGCCGATAGGCCATACCAAGTGCGCAGCCGCGACCAATCCACCCCGGCCGTTTCTAAGGGGCTTCCTAACCCGTCAAAGTCCGCTGAGTCCGCCGCAAGCTGGGCGATCGCATCCAAATCGCGATATTGGGCCCCTCGCAGGACAAGATCGGCATTTTGAGGCAAAAAAGCAGGCATCGCGCAGCCGCTCCCACATGGCAGATTGCTCCTACTGTAGCGGTTTTGATTCCCAGGTGGGGTAACCGTTGGCGAATCCCGATCGTCAATCCCAAACGCCAGTACTGCGATCGGGTCTAGGGCCTTAATTTTTGGGTGGATAATTCAGCCCCTTCCTTAACCGCTATTCAAGCCGTTGGATTCGTTATTTTCGATTTTACACTTTCGGTTTCTGATTCAAGAATCGCTTGATTCTTTATTCGTCAACACTCCAATTTTCAGTGATTTACATCCAAATTCTTAATTGTCACAGGCTTCAAAATTTAGAAAATTCAACACCCTGATTCGTTGCTTCAAGTAGTTACGAACCTGACAGATTGATAACTGGCCCACCCCAGGAAACCAACCAAGAGCCACAGTTGTCTGATAAAGCAACTGAGAAGGAAAAACTCGGAATTCAATCGGGTTTGAGAATTTTGAAATACTCGGCTCCGTTAAGATCTGCCAGTTTTTCAACTGTCCATCCCTTCGATCTCCGGATTTCAAACCCCTTTTCAGAAGTATTCAAAGAAGCATACAGAAGGCTTCTCTCAGAATTTTTTAGGGGATTCTTGATCGGGTTCCCCCTCGCTCCTCAGGATTTAAAACCATGCTGAATCGCAATCGCTGGAAAGCCGCCGCCGCTCTGTTGATGACCTTCGGAATGAACGTCACCACCATCACCCCGATGCTGGTTGCCCCTTTGGCTGCCCCTGCTCCAGCCGTGGCCCAAAGCATTTCATTCCCTGATGTACCTGCCAATCATTGGGCCAGTGATTACATCCGTGCGCTGGTTTCTCAAAACATTTTGGCGGGTTTTCCCGATGGCACTTTTCGCCCCGATGCACCGGTCACTCGGGCAGAATTTTCAGCCATGTTGCGCAAGGTTTATCAACGGGGCAGCATTCGCAGTGCGATCAATTTTGTAGATGTGCCCAGCAGCCATTGGGCCTATGATGCCATTCGCCGCGCCTATGAAATGGGCTTTGTTTCTGGTTATCCCGATGGCATCTTTTTGCCGGAACAAAACATTCCGCGCGAACAGGTTTTGGTGGCATTGGCAAACGGTTTGAACTATCAAGCAGCGGCTCCCACAGAACAGGTTTTAGGCAATTTTGCGGATAGTGGAGCCATTTCCAATTTTGCCCGCGGCCCGATCGCGGCAGCCACTGAAAAACGGATGGTGGTGAACTATCCGAACGTCAGCTATTTGAACCCCGGGCGCAATGCCACCCGAGCGGAAGTGGCGGCTTTTCTCTACCAAGCCTTGACCAGTGAAGGGCGCGTGGCGGCTCTGAGTTCGCCTTATATTGCTAATGCCCAAACTGTGGCCACCAACTATCGGATTGCGGCGGGCACATCCCTTCCTGTGAGCTACATGAAGGAAAAAATCCTGCTGATGCCGGATGAAACCTTGCCGGTGACTTTTAATGTGCGCAACAACATCACCACCACCACGGGCCAGGTGTTGATTCCGGCGGGCAGCCAAGTGAAGGGAAATCTGCAGCCGGCCGGTGACAAGGCGACGCAATTTGTGGCGCAGGAAATTGTAATGCCCGATGGTTCAACGCGATCCCTGAAGGCCACGTCCAGTGTGATTACAACGACGGAAACGGTGCGGAAGGGGGCTGATTTGGGTCGGTTGCTGAAGAATACGGCGATCGGGACGGCGGCGGCGGCGGCTATCTCGGCGGTGACGGGCGATCGGGCGATCGCCACAGAAGAGCTGCTGATCGGTGCGGGTGGCGGTGCGCTCTTGAGCCTGATCGAGCGGTTCTTGGGTCGCAACAGCATCGATGTGCTGGTGGTGCAACCGGAAACGAATCTGAACCTGACCCTCACGGATGATTTTGTGGTGGCGGCTCGCTAGGCGGGAAGTCCGCAAGCCCGGCAACGGGACTGAGACCCTGATTCAGAGCGTTCTCAGTCCCGTTGAGAGCATCCCGTTGAGCGAGATCGAGTGCAATGGCCCTTAGCTTGCGGGTTGCGGTTTCGATTTTGCTTCCAAATCTTCCAGGCGCGATCGCAGGGTTTGGTTGTCTTTTTTCAGTTGATCTAACTCTTGGCGTACCTGATCCAAGGCGCGATCGGAACCCGCATTGTGCTGCACTCGCTTCACGGCTTCTTCTGCCATCCGGCGCACGCGGCCATCGGGCGACTGGCTAGCCAACCCTTGCAAAATCCCGATCGCCTTGGTGGTTTCCATTTGTCCCAGGGCAGCCACCACCGCCACTTGGGTTAGGAAAAAGCTCTCGCGGGCATAGGTTTGCAGCCCATTCAAGACCCGATCGACCGCTGGGGCTTCTTGACCGTTGGCCACCGCACCCAGGGCCCGAATGGCCGCTAAGCGCAGGGCCTGGGGAATGCCCGGTTGACTGGTTTCCAGAATTAGTTCCAGGGCGGCGGCGGAGGTTTTGAGGGCGCTCAGACCAGTGATGGCCCCCGATCGCACCACTTCATTCCAGCCCGATCGCTTCTTCAGGGCAGATTTGAGCAGCGTAATCGCCCGATCGACCAAGGCCGGCTGGGCGGCCGCGATCGACCCGATGGCCGCCAAGGCCGCCGACTCGGTGGAATAGCTGGCATCACCCTTTTTGGCGATCGGCTCCAGCACCGAATAAGCCGCCTCGGTTTTGAGGGAAGCAATGGCCTGAATTACCGATCGACGCACGCGGGGATCCGAATCCTTCAACCCCGGCTTCAGGGCCGCCAACACCCCATCCAAGCCAATGGTGGCCAGGTTATCGGCCACCTCGGCACGCACCCCCCAGAAGCGATCGCGAGTCAGGGATTGGGCCAAAGCATTCAAGGCCTCCAGCGTGCCTTTTTGGGCGATCGCCTTAGCCGCAAACACCCGGGCGATCGGGTCAGGATCAAACTGCAATTGGGCTTTCAATTCCGGCAGCGGATAATCTAGCTCCACCGTTTTGAGCCAATGATTCCCCGGATCAAAACTGACGAAATCTGGTTTTTGCTCCAAGGGGAAATAGAAAGTTTGTTCCCGATCGTGAATGGCCAGCTTCACGGTTTTGAACGTGATCTTGGGGGCGGGGGCCGCCGCTTTTTTTGACTTTTTCGATTTCGGAGCAAGGCTGGCTGCTTCATAGCTGAGGGTTGCAAAGGCCACCGGAATTTTTAAATTAAACAGCGTCTCCAAATCCCCTTCTTTAGCTTGGGTTTGGATCACGGTCAATTTTGCAATGTTATTTTCCCCATCCCAGCTATAGGCAACTTTGAAATCAGGATGGCCTCCTCGAAACACGTACTGATCAAACAGAAACAACAAATTGCGACCCGTTGCCTGTTCGATCGCCCGCAAGAGGTCGATCGTTTCAATGGCACCAAAGGCGTGATTTTTGACAAATGTTTGAATCGATTTCCAAAACAAATCATCGCCCAATTCCTGATGCAGCATGTGGTAAACACAGCCGCCCTTTTCGTAGGTATGGCAATCGTAGAGTTCGATCGGCTCGCGATAAACATGGGTCACCATGGGCCGTCGGTAGCGCCGCCGATCTTCCCCTAAATAGGCCCGTTGATCACCCAGGCGATAATAGGCTGCTTCCTCCGATCCATATTCATGCTCAGTCCAAAGGGTTTCGGAATAGGTAGCCATGCCTTCTTTCAGCCAAGCATGGGACCAATGCTTAATGACCAGCAAATCGCCAAACCACTGGTGAGCCAGCTCATGAACCACCAAAGCTTCAGAATTGCGATTATCGATCGCCGCTCGTTCATCTAACAAACAGCGATCAGTTAACAGGGTCATGGAGGTGTTTTCCATACCCCCGAAAATAAAATCCTCCATGCAAGCTTGTCCATACTTGCTATAGGGATAGTCATAGTCAAATTTTTCGCTGAGAAAGTCCATCATCGCGGGCGTTTTGCCCATGGTGCGCTGGGCTTCCGAAGCCCGATTCTGAGCGGTGTAATAGCTCACAGGTCGGCCGCGCCACTCATCCTTAATCTCTGCAAAATCTCCCACGGCTAGGGTAAACAGATAAATCGGATGAGGCTGTTTTTGATGCCAATGGTAAGTGGTGGTTTTGCTCTTAGTGGTCTGATTAATCAGCTCTCCATTCGAGAGCACCAGCAAACCACTGGGCACTTGCACTTGCATTTCGGAGGTGCAGAGTTGCCCTGGAAAATCAAAGCAGGGAAACCAAAACCGAGAATCTTCATCCTCCCCTTGAGTCCAAACCTGCACATTTTTATTGGGATAGTCCGCCGTGGGCTGCACAAAATAGATGCCTCGTTGGGGACGATCTAATTGATAGTCAATGACTAATTTAAAGAGGCGATCACGCTGGGTTGGTTCCGCAAGGGTAATGGCTAATTTTTCGCCGTCATACTCAAATTTCTGGGCGGTTTTGCCCACTCGCACCCCTTGAATTTGCATCGCCACCGCATCTAATTCCAGGCGATCGACTCCATGTTGTACGGGCAACAGGTCGATCGAGCAAGTTCCCGCGACCTGGCAATTGGGAATATCCAACACCAAATCAAGGGCCACATGTTGCGTGTGCACCGGGCGATCGGGGAGATAGTGGGGCTTGGCTCCGGGAAGTTGAAACGATCGCGCTTCATTTGCACTCAAACCCCAAAATGCTTCCAAAAACCGATTCCGCGACATGGTGGATTGCCCCTAACTACGATGGACTAGCGAAAAAATTGCTGACAAATTGAGAAATTTAAGTCAGCTTGGCCAATTACTGATGGTCTTGGGCACAATAATCATTGGCTCATCCCAGACTTACCGTAGTTATTTTTAACATAACAATGACTACGTTTGATCCCTAGAAGCCTGTAATATTTGCCCAAAACTCAAGAAAAGTAGGCTACTATCCCTATAGTCTGCTGTTAAATCAAAGAGATAATTGGATTCATTTTAATAATTTTTCAGGATCATGATTTAGTTTTAGAATTTAGTATAAATTAATCAATATTTAATATTTATATTTAAAATTTTAGACTAATTTTATTTTTAATTTCAAATTCAAATTTGAAATTTATTCAAGTTATTTTTTAGTCTATATTGCTCGTCATTCACATTCATAAATCATAAACAAAGATGAGCTTCGCAACCTATCTTCATCTTCAATCATTCAACCTTTCCAAGCCACTGCAAGCTATTACATTTGCTAGATACTCATTGCCTTACTATCGGCAAGTTTGCCAAGCACTTGCTCAAAGCTGTTCACAATATCAGTCCTTGCCTCCTAAGAAAGCTCGGTTAGCAGACTATGCCAGTGTCCATAGTCAAGCCTATCTGAAAAAGCTAATTCTGAAAGCGCTCGATCGCCCATTGGATCAGGCCAGCCTTGCGCTGCCAGCCATTGGTTCTGACTGTCAAGGACTTGAGTATGCGATTCCAGGCTATCTATATGGCTTGGGCGGTATGCTAGAGGCCATTGATTGGATGAAACAGGGCATTCTTCAGCGAGCTTATTGCTTTAGTATGGTTGGTCACCATGCCCATCGTGAATGGGGTCATGGATATTGTTTACTTAATCCTTTAGCGGCGGCAGTACGCTATGCCCAACTGAATGACTTCGCCAAGGTCGTTGTCATTGATTGGGACATTCATCATGGTGATGGGACTCAAGAAATTTTCAGCCATGATTCATCTGTTTATTGTATTAGTATTCATAGCACTGCAGATCTTTACATGGCCAAGGCTTCTGGTCTCCAGTGGGGAACTACGGAACAAGCCGATCGCGTGGGTCATTGCAATATTCCAATTATTCCCAAGAATTTTCCGCGCAGTGCGCTTGCAGAAGATGGGTTAGGGGGTGAATTTTATGAGGGTCAGAAAGGCATCAAAATATTTCAGGAACGGTTAAGTTATTTACCGTGGAAACCTGATTTGATCACTATTTTCTCAGGATATGACTCTCATCAAGAAGATTGTGGAGAGGACACAACCAACTGGACTAATGAAGACTTTGTGCAATTGACCGAGATCACTTTACGGACTGCCCATTATTTCAATTGCCCGGTACTATCTTGTCATGGTGGAGGATATCGATTACCGATTACAGTATCGGCAGCCAGTGATCATATAAACACTCTGGCTAAATATTTGATTTAGTAGTAATCAGCAAATCTCAACCGATTGAAATGAGCTTAGTGATATTAGCCACTAGATTTCAAAATTCACATCGAATTTTAGGCTTCATCTCTGACTTGATTTCTGAATTTAATGGTGATTTTCAAATTTAATTATTGGACAATATGGCAGATTCTAAAATTGTTGCTTCTATCAATAACCTCTTCCAAAATATCCCAATCGAGTTACCCGAAGAGATTTTTGAAACGATTTTGCAAACTCCCGAGATCAAAATTGAGCGAATTTTATCGAAGGGACACCGATCGGAACCCGAATTCTGGTACGACCAAGCGCAATCCGAATGGGTTTTGGTGCTTCAAGGTCATGCCCATTTGGAACTACCGGAGGGCATTGTTGAGCTAAAGCCTGGCGACTATTTCAATATTCCTGCTCACCAAAAACATCGGGTTGCTTGGACAGACCCGGATGTGGAAACCATTTGGCTGGCAATTTTTTATTGAAATTTGCGGTCTGATGAGAGGGGATGAATTGCTGTTTTTGAGGCTTGATTAGCCCTGCGATGTTGCTTTCAAGATTGCTTTCAAGATCGATTTCAAGATCGACTTTTAACCTTGGGTTCTTTTAACTTTGGGCCACAACAACTCGATCGCGTCCAGCCCATTTGGCTTGATAGAGAGCGGCATCGGCCGCTTGCAACAGGGTGGCTACGGTAACCGCGTGTTGCGGAAAACTGGCCACCCCAAAGGAGGCAGTGATTGCCCCCAGGGTTTGCCCGCCGTGACGCAAGGACAAATACTTCAGCTCTTGGCACATGACCTCCGCCCGTTGCACCGTTTCTTCGAGGGTGGCTCCGGGCAAAATCAGTGTCATTTCCTCGCCACCATAGCGACAGGCGATATCGGAACCTCGAATGCGACTTTGCAGAAATTGCGCCACTTCCTGCAACACCAAGTCTCCGGCATCGTGGCCAAAGGTGTCGTTGAATTGTTTGAAATGGTCAATGTCCAAAATGATCGCCCCGATCGGGGAGCGATCGCGCCGGGCCCGACAAACCGCTTGCTCCAGGGCTTCCTCTAAATAGCGTCGGTTATAAAGACCGGTGAGCGGGTCGCGGATGCTTTGTTGTTGCAGGGTTTCCCGCAGTCGCAGGTTGGAAATGGCTAAGGCCACCTGCTCCGCCACGGTGCGGGCGAGCTGTTGTTTTGGAGCCGAAAGGGAATCGTGCTGCGGGGTGCAAAGATACAGCAGGCCTAGGGTTTCGCTTTGGGCCATCATTGGCAAACAAAGGGATTCCGCTTGGGGGCCCAGGGGATGGGCATGGCGACAGAGCAACCCCGTGTGTTTGTGCTCGGCCCAGTGGATGCGGCCGCGGCGCAGGGCCCAGCAATCATCGGGATAGAACAGGGTTTCCCCGATCGGGTCAGGGCCCCAAGTGGCCACCGCCTCCAGGGCCACGCGGGTCGATTCCAGGGTAAACAGGGCCCCGGAACAGCCGGGAAACAGAGCTTGCACCAGGTCGGCCACGGCCGTGTAGGCTTCCTCCACGGTCACGCAAACCTGCAGGAAATCAATCATTTCACTCAGCAGCGCCATTTCGCGGTTGCGAAACTTCAGCTCTTCAATGCGTCGCTCCAGTTGTTGATTGGTTTCCTGAAGCACCTGTTCGGCCTGCTTGGTTTGGGTCACATCCCGAAAAGTCAGGGTCAGGCCGTCGCCTAATTTCACCGCCGTGAGCTGCAACCAAGCATCGCGGCCGTCAACTTGGGCGATTCGGAGCGATCGACTAAAGGCCTGGCCAGTTTCCACCACCCGCACATAGGCTTCAAAGAGGCCGTCTTGGCGCACAAGGGGTACTTGATCAAGCAGTTGTCGATTTAATAGTTGATTGCGCGATCGCCCCAGCACCATTTCGGCCGAGGCGTTCACCGCCGTCCACAAAAAGTCCACAATTTGCCCGGCCCCGTTGCGGATCGTGCGCAGGGCAGCAATTCCATCGATCGAGCTGTCGAGAATATCCGCCAGTTCTTGTTGGGTGCGGGCCAATTCGCTAATGTCCGTCAGGACTCCCCAAAGGATATCTTCCCCGTTGACCGCACTGTGGCGCACCGCCCGCACCAGACCATGAACAATGTTTTGGTTGCGGTGCTCAAACCGCTGAATCAGTTGAATGCAGTTGGCCTGGTTCACCTGCACCGCCTGCCGTAGGTTGTTCAGGGTCGATCGATCTTCCTCAATGAGCCGCTGTTCCCAAGTGGCCCACTCATCGGCCAACTCCGAGGGGCCATAGCCCAACAGGGCCTTCCACCGAGGCGACAACACCAAGCGATCGGTCGTTAGGTTCCATTCCCAAGCCCCATCGTTCACCACCTGAGCAATCCCATCGCCCACTTGTCCTAGGAAATGGGTCAAGCCGGCTGACCAGTAGCCATGCACCGGCTGCGAACAAATTAGCGGGGAATAATCTGATTCTGGGGCTGATTCTGGCAACTGACCAGCCAGGCCGCCCCGTTCCACCACTGCTTCCAGCAAGGCAGTACGGGAAATGACCCCCGCCAAAACTCCCTGCTCCTCTAGCAACACTAACCAGGCGCATTTTTGAGCTTGAAACGTGTCCCAAGCAGTTTGCAAATTGGTCTGAGCGGGCAAGGTCACGGGCGGTCTAGCCAGGCTCATGAGGGAAGAGGTGGCCAATTCCCGCTGGGTCACCACGGCCCAAGTTAGCTCGCTCACCGTCAGCACCCCGATCGGCTTCTCGCCCTGGGCCGTCGGCAACACCAGCACAATTAGTTGTGATTCAGCAATCTGCGATGGGTGAATTCCCTGAAGATGCTGCACCATGTCTGCGATAGTTTTGTCCGCTGAAATCACCAGCGCTTGCGTTGCCGCAAGGTAGCCAGCTTCGCCCAGGGACAGGGAACGGACAGCGGGAATAATTTGGTGAGAATCAAGCACAGGATAGGATAAAGCAAACGCCTGAATCGGTGAAATCGTTTAAATCGTTTTCGGCAGCCGTAGTGCAGTGTTTTGACGGATGGGGCCGGTTAATCATGAGCAACGTCCCCAGCGATCTCTAAGGGGTCAGCGGGGAGCCTGGGCTAGTTGATCATGATTAATATCCAAATTAATAGCCAAAATCAGTACCCAAACAGTGCTAAGGCTGTTTATCGCCACACCGAGGCGTGCGATCACCTGATCCTAACCCATTCGTCCCAAGACCCTGATGAATCGCCTGATGCATTTCCCAATGCACTAGATGTGCGCCCAGATGCACGAACTGATGTGCTCGTTACTGAATTTCCATTGAATCCCCGAGTGGATTACCTGATGGACTGCGGGATCAACTGTCGGATGAATCGAGCGGTGCCCAGCTTGCAGCAACCATCAAGCCGAGTGGCCAGCCGCAACACGGCAGAATTAACCAGCAATCAACGGCTCCGCATTTATTATGAGTGGGTTAGCCCGGTCTTCATCAAGACCTGTTAATAATCAGGTTCATGATCAAGCTCGGTTGATGAGACATTGGGGACGAAAGCTCAGGAAAGTTTGCCTCAAAATCCGTATGGGTTGATACAAATCACCGCAAGCTCTCTACCAATTGCTAGGATTGCCCTAATGACGGCGGTTGGTATGTGATCAGCGAGGCGGCGTAATGACTGATAATGCGGCCTTCTGGGAGGGCATCGAGCAGGCAAAACAAGGCGACCAAGCAGCGGCGATCGCTTGCTTTGACCAAGCCATTGCGGCGGATCCCCATTGGGCTGAAGCCTATTACCGGCGGGGTTTGGCCTATTTTGATATGGGCCGATTACAACAGGCCGCTTTTGACTATTCGCGGGCGATCGAACTGGCCAATGATTATCAACCGGCTCTCTATGGCCGAGCCTTGGTTCGTGTGGTTTTGGATCACTTTGATGGGGCGTTGGATGATTTAGCCCATCTGCTGCAGCTCAATCCTCAAAATCCAGCGGCCCACCAACTGAAGGCAACGGCCCTGCGTAAGCGAGGAGATTTGACCGCCGCGATCGTCAGCTTGCGCAAGGCGACGGAGCTTTATCTCGATCGCCGCGATCCCGTGGGGGCCCGGCAATGTTTGGATTTACTGAAGCAACTACAACCCAACGCCAGTCCGCCTGTGCTGACGGAACCGTTGCCCCCGTTTAATGCACCGCCCACGTTGGCCAGTTTGCAGGCCGCCGCCACGGGCACATCCAGTACAGATGCGTCCGATGCGAGCACACCCAACACGGGCACACCCAACACGGGCACACCCAATACGGGCGCACCCGTGGGAGCGATGATGCGCCCAGAGGCCTTTTATGCCCAGGCTTTGAACCGGGCAGAGTCGGGAGATATACAGGGGGCGATCGCGGAGTTAGATTGGGCCCTGAAGTTGGATCCTGTGGATCCAAAGGCGCTGGCTTGTCGGGCAGCGGTGCGCATTAAGCAAGGTAACTGGCAAGGGGCGATCGCGGATTGCAACCGGGCGATTCAAGGGGGTGGGGCTGATGCCACGCTCTACCGTTACCGAGCCAGGGCCAGGCTGGAAATGGGCGATCGAACAGGGGCGTTGACGGATTTAGATCAAGCCTTAGCCCAAGATGACCAAAACCCGCTGCTGTGGCTGGCTCGGGGCGATGCCCAACAGGCACTGGGAAACTACAGCGCCGCGATCGGGGACTATAACCAAGCATTGGAGTTGGGGGGCGATCGGCCCACCATTTTGCTGTTGCGGGCCCAAGCAGCCGTTCGCCAAGAAAACCTGAAACAGGCGATCGAAGATTACCAGACCGCCGCTAGCTTGTTTTGCGATCGCAACGACTGGGAACGCTATCGCACCACCTTGGAACAACTCAAGATGTTGCAACAGCCGGTGAATCTGTCTCCTGGGTTGCCCCAAAAGGCCCAAAATCCCCTTTGGCAGCGGCTGTTGGGGCGGGTTGGCGGCCAGGAAGCGATCGCGCAAACCCTGCTCGATCGGGCCCGGGAACATTACCCCAACATGGATGAAGATTGGTATTTGGAAAAGGTGCTCTATGACCTGGAACGGGATGACCTCCCGGAGGATTAGGGCCTGTCGTCAAATCGTCTGAAACCCTGATGACCTCGTTCTTCAAACAATCAGTCGTAGGGGCGAGGTCTCCTCGCCCATTCCCGTGATCCTTGGGTGTTCCCAGGGGTGGACAGGGTTGTGGCGATCGCCCGGGTTAGGGTTGGGAGACCCAACCCCTACGGCGATGAACCGGGTTAGGGTTGGGAGACCCAACCCCTACGATGATTGGGGAAATGCAAACGGGTCCCAAAGACCCATGATTTCGATTTACGAAAAATCTGGGAACTGGCTTTGGGAAATGGCAACGGCAGGGTTTAATCAGCTTTCGCCAGCCACAGGGGTTGCGATCGGGGAGAACATAATCGCTTCCAGTTGAATCAGCGCCTTGTCTAGGTCGTCGTTCACCACCTGCTGATCAAACTCATCGGCGGCGGCCACTTCCTCGCGGGCCCGGGCCAAACGCCGCTCGATCGCCGCTTCGGCATCTTGGCCGCGCGATCGCAACCGTCGTTCTAACTCATCCAGCGACGGCGGCAACACAAACACCCGCAACGCCTCGGGAAAGGTGGTTTTGACCTGACGCGCTCCCTCTAACTCAATTTCCAACAACACCTGCTCGCCCCGAGCCAGACGCTCCACAATCGGTTGGCGCGGGGTTCCGTAACAATTGCCGGCAAACTCGGCCCACTCCAGCAGGTCACCCGCTTCGGCCATGGCCATGAACTGATCGCGCGACACAAAAAAATAATCCTGCCCGTCCACTTCGCCGTCACGGGGCGATCGAGTGGTGGCAGAAACGGATAAATACAAATCGGGATGGCGTTCGCGTAACAGCTTCACCAATGTGCCCTTGCCCACGCCGCTGGGGCCTGTTAATACCGTTAGCGTTCCGTTCGCCATTTGATTTGCGTGCCGATCTTCAAATGCATTAATACTGGTCTCAAGCAAGGGAAAACAATGCTGATTTAAAGCTGATCTAAAAACTCGAAACCTCGTGAATTAAAAATCTATTAATCAAGAACTCGTCAACCGAAAGCCTGTCAAGTGATGGAGCCAGGTCGCTCCTAGTCCATCAGCCTAGATCCCAATCATCCTGTCAGTTTTGGCGATTTTGAGCGTGGCTTTAGCCCTTTAGGCCCTATGCCAGTGGTCGTATTCTCCACGATCGCTCGATCGCATTCTTGGGGCTAACTGGCTTGCCACAAAGTGTAGTCAGCCAATGTGATTAGCCTAATAAATTAGCCGGTGGTTACTGAACCACAATCTTGCCGGCCATGCCAGCGCCACGGTGAGGTGCGCAGTAGTAGTTGTAGGTGCCAGCAGGCAGGTCGCTCGGCAGGGTGAAGCCAGCTTCGCCTTTGCCCAACAGTTGGCCCAGTTTCTTCACTTCAGCCGCGTCAAACTTCGAGGCATCTTCCAACACCACGTTGTGGGGCAAACCAGCGGGGTTCGACCAAACGATCGTGTCGCCAGCCTTGGCGGTCACGGTTTCAGGGGAGAACTTCAGCAGGTTGGTCATTTCCACGCTGTGGGTTTCGGCCAGGGCGCTGGGGGCCACGGCGAACAACACACCAGCAAACAGAACGACGGCAGCCACCAGCAGGCTAGCGCGACGGGCGATCGATTTCATCCAAGCTTTCATTGGTCAAAAACTCATGAAAGGGGTTTTACAGGTTGAATTCTATCGCTCTCCCGTAGCAACGGTGCTGGTTTTGACCAATTTCCTTTGGCCGATTCGATTTGATCGATTAGGTCAGACCGATTGGGTCAGATCGATTAGGTCAGATCGATTAGGTCAGATCGATTAGGTCAGATCGATTGGGTCAGATCGATTGGGTTAGATCGATTGGGTTAGATCGATTGGGTCAGATCGATTAGGTCAGATCGATTGGGTTAGATCAGCTTGATCGAGCCTATCGCTCCAAGGAACCGTGACCACAGCCGATCGCCTGGGTAATGGATGACCAGCCACGCTCCGCCAGCTTGGCCGCCAAGCCCTCAGCAATGCGGCGGGGCAGTCCCGGCCCCTCGTAGATAAAGCCGGTGTAAATTTGCACGAGGCTGGCCCCGGCGGCAATTTTGTCCCAGGCATCTTCGGCGCTGAAAATACCACCCACGCCAATGATGGGCAGTTGGCCGGCGGTTTGGCGATAGATATGGTGAATGACCTCCGTGGCCCGATCGCGCAGGGGTTGGCCACTAATGCCCCCGGCTTCGGCGGTGATTGGGTTGCCCGTTTGCTTCAGGGTTTTGGTTTGCAGTTGATCGCGACGGATGGTGGTGTTGGTGGCAATCACCCCTGCTAGGCCAAAGCGCTGGGCAAGGCTAATCACGTCATCGATCGCGCTCCATTCCAAATCCGGCGCAATTTTCACCAACAGGGGTTTCTGGCCTTGGTTGTCTTGCTGAAGGCTGTCCAAAATTTCCCCGAGTCGATCGGCATCTTGGAGCGATCGCAGGCCGGGTGTGTTGGGCGAAGACACATTCACCACGAAATAATCGCCCCAATCCTTCAGCAGCTGGAAGCTGCCCAAATAGTCGGTGGCGGCCCCTTCCAATTCGGTGATTTTGGACTTGCCCAGGTTGACCCCGATCGGAATGTTGGGATTCTCCCAGGGGGAAGGACGAAGGGCGGCCAGCCGTTCAGCTAGCGCCGCAGCCCCTTGGTTATTGAATCCCATCCGGTTCAGAACGGCGCGATCGGGCAGCAGGCGAAATAGCCGAGGTTGCGGGTTACCCGGCTGGGAATGGAGCGTCACCGTGCCCAACTCCGCAAAACCAAACCCCAATTGCTCCCAAGCCCCGGCGGCTACTCCATCTTTGTCAAAGCCGGCCGCCAGACCCACGGGGTTCTCAAACCGCAGGCCCCACAGGGTTTGGCCCAGTTCTGGCGCTTGGGCAGTAAACCAATGGCGCAGGTTGGCCAGCATCGATCGACCCGTGGCCGATCGCCGCAACTGAGCCAACCCTTGCAACAACTCCATGGCCTGGTTGTGGGCCCGTTCGGGGCTAGGAGCCAAGGGCGAAAACACCAACGGACGAAGGACGCGATACCAATCCATAAAACGGCAGCAGGAGGCTGATGCGGGCTTGAGTTCGCCAACAGCAAAGCAGACCCACCCCGATCGCGCAAGTCGCCAATCAAGTCGCCAAGGGCGCAATCGGCGGTTTTAGGGGGCTTTGAACCGACGGCGGCTTGGAAAATGCTTAGGATGTAAGCGATCGGGACAATTCCACTTGATTCACAGCCCGGTTTAAGTGGCGCAAAAACTCTTCTTTGCCTTCAAAGCGATCGAGCCGAAAAATCGGTTTTCCATCCTGAAACAAAATCACCGTCGGCAGGGTGGTAAGACGATAGGAATTGGCTAATCTCAGATTGCTATCTGCATTGACATTAACCAACTTGATCGACTCGCCCCAGTCCGATCGCAGCTTATTCAGGAGGGGATCAATCAGACGACACAATCCACACCAAGGAGCCCAAAAGTTCACCAACACCAAACCGGGCGTTTGTAGCACTTCCCGATCGAAGCTGGAGTCATCAATGGTATCTAGCATTATGAACCGGCAAAGAAATATTAAAAAATGCTGAACGGGAAATAAACCAAAATAATCAAAAACCGCCGGGAATTTGAAACATTTCAGGCAGGCTAGTCACGCAAACTAATCTAGAAATGTCCTCCGTCCCCGGCGATCGATACCTACCAGTTTACGCTAGCTGTCAGCCGAATGAGCGCCGGATGGGCCCACCAAAATCCCAACACAAAGGCCGTGACCCCCACATAGGCCGGGCGCAAAAATTCCGCAAGCTGAAGGGTTTGGCGGCCGTCAAAAATGGCCCGAAAAGGAATGATTGATGTGCGTTCCTTGACTTTTAAGAATGCATCGCCATATCGGCCATACAAGCGCCGATCCCCGTGCCAAATTGCGAACAGGTGATGGGCAATCAAACCGACACAGGTCACCATCATGAAACTGGTTCCCAACCAAAGGGCATGGCCCACGCACCAAATAATTTGCCCGATCGCCTGGGGATGGCGAGTGATCCGAATAATCCCCGTTTCGTACAGGTGAACTTGGGGCTTGGCGACGGCAGCCACTTCCAACAGGTTAAAGGTGGCTGGATAAAGGAACAGAAATGAAATGGCCGACAAGATCCAAACCACCGGCTGCACCCAGGTTTCCCCTTGCAGTTGCCAAAGTTGGATCCCGTCGTAGCGATGGTTGAAAAAGTAGGTAATCAACAATCCCGCGGCCGGCAAACTGACCAAGGCAAACAACACCCGGTAAGCCCGCGCACCGATCAGGGCTTCGCCTTTGATCCGCAGGGCCGCCAGGCCGCTGTGCAAAACCGCAAACCCCACCAACAAGCCCAGCATGATCCAATGGCTGGCGGGAAACCAGGCGGGAGTGAGCCAAGGGGCCAAACCCAGGAGAGAACTCATTGCCCCGATCGAGCCGATCGATCCAGTAGATCCGAGGGAGAAAATGGAAATCATGATGCAATCAATCACGCAATCGGCGGTGAGGGCAGAGGGAGGATCAATGATCCAAACGGGCAAAACTCGAAATGACCAAAAGGGACCAAAGATGACTGGAAAAAACCAAAGATAACCAGAAAAAGCCAGAAATCACTGGAAATCGCCCCAGGAATTACTGCAAATAACCAGAAACAACCCCAGAGATGGCTGGAAACAGCCCCAGAGATAGCTGGAGATCATCAAAGGTGGCCGGAAGACGATAGCAACCGACCTCAGCACTCCAGGATAGGAATTTACCGGTTTTTGGTCAGTGCGCCGCAGGGATTGGTGCTGTGTTTGATCCTGGGTCTATCAGGGAACCGAAATTTTCTCATAAATGTTTTTAATCAAATGGTGGGGGTCTGCTTCAGAATAATGAAGAACGGGCGATCGTGCGGCTAGGTCGAGATGAGATCCTAGGTTGACGATCATTTGTCACCATTCGATCGCCTAAGGTTCACCGTCCACGGTTCGATCGCCCCGTGGCCTCCCGATTCACGCCCCCTTTCCCCAGGATGGTGGGTCCGTGAATTTGGGCCGGGCCCTGATGGTTATCGTTGGGGACTCCTCCCAGTGCTACCTTCCGCCAAAAGGCTGTTTCGCCCTGTGTTGTTTCGCCCTGTGTTGTTTCGCCTCGTGTTGTTTCGCCTCGTGCTGTTTCGCCCTGTGCCGTTTCACACGATCGCGCCACGACACCTTGGAGCAACGGCTTTCTTCGCCAACTCCCGATCGATTTCCATCCCATTCCACTCGATGGCTTTCTCCAGGCTGTAGTACTGTCTATGTCCGATTTGCCATTCACGCTTGACCAACTCCGCATCCTCAAGGCGATCGCCGCCGAAGGGAGCTTTAAGCGGGCCGCCGACAGCCTCTATGTCTCGCAACCTGCGGTGAGCTTGCAGGTACAAAACCTAGAACGCCAATTGGATGTGCCCCTGTTCGATCGCGGCGGTCGCCGGGCCCAACTAACCGAAGCAGGCCACATGCTGCTGAGTTACGGCGAAAAGATTCTGACCCTTTGCCAGGAAACCTGCCGGGCAATCAAAGATTTGCAAAACCTCCAAGGCGGAACCCTGATCGTGGGGGCCAGCCAAACCACCGGGACTTATCTGCTGCCTCGGATGATTGGCATGTTCCACGACAAATATCCCGAAGTGGGGGTGCAGTTGCATGTGCATTCCACCCGCCGCACCTCTTGGAGCGTGTCGAATGGCCAAATCGACCTGGCCATCATTGGCGGCGAAGTGCCGGCCGAGCTGCAAGATTCATTGGAAGTGTTGGCCTATGCCCGCGATGAACTGGCGCTGATTTTGCCGCCTCAGCACCCCTTAGCCCACATCGATCTGATCGATCGGGAACATCTCTATGGGTTGTCTTTCATTGCTCTCGATTCCCAATCCACCATCCGCAAAGTAATCGACACGGTTTTGAGTCAGTCGGGAATTGACACCCGCCGCCTCAAGGTGGATATGGAGCTGAACTCGATCGAAGCCATTAAAAACGCAGTTCAAGCAGGTCTCGGCGCGGCCTTTGTCTCCGTAGCGGCGATTGAAAAAGAACTGCAATTAGGCCACCTCCACCGCAGCCAAATTGAAAACTTCCGGGTTGAGCGAATCCTCAAGGTGATTACCAACCCCAACCGCTATCGCTCCAAGGCTGCAGAAGCCTTCACTCGCGACATTTTGCCCCATTTTGCTTCTGCTGATTTATATCCACCGCCCCCGAGCGTCCCTAGCTCTCCGGAACCGGAAATGCTGATTAGTTTGGATTAATCAATCTGGGATTAACCAATCTTGGGTTAATTAATCTGGAATCAACCAATCTTGGGTGAACCAATCTTGGGTGAACCAATCTTGGGTTAATTAATCTCGAACTAATCAATCTTGGGTTAACCGATTTTTAGAAAACAAGTGATCAAAAAACAATAGGCAACCAAATCGGAAACCAATTTCAAAATTTTGATCAGAGGATGTTTGAAAAGTATCTCTTGGCACGGGCCAAGCACCAATGGTCGTGGGGGCAAGGGGCTTAAGCCCCTTGTCTACGTTGATCGCTGGGGCGTAGAGAGTAGCAATGTTGGCTTTTCAAGCAACCTCTCAAAAACCGGTTGATCAGAAAGTTGATCAAAAATCTGAACCATCGACCTTCTGGGGAATAATTGCCGGCCGTTGCGGGCCCTGGCTTAGACTGGAGGCAGCGACCGAAGGCAATCCCCATGGAGGTTTACTGCACAAGGCCGGGGTGCGATCGCCCCCGGAACGAGTTTCCCGATCTGGATCATCCCCAGACCTTGGTGTCTGTGGGACAAAAGTTTTGTTCGCGCTGCGGGATGCCGCAAATTTTGGGCGGTCGCTATTTGCCAATTCGTCTGTTGGGGCAGGGCGGCTTCGGAGCGGCTTATTTGGCTATCGATCGTTACACCCCCGCAACCCGTAAATGCGTGGTGAAACAGTTTTTGCCGCCGGCCGATCTTCAGGGCGATCGCCTGGCCCTAGCTCAATCTTTGTTTGTGAAGGAAGCGGCGGTGCTGGAATCTTTGGGCCATGAACATCCCCAAATTCCGGATCTGTTCGCCTTTTTTCCGCTTACGGTTCCCACCCCAACGGGCGATCGCACGCAGGATTACTTCTACATTGTTCAGGAATTCATTGACGGGCAGAATCTGGAAGAAGAGCTAGCGGATCGGGGCCCTTTTTCAGAAGCAGAAACGCGGATCGTGTTGCGAGAAGTGCTGAAGGTGCTGCATTTCATTCACGATCGGGGGGCCATTCATCGAGATATCAAACCCTCAAATCTGATGCGGCGGCGAGACGGGCGGCTGTTTTTGTTGGATTTTGGTTCCGTGCGGTTGGCGGCCCAAGGATCGAATAACCAGTCCACCAGCATCTATTCCACCGGATTTGCGCCACCGGAACAGGTGACCGGCGGGATGGTTTTCCCATCCACGGATCTCTATAGCTTAGGGGTCACTTGCCTGGTGTTGTTAACGGGGCAAGCGCCTGAAACCCTTTATGACTCGTTTCAGGGCCAATGGCGCTGGCGATCGGGGGTGACGGTCAGCGATGAGTTGGCCGTGGTGCTCGATCGACTGGTGCAGCTCACGCCCAATCAACGGTTCAGCTCGGCCCAAGAGGTGCTGGCGCGGCTCGATCAGGTGACCATTTTGCCGTTGGTGAATCCCGGCGCGGGCCGGCCCAGTTTGCAAATTTTGAGCGCGCCGCCCAAACTCAGCACTTCTCAGCCAGTGGCCGCTGGCCCCGCCCCCCTTGCGCCCCATCCTCCAGCGCAAGCCCAACCGCAACCCGCCACCTCTCCAAAACCCAGCAAGGGCAAGGCGCGATCGGGCATACCATTCAGCACGCGCGAGTGGATCAGCCACAGCCTGTTTACCGGTGTTCAGGGCACGTTAATTTGGAACCTTGGGCAAAGTTTGGGGCAATTGTTCGGCATTGAGGCGGCCGTGCCGGGTCTGTGGTTGCTGATTATTTTGGTGGCGCTGCAACAGTCGCGGACGATCGAGCGGTGGGATTTGTTGCTGTTGCCGATGATCACGATCGGGGTAGTCAGCCTGATTCCTCTGTTGCGAAACGGCTTAGCCCTGTTGGAATTGATCATGTTGTCCGGGGCGATCGGGCTGGTTTGCGTTATCATCACCTGCATCATTCGCCTCGGATTTCTGCTCACAGGTCGCTCTCGACCCTAATCAAAATCCATGGCCATTCTCAACATAACCAGACAAGGGGCTTAAGCCCCTTGCCCCCCACGATTTCGCGAGAATTTTCGGCAGATTTAAGCCAAGGCTTTCAGAATTTCTTCATCAGTCGAAAAGTCCACTTCCGCGCGATCGGCTCCCGACGGTAAGTAATCATTTTCAAACGCATCTCGCAACCCAGAAACCAAATCGTAGGCAGGTTGCCATCCCAAATCCTGTTTTGCTTGTTGATTGCTGGCAAAGAAATGCTGCACGCGCATCGGAAAAGCCTTTCGCTTCCCAAAGTCAAATTGCTTGGGATCGTAATGAATCAGTTGCAATTGCTCTGGATCTTTACCGGCAGCCAATGCACAGGCCCGCGCCAGACCATCGAACGTGACGTAGCGATCGCCCGAAATGTTGTAGATTTTGCCAATGGTTTTGGGGTTACCAGCAGCCGCCACCATTGCACTAACCAAGTCAGCCACATGGCCCAGTTGGGTAATGTGTAATCCGTTGCCGGGAATGGGAATTGGGCGATCGCGCACAATCCGATCAAAAAACCAAGATTCCAGCGGATTGTAATTCAGGGGCCCGTAGATATAGGTTGGTCGAAACGATGTGAAAGGTTCATCATGGTGGGCTAAATAACTTTCCGTTTCATGTTTGCCCTTGTGACGACTTTTGGGATCAACGGGGTCTGCTTCGCAGTGGGGCAATTGGTCGGTTTTCAGGTAAACACCGGCCGAACTCATGTAGAGAAAATGCTCGGTTTTGCCGCGTAACACTTCCACCAGCGGTTGCGTGTCGCTGAGTTCGCGACCGTTATTATCAAACACCCATTCAAAGTGGCGATGGGCTAGTTTAGATTTCAATTCATCCCCTTGAGTGCGATCGCACTGAATGACTTCCAAACCTTCAACAGGCGAGGGCTTGCGACCACGATTCAACAGGGTGACTTCATGACCTTTTTCCACCAGTAATCGGGTCAGATAAACGCCAATAAACCGCGTTCCACCCATCACTAAAACACGCATAAATCCCTTACACCTTTCAAAAAATGGAGTATTGATCGCTTGGAAAACGAAATTGGGGAAAGAAATAGCCCGGAAGCTTTGAGACCACAGCGACGAGGCTATTTTATCGATTTATTCCCCACACAAACGCTCCACCGCCCCTTAAGATTTGATCTGTTACCGCTTGCGATTGATTGTGCCTGCCCATGAGTCGGTTTGACCCCGCTGAAGATGCTGCCTCGGGCGATCGGGATGCGCGATCGCGCCGCAGCTTTGGATCGGCGGCCGATTGGCAAGGGGCAGGAGACGATTGGCCCTTGGAAGCGTTCAACGTCAAAGCATTTCGCAAACGGGGCGATCGCTCCGGTGAGCCGGGCCCCAGCGCCCGATCGCGCCCTCGATCGCGCCCTCGATCTTGGTTGGGGCCAACGCCCGATCAGGATGACTCACTGACCCAAAAATGGGAGCAAACCTGGCGGCAAATTCGCGCCCAGTTGCCCGACCCACGCCAGGTGAACCCGTCCCGCCAACGGGTGACGGTTGTGGGCGGCATTTTGCTGGCGGCTGTGGCGGGGTTGGTGTTGCGGTTGGCGTGGCTACAGGGCGTTCAGGGCGAAACCCTCACCAACCGGGCCCGCGCCCAACAACGAGTAACGGTCAAACCCTTTGCGCCCCGCCGCTCAATCGTCGATCGACGCGGGGTGGCGCTGGCGCTCGATCGAGTTACTTACACCCTCTACGCCCACCCCAAGCTATTCAACAAGCCCAAATCCGTGGTGGCGGCCCTTGTGGCTTCGATTTTGCAGGAACCGGTGACGGCGGTGGCCCAAAAACTGGAGCGGGGCCGCAGCGGCATTCGGCTCCACGAGTCCCTGACGGAAGACCAGGCCCAACGGATCCGACGCACGGCCTTAGACGGGTTGGAGTTGCATGAGCGGCCCGGCCGGGTCTATCCCCAGGATGAGATGGCGGCGGAGATTGTGGGGTATGTGAACCTGTTTGACGGCCAAGGCAAGACCGGCTTGGAATATTCCATGGGGCGACTGTTGGCGCGATCGGTCAGCCCTGTGACCCTGGAACGAGCCCCCGGTGGCTATGCCCTGCCGCGCTTGGGCAGCCTGGAAAACGATCGGCTGAACCAGTTGACCTATTTAGACGATTTACAGCTCAAATTAACCCTTGACTTGCGATTACAACGGGCCGCCCGGGCCGCCGTCCAGGCTCAAATGACCGCCAGCCGCGCCAAAAAGGGAGCCGCGATCGTCCTGGATGTGCAAACGGGAGCCATTCGGGCCTTGGTTTGTGAACCCAACTACAATCCCAATCGCTACTCAGAGGCGGATGTTGCCCGTTTCCGGAATTGGGTGGTTTCGGATTTGTACGAACCGGGGTCAACCTTCAAGCCGCTGGTGATGGCCATGGGGCTGGATTCGAGGGTGTTGAGTTTGGATGACACCTTTGATGACAATGGTTCGGTGCAAGTGGGCGATCGCGTCATTCGCAATTTCAACTTTGCCCGACTAGGAAAATTGAATCTGAGCAAAGTCATCCAAACTTCGAGTAATGTTGCCACAGTTCGGATTGGTTTGCGATTAGATCCAGGGGTGTTTTATCAATACTTACAGCGCCTAGGTTTTAATCAAGCTAGCGGGGTTGATTTGCCCTTTGAAACCCCTGGTCAAATTAAGGATCGCCAGACTTTTTTAGCCTCCAAAATTGACCGTGCCACCACCTCTTTTGGCCAAGGGGTTGCCATCACACCGCTACAACTGGTGCGGGCGATCGCAGCCCTGGCCAATGGGGGAAAACTCGTTACGCCGCACATTGTGGACAGCCTCAGCACCGTTGAAGGGCAACCCTATTGGCAACCGGCCCACCCGGAACCGATGTCCGTCTTTTCCGCCGCCACCACCCGCGAGGTGCTGAAAATGATGGAAACCGTGGTATCTCAGGGCACGGGCAAACGGGCCCAAATTCCGGGTTATCGGATTGCGGGCAAAACCGGCACTTCCCAAAAACAAGATGAACGAGGCGGCTATCGGCGCGGGGCTGTGATTGCCAGTTTTGTCAGCATTTTTCCCGTTGAAAATCCTCGATATGTGGTGATGACCATTTTTGATGAACCTCCGGGTGGTTCTGGCGGGGTGGTGGCGGCTCCGGCGGCTAAGCCAATTTTGGAATCGATTATTACGCTCGATGGGTTACCGCCCCAATAGGTTTTCAGGGATCAAGTTCGCTCAAGTTGCCTACCACTTGGGAACGGATTTAGCGCGATCGAATCACCGATAGCAAACTGGAGCGATCGTCGGTCCAAAGTTGGCTAGGGGGTTGGGGCGGAACCGGTTGCCATTGGGTTTGGGGGCGATCGATTAACCAATTCAGATCCTGGGGTGATCGGGCGATCGCCACCCAATGGGAAGGGGTTTTACCGATTGCTTTTTCCGCTTCCAAAACCCGCAAATCCCAGCGATGAATTGCCGTTAAGCGCAAATCTTGGCTAATGGCTCCCAAGACAGGCAACAGGTCAAGATAGCGGTTCGTAATGTTAACCAAAATCAAGCCCCGATCGGTCAGTTTGTTGAGATAGCTGGCAATGGCTTCACGGGTAATTAAATGCACGGGAATGGAGTCGGAGCTAAAGGCATCCATAATTACCAAATCGAGGGAGCGATCGCCCACCGTTTGCATTTTTAAACGGCCATCCCCAATTTCCACTGTCACCTTGCCCTTTGACAGCTCCAAGAAACTGAAATAGGCGGGATTTTGAGCAATTAACTTCACCGTGGGATCAATTTCATAAAATGTCCATTGCTGATCCGGTTGGGCATAGCTGGCCAACGTACCAATGCCCAGGCCCAAAACCGCCACCCGATCGCGCCGAGATTGATTAAACCCCGCAAAAAATTCCCCGATCGGGCCCGTTTCTGTGAAGTAGGTGAGCGGTCGATCGCGCCGTTGGGGCAGCAAGCTTTGTTGGCCGTGGAGTGTGGAGCCATGAAGCAAGGACATGACTTGTTTTGAGCGATCGCGCACCACCCGATTCACTCCAAAAAAGCTGCGATCAATTAACAGCACCTCGCCCCGTAAGCCCACGGAAAATTGCATCATTAAAATAATGGCCAGTCCTGCCGAAATGATCTTGGTTTTGCGCAATTGCAGCGCCCAGCCAATCAAGGCCAGCAAGCCAAAAGCAACGCAATAGGCGGCCCAATAGTCTGCCAGATGATTGAAATTAATTCCTGCTAGCAGCGCACCAAACCCCAGCCCGATCGCGATCCAACTCCACTTGGGCAAGCGGTGGGAGTTGATCACCGACAGCAGCGTCAAAATCAGAATCAGGGGATATTCCTGGGTTGTGGAAAACAGGGAGGGCGCAGCGATCGCGTTAAACGATCCGCCCAAAGCTCCCCCCAGAGCAATCCAGAAATAAAACTGCGTCAGGTAGGTTACGGATGGCTTAATTAGCGCCAGAGTTTGATGGCAAACAAAGGCCGCGATCGCAAATCCCAGCCAGTGAAACGGCAACATGACCCACAAGTTTTGGGCCCCATCCAAGCGCGACCAAAACACCAACGGAGTCACCAACAATGGCAAGCTGGAGATCGCCAGTGGATAAGCGATCGCGCTCCATCGCCAATTGGAGAAAGCGACAATATAGGTTAGTAGATAGAGGCTGAGGGGAATTGCCCAAAAGAGGGGAACCGCCGCTAAATCCGTGGTGACATAGGTGGTGACACCCAGCGATAAGCTGGCCGGCAAGAAGGAAAATAGGGCCCATTGGAGTCGATCGCGCCAAGTGGGTTCCAAGGGTTTGTTTGGCGAACTGTCCGACTCAGAAGCAAACGTCAAGCGATTGACCACTGCGCCATTTTTTGAACTGGCTGGTGTATTGCTGAGGGTAGTTAATTGTTCTTGTAATGTTGTTAACTCTTCTAGGTTTTCGAGTTTTTCTAATTTTTTAAAATCTCCTAAGTTTTCAAGATTTTCTGATCCTGATTGTTGTTTTGATTGCAAAAACTGTTCTAAATCATTTGCATCACTCGAAGTACTCCAACAGCGATCGCGCCAAGTAATTAGCACACAGGCTCCAATTAGAAGCAGCTCAACCCCATAGCCAAGTTGCCAAAATTGTCGCTGTTCCATCAGGGAAAAAAGCGGTTCAATGGCCCCTGGATATCCCAAAACGCCTAACAAGCTACCCGCATTACTCGCAGCATAAAGGACATAGGGATTCTTGCCCAAATCCAAGCGAGTTTGCGATACCCACCGTTGCAATAAGGGAGCTGTTGCTGAGAGGGCAAAAAATGGCAAAGCCACCCCTAAAAACAAAATTTGGAGCAGAGTAATTAAGGGGCGATCGATAGTAATGATTGATTGACTAAATACTTGGTTGAACTGCCTCCAAAGCACCAAACCGCCCCCGATCGCCACAGCTCCATGGATCCAAAACTGAGAGCGCAACGACGGGCGATCGCTCAACCAAGCCGCATAGCCGTAGCCGGCCAGCAACATCATTTGAAAGAAAGCCTGGCAAACATTCCAAACAGCCGGCGTTCCCCCTAACAGGGGCAGCAAGCTTTTTGCAACAATAAATTGCACCCAAAATAGTAAAAAAGCGCTACCAAAGAGCGCCACCGAAAATATTGTTTTTTTCATGATTCTTGTGAACCAAGGAAGTTTTATAAAACCAAATTATTGCCTATCCAGTTCTGGCCAACTCTGATCCTGCTGTCACCCATACCGAACAAGCCGATTTGATCTTAACTCAGCACCTATTTAGCCCAAATTATCTTAACCTAGTTCCCCAAAAGACAAGGGGCTTAAGCCCCTTGCCCCCGCACTTTTGCACAATCACGATCTGCGAAGATCACGATCTTCTAGGGAAATTATTTTCTAGGTTCGTGACTTTTAAGCCTTCAGGATTTGAGGTGACAGAAACCAGATAATCAACGCTAGATCTTGGCGGGTTCTGAAAAGCGAATCTTCAGGTAATCTTCTTCCATTTTAGCGCCCGTTGGTTGCAGGGCTGCCAGGGCTTGGGGCAGCACCAAATTACGGCGATGGTTACCAATTCGAACGTTCAGTTCATCACCAGTTTTGCTCAATTCAATCTGGCTCTTAGGAATTCCCGGCAAGTACATTTCCAGACTGTAGGTGTTGTCCACCTGCACCACGCGCAAGGTCGTTTCTTTGTAATAAACCTGAGCAGGATCTTCGTTGTTGGGGTAAAGGGTTTCCTTCAGGCGATCGAGCGCTGCCAATCCGCACAATTCTTCAGAAAAAAGCGGCACTTCTTTCACCGGCAAGGGGCGAAAATTCTCGTGAATTTCATCCTTATATTTCTGTTGATCGGCTTTCCAGCGATCGAAAAAGGGATCGCTCACCTCCGCCGGAATCACCCGATTGGCCACCACCATATCGGTTGCCACGTTATACAAACTCAGGTAAGCATGGGCCCGCAGCGATTCTTTGATCACCATTTTCTCTGGATTGGTCACCAGCCGCACCGAAGTTTGGGAACTGTCGGTCAAGACCTTTTCCAACGCCTCAATTTGTTCATAGAACTCGTAGGGCGCGTCCATCACTTCCTTATCCGGCAATGAAAAACCAGCGATCGGGCGGAAGAGCGGTTCCACCAGTGGCCGCAGGGCAACAGACATGTTTTGCAGTGGTTTGTAAAAGCGGCGCATGTACCAACCGCCCACTTCCGGCAGGCTCAAAAGCCGCAAGGCCGTACCCGTGGGGGCTGAGTCAATGATCAAAACTTCATATTCACCCTCGTCGTAGTGCCGTTTCATGCGCACGAGGGCGAAAATTTCGTCCATTCCCGGCAAAATCGCCAATTCTTCCGCCTGAACACCTTCCAGACCACGCGCTTGTAGGACTTGCGTGATGTAGCGCTTCACCGCGCCCCAATTTCCTTCCAATTCCGCCAGGGCATCCAACTCCGCCGCCCACAGATTCGGTCGCACCGCAATCGGGTCGTGACCCAACTCTAAATCCAGGCTGTCGGCTAAGGAATGGGCTGGATCGGTACTGAGGACAAGGGTTTTGTAGCCCAACTCGGCGCAGCGCAGGCCGGTGGCTGCGGCAACGGAAGTTTTACCGACTCCGCCTTTGCCGGTCATCAAAATTACGCGCATGATGGAATTGCCTTTGTTTCGGAGGAGACGATCGCCCAGTGCGCCTCCATTATGGCGTTTTTTGTAAAGCTTTTTGAAGTCTGTCTCAGGTAGGCTGTGCAATCTTTGACATCCTCCCCAGCCTAAAGGCGTGGGGATTCCGGCCCTAACCGAACAACCGAAGCTGTTCGACTAGGCCACGGGGTTAACCGCTTGCGCGAGAAACATGCTGTTTCAGCACATCCCAGAGGGAACATTGCCAATAATCAATGTGAGAGTTGATTAAGCCCTGAGAATTCAGGCCTAGCTCGCTCCAGCCTGTGATCGCAATTCGCGGTTTCCAGGGGAGTGGTGTGGTCCAGGTCAGAGTCCAGTCCGTGCGGATCGTGCGATCGGTCATCACTGCAATTTCATGCAGCGTAAGGCAAGGATCCTGGAACCATTGATCAATAAAGGCGATTGTTTTTCGATAGCGATCGATTCCTCGAAATTCACTTGTTGGATCTTTGAAATAAACTTCCCGATCATAAATTTCAAATGTTTGATCCTTGGGAAATTTCTGATAGTCTGCCTTCAGAATTTCGACAATTGATTCCATACTCATCAGTTTATGCATTTGATTCTCAAGGTTAATTCAGAGAATATTTGAAGCAGCAAAGCCCATGTCTAATTCATCTCATCAATCAACGAACCAAAGGAACTAGCTCAATGGCACCAGTCAAAGAGCTATCCCGTTTGCGCAATTAATTGATTGCTTGTGAGCATTGAAATCACCTTTCAAATCTCCTCGTGAAATAAAGTTATCTAAAAATGTTATTTTTTATAATAGATTTTTATCATGGCTACTGTCTGAATCTTTTGAAATTAATTTCTCAATAAATTTTTAATTGCATTTTTGAGCCAATTTTAAAGCAAATTGCTCCATAATTCTTAAAATAACTATTTAGTTATAAAACATTCGATAACTCACTTCAAAGTCTTCTCCTAACACAGCTCAGCTTGTTTTTTTCTAGTTTTGATTCAATTTTCTGCCTACTAATCTAGCAACCTATCGTTGCAATTGCTATGATCAGGGCTAAGCCAACATGATCTCAAGCAGTCGTCAAGTTAAGCCCCAAAGCTCTTCAAACTCCACTCAAGACCATGACCCAATCAGCCTCGCTCAAGGCTTGGGTCGTGACTAAGGCGCTGAATCCACCCCTCAACTGCATGACCGTGGCCCATGACTAGCCCACTGCAACAAACCTCGCCCACTTTGTGGCCCAGCCTTGATGGTTACGAAATTACTGAGCAGCTTTACTCAGGATCTCGCACGGCCGTCTATCGCGCAATTCAGGTAGATACAGGGCGATCGGTCGTCATCAAAATTCTTTGCCATGAGTATCCCAGCTTTAACGAGCTGACACAATTTCGCAATCAATATAGCATTGCCAAGTCTTTGAATATTACGGGGATTGTGCATCCCTACAGTTTAGAAGTCTATGGCAATAGTTATGCTTTGGTGATGGAAGATTTCAGCGCCATTTCTCTAGAAAATTATCGAAAACAATACTCAATTTCATTAACTGATTTTTTGTCTATTGCCTTACAGGTATCCGAAATTCTCCATGACTTACACCAAAGTCGTGTTATCCATCGAGATATTAAACCCGCCAATATTTTGATTCAGCCCAGCACCAAAGCAATCAAGATTATTGATTTTAGTATTGCTTCCGTGCTGCCCAAAGAAACTCAAGAAATCCAGAACCCTAATATTCTTGAGGGGACCATTGCCTATTTGGCCCCTGAGCAAACCGGCCGCATGAATCGTGGCATTGACTATCGCACAGACTTTTACGCCCTTGGAGTCACTTTTTATCAATTACTGAGTGGTCGGCTCCCCTTTGAAGCAACTGATCCCCTCAAACTCATTCACTGCCACATTGCCAAAACACCCACAGCGCTTGACCAGGTGAATCCCGCGATTCCTTCCATGGTGGCAGCCATTGTCTCTAAATTAATGGCAAAAAATGCAGAACATCGCTATCAAACCGCGAAGGGGTTAAAGCACGACCTGGAGGAATGTTGGACACAGTGGGAGGCCACTCAACAAATTCAGCCTTTTGAGTTGGGAACTCGAGATTTAAGTGATCGATTTCTGATTTCTGACAAACTCTACGGACGCGATCGGGAAGTTGCTTGTTTATTAGCAGCCTTTGAACGTGTTGCCCAAGGAAGCACAGAACTGATGCTAGTGGCGGGATTTTCTGGAATTGGCAAAACCGCCGTCATTCATGAAATTCACAAGCCCATCACTCGCCAAAAAGGCTATTTCATTAAGGGAAAATTTGACCAATTCAATCGCAATGTTCCCCTCTCGGCTTTTGTGCAAGCTTTTCGCGATTTAATGAGCTATTTGCTTTCTGAGCCAGATAGTCAATTAAACCAATGGCGAGCCACAATTTTGCAAGCATTGGGAGGAAGTGGGCAAGTTCTGATTGAAGTCATTCCCGAGCTGGAGACCATCATTGGGCCTCAGCCAGCCGTTCCTGAATTGTCCGGAACAGCCGCCCAAAACCGATTTAATTTTCTGTTTCAGAAGTTTATTCAAGTTTTCACAAGACCCGCTCATCCCCTTGTCATCTTTTTAGATGACTTACAGTGGGCAGATTTAGCTTCTTTGCAACTTTTGAAGGTTTTGATGGGGGACAGTGCCCACTTACTCATGTTGGGAGCCTATCGTGATAACGAGGTTTCGCCCATTCACCCCCTGATGGTCACCTTAGAGGAATTAGCAAAGGAAAGAGCGGTCATTAATACCATTACGCTACATCCACTGAGTCTAGAGCACATCAATAGTTTAGTGGCTGATACGTTGCGTTGCCCGCCCGATCGAGCCTTGCCCCTAACCGAATCAATTAATCGGAAAACCCAGGGCAATCCTTTTTTCACAACACAGTTTCTGAAATCACTTCACGAGGAAGGCTGGATTACATTCAACCGAGAAGCCTGCTATTGGGAATGTGATATTTCCAGTATCTATACCCTAACCACGACTGATGATGTGGTGGAGTTTATGGCGGCGCGGCTTCAAAAGCTGCCTGAGTCCACTCGATCGGTCTTGAAGCTAGCGGCTTGTTTGGGCAACCAATTTGACTTAGTAACCCTCTCGATCATTGGTCAACAATCTGCCGCAGAAACAGCTAATGCTCTTTGGAAATCATTGCAAGAGGGATTGGTTTTACCCAACAGTCAGGTCTATAAATTTTTCCAGCCGGAGGTACTAACCCCAGCCGATCGGGAGGTGCAGGAACCGCAGGTTAATCCAACCTATCGTTTTTTACACGATCGCGTCCAACAGGCCGCCTATTCCCTGATTGATCCGGCCCAGAAACCGACAACCCATCTGACGATTGGTCAACTTTTGCAGACTCAACTCTCTGGTTCAGAGTTGGAAAATAGACGATTTGATATTATTAATCACCTAAATTTGGGTCAAGACTTACTCACCACCGATGCAGAGCGGGTTTCCTTGGCTCAAAGTAACTTGGAAGCTGCCCAAAAAGCCAAAATGGCAACAGCCTATGCGGCCGCCAGCAACTTTGTTAACACGGGGTTATTCCTCCTATCCAATGATCGTTGGCAAAAACAATACCACCTGAGTTTAGAGCTGCACATCTTAGCGGCCGAGGTGGCATACCTTATGGGCGACATTGCCGAAATGGACAATCATTATCAACAGGTTTTAACGGCAGCTCAGACTCCATTGGACAAGGTAGAAATCTACAAAATTCAAATTAACGCTCTCGCCACTCGCAACCAAATGTCAGAGGCGATCGCGATCGGAGCCAATGCACTTTCGGAACTGGGTGTGGCTTTGCCTACCCAAGCCGACTCAACCATGAGTCATCAAGTGCTTGAAGCGTTAGCTCAGCAACTTAAAGATTATGTCATTGAAGATCTAGGGCATCTTTCTCCCATGACTAATCCTCGGATCATAGCAGCCATGAAGTTGATGGCGGCGCTTTTTGCACCGATCTACATGGTGAAGATAGAACTCTTTCCATTAGTTTGTGCGCGGATGGTGAGCTTATCTTTGGAATTTGGCAACAGCTCTGTCTCCATGATTGGGTATGGTGGCTATGGCCTGGTTCTGACTAATTCTTACAACGAGTTTGAAAAGGGATATCAGTTTGGCAAGGTATCCTTAGAGTTACTCGATCGCTTCAGTGCTCCTGAATATCGAGCCATGACCCTCTTTCTATTTAGTATTTTTATTCAGCATCGCCATAACTCTTTGCGATCGACCATTCCTATGCTCAAGGAAGGTTATTTGTTGGGAATGGAAACCGGCAATTTACTTTACGCAGTCTATAGCATCAATAATTATTTTTGTAATCAGCTTTTTTCTGGCTGTTGCTTAACCGACATTGAACCTGAGATGGAGCAATATTGCATCATCTTAAGTCAAATGAAGCGAGAGAATCCCGTAAGTTATCTCTGTATGCAACAACAGGCAATTCAAAGCTTAATGATCAACACTGATTACCCTGATCGACTAATTGGTCAGAGTTATGATGAGACTGTGATGTTTCCCCAATATGTACAAAAAAATGAGCTATCTGGTTTAGCAATTGCTTATATTTATAAATTAATTTTGGCTTACCTCTTTGATCATTATGAACGAGCTATTGATTATATCAATGTAGGTTCTCCTTGTATGTATATCATTACGGGACATATCCATATCCCGGTTTTCCATTTCTATGCAGGATTAACCTACTTTAGGGCTGCCACTACTCAGTCTAGCTTAGGGCGATCGCGGGCTTTGTCTCTCGGAGAACAACAGCAAACTGCCTTAGCCACTTGGGCTAGGCAATCGCCGATTAATCATCAACATAAGGCAGATTTGTTAGAAGCAGAAAAGTGCCGCGTATTGGAAAAATTTTACGAAGCAGGCATTTGGTACGATCGCGCTATTGATGGAGCCAAGGCACAGAGATTTTTACAGGAAGAGGCCCTGGCTAATGAGTTGGCTGCTAAGTTCTACTTAGATTGGGACAAGGAAAAATTCGCCGCCAGCTATATGCAAGAAGCCTATTACTGCTATGCCCGGTGGGGTGCAAAGGCGAAGGTTAGTGAAATCGAACAGCGTTATCCTAAATTGCTTGCTCCTATTCTCGAATCGACTTCCGAGAAATTGAACCCTCTGGAAACATTTGTTTCCATTGCGACAGCAACCTATAACTCCACTGCTACTCAAAACTCCAGCAGTAATAATCTTAATATCATGCTCGATTTGGCAGCTATCATTCGAGCATCTCAAAGTATCGCTAGCACCATCCAACTGGATGAATTATTGCAACAATTAACGCAAATTATTTTGCAATATTCCGGTGGTGACCAATGCATTTTGATAGTTCCTGATCATGATGGTGAATGGTTAGTGCGGGCGATCACTTCCACCGAAATGACGAAGCTTTGTACGATTCCTCTTCAGGATGAAAATTCCCTACCTTTACCCCTAATCCAATGGGTGAAAAACACCAGAGAATCGGTGGTGATTAATGAAGGTCAAACCCATTTGCCGATCGGGGACGCTTTTCTTGATCGCCCGATGCCCCAAAGCATATTGTGCTTACCGATCCTCAATCAATCGCAATTGGTGGGTATTTTGTATCTTAGTAACCAAGCTGCAAAAAATGTATTTACGAGCGATCGGCTCTTGGTTCTGAATTTCCTTTGTGCCCAAGCAGCGATTTCACTGGAAAATGCTCGGCTCTACCAGCAAGCACGCACCTATGCTCAACAGCTTGAACAATCTCAACTACAAATTGTTCAAAGCGAAAAAATGGCATCTTTGGGAAACTTGGTGGCGGGAGTTGCCCATGAAATCAACAACCCGATCGGTTTTTTAAGCGGCAGCATTCAAAATTTACAAGATTCCTTTCAGGATCTCATTGGTCACTTAGAACTCTATCAACAACATTATCCCAACCCTGAACCCAGCATTGCGGAAAATGCGGAAGAGATTGATTTAGCCTTTCTGAGTGAAGATTTGCCAACTTTGTTGAAATCGATGCAATTGGCAACCGATCGCATCAAGGGCATTAGCAATAGTCTGCGCACCTTTTCGCGGGCAGATACTGAATATAAAATTCAAGCCAATTTGCATGAAGGAATCGACAGCACATTATTAATTCTGAAATATCGACTGAAAGCCAATGAACATCGCCCCGCCATTGAAGTCATTCAAGACTATGGGGACATTCCGGCAATCGATTGCTTTCCGGGACAGCTCAATCAAGTGTTTATGAATCTTTTGGCCAACGCGATCGACATGTTTGATGAACTAGCGCAGGGGCAATCATTTGAGGCGTTAGCTGCCCATCCGCAAACCATTACAATTGGCACTCGACGGGTGGATGATCACGTGCAAGTGACCATTCAAGACAATGGCAAGGGCATGAACGAGGAATTACAAGCCAAGATTTTTGATCCCACTTTCACCACCAAGGCCGTTGGCAAGGGCACAGGGTTAGGCTTGGCGATCACTCGCCAAATTGTGGTGGAAAAACATGGCGGTAGCTTAATGGTGAGATCGGAGTTGGGCCAGGGGTCGCAGTTTCTGATAAGTTTGCCCATTCATGGGTCTTGAGCAGCTTGCGAAACGGTTGGGAATTTCGATCACAGATCGCCCATAGATCGCCTGAAATTAATCACCTAGAACTAATCACCTGGAACCAATCGCCTGGAACCAATCGCCTGAAATTAATCACCCAGACCCCATGGCCTGAAATTCAATGCCAATCAGCGAGCAAAGATTAGAAATATAGATCAGAAACAGAGATCAGAATATGAGTGATTACAGTTTTGTCGATGGGTTGCGCGATCGCCGTCGCCGGTTAAGCGATCGAGTGTCGTTTCCGGTGGCCCTGTGGTCTGGGCAAGGGGCGGCGCGGAATTTTCCCGCCAATCGCTATCCTTTTCGGGCCAGTAGTCATTTTCTATATTTTGCGGGCCTGGCCCTTGAGCGGGCCGTGCTGCTGATCCTGGACGGGCGCTCCATTCTGTTTTGGGATCAGCCCACGGTTGATGATGCGCTGTGGCATGGGCCGGAACCCTCGCGGACGGAATTGGCGGCCCAAATGGGGGTGGAGGATGCCTATCCCCTGGCGGAATTGGCGAGCTATTTGGGCGATCGGGTGGCGGAGGTAGCCACCATTGCGGTGCAGTCGCCTGCAGCTCGGGCCCATCAAGAAACATTACTGGGGCGATCGCTCCCCCAACCGGCGCAAGCGAACGGCCCCGATGGGGCCCTGGTGGATGCGATCGTGGCGGCGCGATCGACCCAGGATCCGATGGCCCTAGGAGAGTTGCGGCGATCGGCGGCGATCGCGGTGGCTGCCCACCGGGCCGGTCTCGCAGCCACTCGCCAAGCCCCCACGGAAGCGGCCGTGCGGGCGACCATCGAAGCCACTTTGATCGCCCAGGAGGCTTGCCCCGCCTACAACAGCATTGTCACCACCCGGGGCGAAGTGCTCCACAATGAGCGCTACCACCACCCCCTCACGCCGGGGGATTTGTTGTTGGTGGATGCGGGGGCTGAGGTGTCCAGCGGCTGGGCTTCCGACATTACCCGCACCTGGCCCGTATCGGGGCAGTTTTCCGCCACGCAGCGGGCAATTTATGAGGTGGTGTTGGCGGCCCATGATGCGGCGGTGGCGGCGGTGCGGCCAGGGGTGGAATACCGCGACATCCACCACAAGGCGGCTTGGGTGTTGGTGGAAGGCCTGGTGGACTTGGGCATTTTGCGGGGGCAACCGGCGCAGTTGGTCGATCGGGATGCCCATACGCTGTTTTTTCCCCATGGTGTGGGTCACCTGTTGGGGCTGGATGTGCATGACATGGAGGATCTGGGCGATCGCGCGGGTTATGCACCCGGTCGCCAACGCAGTGAGCGGTTTGGCTGGTGTTTCCTGCGGCTCGATCGCCCCCTGGAGGCGGGCATGGTGGTGACGATCGAACCCGGTTTTTATCAAGTGCCGGGCCTGCTGCAAGACCCCGCTCGGCGCGATCGCTATGGCGACTGTGTTGATTGGGAACGGTTGGCCCAATTTGCCGATGTGCGCGGCATTCGGATTGAGGATGACGTGTTGGTCACAGCAGCGGGGCCGGAGGTGCTCACGGCCGATTTACCCACGGATCCCGACCAAATTTGCGCGCTGATCACTGGTGCTTAGCGGGTTCAAAAGTCAGCCTCAAGTCTGGCTTCTGGGCTGAAGCACCCGTCAGCCCAGAAGCCAGCCCCTAGCTAAACAGCAACAGAGACGGCATCGATCGCCCGCCACCATTGGGCGGCATGGGCGGCATGGGTCGATCACCCAAATTACCCCGAATCAGAAATCGATCGGGCAAATCCGCCGCCGATTCTGACTCCTCCAGCGCAGGCGGTGCAGGGGGCAACTCCACCACAAAGGTCGTGCCCTGATTGGGTTCCGACTCAAACCAAAGCCGGCCCCCATGCTGCTCCACAATGGTTTGGTAGGCGATCGACAGGCCTAACCCCGTCCCCTGCCCGATCGGCTTCGTACTAAAGAAAGGATCCAAAATGCGATCGTGCACCGCTTCCGGAATGCCGAGGGCATTGTCTCGAATCTGAATTACCGCTCGCCCGCTGGCCGGATCCAGGGCCGTGGCCAGCCAAATGGTGGGGCGTTCCTCCTTAGCTAACCATTGGGGCGACTCGATCGCCACCGTCAAAGCATCGATCGCATTTTCAATCAGCGCCGCCAATGCCTGATTCAGCGGGCCCGGATAGCACGTGATGGCCGGCAGTGCTCCCCACTCATGAATGAGCTGAATCGAATGGAGTTGATCACCGCTGCGCAAGGCATTCAGCCGCCCTTGAAACAACACCAAGGCGCTATCCAAACTCTCGTTGAGGTTAATGCTCTTGACAATTGCCTCATCCAACCGCGAGAAAGCCCGCAGCGATCGAACAATCTTTTGGATTCGCTCCACGCCCGATCGCATCGATTGCAGCATTCGTGGCCAATCCTCGGCAATATAAGCAGGATCCACCTCTTCCACCAACGCTTCCACCTCGGCCGAAGGAGCCATCCCCGATCGCGCCCACTCCGCTTGGTAGACATTCACCAAGTCCAACAAATCCTGGATATAGTGCCCCGCGTGGGCCAAATTGCCCGCAATGAAGGCCACCGGATTGTTCACCTCGTGGGCCACCCCGGCCACCAACTGTTCCAGCCCCGCCAACCGTTCCGCCTGCACCAACTGGGCCTGCTGCCACTTCAGGGCCTGCAACGCCGCCTCCAATTGAGCCGCCTTATCCGCGAGCTTGTCCTCCGCTGCCTGTCGCCGTCGAATTTCCGCTTGGGCCTGTTCATACAATTCCGCCTGCAACACGGCCACGGCCAATTGATGGGACAACCGTTCCAACAAATGAATTTCGTTAGGATGCCACTGGCGCAGATTTTGGCAATGGTGAGCAATTAACAGACCCCAGAGCCGGCCATGGTCAGAAATGGGCAACACCAAATTAGCCCGCACTTGGAACCGACGCAGCAAATTACGATGGCACTCGCTCAGGGGAGCCGTTTCAATGTCGCTGATGGCGCTAATGCGTCCCTGTTGGTAATCCTGGGCGCGGCTGACCTGAAAACAGGTGTCCTCGATCGTCACATCCAACGACGCATCCCAACCCTCGCCCACGGATTCGGCCACCACCATGCCGCTCCAGTCGGGGTTAAAGCGATAGACCACCACCCGATCGGTCTGCAGCAGTTGGCGCACCTCATTCACCGCCGTGCTCAACACTGCCGTCAAGTCTAGGTCTTGGCGAATGCGCTGGGTCACACCGCTCAGGAGTTGTTCCTCTTGCAATTGTCGATTTTGGCGCTTGCGGGCTTCCACCGCTTCGGTCACATCCGTTTGCACACCGATGTAGTGGGTCAAATGGCCCGCCGCATCATGCACGGGGCCGATCGAGAGGCGATTCCAAAAGGGCCGACCATCCTTGCGGTAATTTAACAACACCACTTCGCAGGCCTCACCCCGGCGAATGGCCTGGCTGAGTTGCTCCACCGCCACCGGATCCGTGTCAGGCCCCTGCATAAACCGACAGTTACGCCCTAACACTTCTTCCCGGCGGTAGCCTGTCATGGCCTCGAAGGCTTCGTTGCAATAGATCAGGGGGCGATCGGGCCGGCTCATATCGGCGATCGCAATGCCACAACTGGCCGAAGCCATCGCCCGTTCATACAACTCCAGGGTCACCGGCAATAACCCTGGACTCGCTTGATTTTCCATAAGCCTCCAAGCTTCAGGATCTGACGCGTCCTCTGATTGGTTTGTGGTTTGCCATCCGGCCAAACATTCAGAAACATTCAACAGCGCTGTTGAATCTTCAGGCACCCTCTCGGATGACTGGGCATTCATGGTGTTTTCCGCCGCACCCTGCAACGACAAACAGCGTTCAAGGTCGATCCCTGATAGATCCCGAATCCTTCATTGTTCCGGGTCAGTCCACGGTGATCAAGAGCTTGGTTAAAAAGTTTCGCGATTCACCCGATTCAAATGCTGTTGATTAGGATTGGTTTTCGCAGAATTTTATTTCCCTAATCTCATTCTAGAAGTGATTTCAGGAAATGATTTGGGCGGCGGCGGCGGCCGGCCACGGAGCCATGGGAGCTATGGGAGCTATGGGAGCGGTGGGAACATTGCGGGGACGTTGCGGGAGCATGGCGGGGACGTTAATCGATCGCCCGAGACAGACCAAGGCGAACGGATTATTGTTGGCTGTTATTGTGGTTTTCGATTGATGTTGTGGTGTCTGGTGGCGATTCATGCCTAACCTGTTTTGGCCTCGGAAATGGACAAGGGCGATCGCTCCGGCTCGATCGCCCCAGTTGCGTCAGTCGTTAGGGGCGATCGGGCTGGTGGCCAGTTTGCTAGTGGGGGGCTGTGGCGGCGGCGCATCCACCAACTCCGCCAACCGTCCCAGCGCCAGCGGCCCGGCGGATAAAACCCTGAAGTTGCTCTATTGGCAAGCCCCCACCATTTTGAATCCCCACCTGGCCACAGGACATAAGGATTTTGACGGGGCGCGCCTGGCCTATGAACCCCTCGCCAGCTACGACAAAACGGGCAAATTGGTTTTGTTTTTGGCGGCAGAAGAACCCACCCTGGCCAACGGTGGTGTGGCCAAGGACGGGCGATCGGTCACTTGGAAACTGAAATCCGGCGTGAAGTGGGCCGATGGCAAACTCTTCACCGCTGAGGATGTGGTCTTTACCTATGAGTTTTTGAGCGATCCTAAAACCGGCGCGGCCACCCTCACGGACTACGCCCTGGTGAAATCAGTGCGGGCGATCGATCCGCAAACGGTGCGGATTGAATTCACAGCGCCCACGGCCAGTTGGTCTCAGCCCTTCACTGGCTACAACGGCATGATTTTACCCAAACACATTTTTCAGGACTATGTGGGAGCCAGGGCCAAGGAAGCACCGGCCAACCTAAAGCCGATCGGGACGGGCCCCTATCAAGTGGAGTCCTTTAAGCCGGGTGATTCGATCGTCTACAAACCCAACCCCAGCTACCGCGATCGGGCCAGCCTCGCCTTCGAGCAGGTGGAAATCAAAGGCGGCGGCGATGCCACCTCGGCAGCCCGGGCCGTGCTGCAAACCGGCGATGCCGACTATGCCTACAATCCGCAGGTGGAAGCGCCGATTTTGAGACAACTGGAAAGCGGTGGCAAGGGCAAACTATTGGCCGTGACCGGGGCCCAATCAGAGCGGATTCACTTTAACTTCACTGACCCCAACCGGGCCACTGCCGACGGGGAGCGATCGAGCGTGCAGTTTCCCCACCCCTTCTTCACGGATAAAACCGTGCGCCAGGCCTTTGCCCTCGCGGTCGATCGCGCCACCATTGCCCAGCAACTCTATGGCCCCACCGGCAATCCCACGGCTAATCTGATCATCGCTCCCCAGCAGTTTGCCTCACCCAATAACCAAGTGGAATTCAACCTGCAAAAAGCAGCCCAACTGTTGGATCAAGCGGGTTGGAAAGACACCAACGGCAACCAAATTCGCGACAAAAACGGCGTGGAAATGCGGGTGCTGTTTGTCACTTCGGTGAATCCCCTGCGCCAGAAAACCCAGGAAATTGTGAAGCAAGCTTGGGAGTCGATCGGGATTGGCGTGGAACTGAAGTCCGTGGATGCCGGAGCCTTCTTCTCCGGCGACCCAGCCAACGCCGACACCATAAACCGCTTCCAAGCCGATTTGCAGCTCTACACCACCGGCAACACCTCCCCGGATCCCAGCGCACACCTAAAGTGGTGGACTTGCGCCGAAATTGCCAGCAAAGCCAACGACTGGAACCGCAATAACTACACCCGCTATTGCAACTTAGCCTATGACCAAGCTTGGATCAAAGCAGACCAGGAATTGGATCCCATCAAACGGCAGGCGGCCATGATTGCCCTCAATGACCAACTGATTCAGGATGTGGCCCTGATTCCCCTCATTGCCCGGGCCAAAGTGGGAGCCGTCAGCGATCGATTGCAGGGCGTGGATCTCACCCCTTGGGACAGCGACACCTGGAACATCGCCACCTGGAAGCGTCCTTAACTCCTGTCTATCAATCGGGTTCAGAAACCGGCGGGTTCCTTGCCCTTGCGTTAACGGGGGCCCTTCATGGTATGGTTATTGCGACCTGGACCCGCGCGATCCCAACGCCCGAACCGTGTCAGAGCCGGAAGGCAGCAGCACTAAGGGATGCTTGAGATAGGCGCGGTCTCCGGGTCTCTTTTTTTGTTGATTGCTTTTGCTGATTGCTTCTGTTGATTGCTTTTGCTGATTGCTTCTACTTATTGCTTCTACTTATTTTTTGTTCGTATTTAATCTTGTAAAGTACCCCGATCGATCGCGAGATGGATCGCCGGATATATCTCGGGATATATCTCGGGACGCATTGCGGGATAAGTCGCGGGATACATAAACCAACGGGCGAATTTCCTGAGTTGTTGATGAATCCAACAACCACAGACCTGAATTGCATAGGATTGAAGTATTCAGCCTGTTGAACTGAAACCGAGACAGTCCTAGCGAAGGCTGAGGTACTGGTTTTGGCAGCCGATCGATCGGGAGCATCTCAGCGGCAGCCCAGTTCAATCACCAGTGTCAGGGCGCGGGGATTCGCGATCGCACAGCCACTAGGAGCGTAATTAACAATGATGGAGCGGCATCATGGGGCCAGGCAGGCGGCCCAACAGGCCTTCTTAGAGGCCCTCGAACGCCTACGGGAAAATCTGACCGATCCTGAAGATGCGGCCGCCCTTGACACGGTGGAAACCGAAGCAGCCCCCAGCCCCCAGGCCGCAGCCGAAACCGCACCTCCCGCCAACCAGGAAATTACCCTGGAGGACTTGGAGGCTGCGATCGAGGATATTGAGCGCTATATGGACAGCCAGCACCAACAGGACGAAGATCCCCAGGCTCCCGCTAATCCTGAAGATTCCGAAAATTCCGAGAATTCTGCAAGCTCTGAAAATTCCAAGGTGGCACAGGGTGAGGAAAGCAACCGCGATCACCCCTTGGATCAAGGAATGGAACCAGCGGCCGAAACGTCCGATCTCGCAGACCCCAACGCGCTATGGGCAGAAATTCTGTTGGGACTGGAGCAAAACGCCGCTCCTGCGCCACCGCCTGCGCCCCACGATCGGCGGCGCTCAGGGGAAACCCGTTGAGTGGTTACCTCAACGATTGGTGAGCCTTTAGCCGCGCCGCCCTTCTTCGATGCCCTCGATCGCCTCAAAGTAATCTGCGGCCTCTTGCCACACTTCCCGAAATGACATGGTTTCCGATCGCTCGTTGGGTGACACAAGGTGTTCCCATTGGGCAATGTAGCTGGTCACTAAATCCACCATCGGTTCACTGATGCTGCTGGTGGGCATTCCCGCTCCAGCAAACCGATAGATCTGATCGGTGGAAAAAGATTGCAGTTGAAACCCTCCCGGCTGGGTAATGGCTTGGTAGGGGCCAATTTGCACAGACGTTTGCGGGGACGGGGCAGGCTGTTCGATCGGCATGGTTCTTGGCAAAGGGGAATTGGGAAGCGAGGAGAGGCGATCGCGTCGAGCAGCGATCGCATTGGATTTCAATCAATCCATTCAGGCCAAGCAAACTAAGCAAGTCGGGACGATTAATCGAGATCAAACCCACGCGATCGAATCAAAGCAATCGATTTTGATTAACCGATCTAGAGCAATCAACCCAACGCGATCAACCCAACGCGATCAACCCAAAGAGATCGAGATCAATTCAGGGCGATCGATCCAGAGCGATCGCGGCCCTAAACCCTGGCCGCAGCCGGGTTGCCGACATTGCTGGCTTGACGTATTTGTCGATCCTCCGGGTAATCCTTGTCGGGAATCGGAACATAGGCGCGAACAATTTTGCGGAATTCATCCCCTTCAATCATTTCTTCGTCGAGCAGTTGATCAACCAATCGATCGAGCAATTCTCGATGCTCACGTAGAATCTGACAGGCTGTTTCGTAGCAGTTGACGGCAATTTCTCGCACGGCGCGATCGATTTTGGCGGCCACCTCTTCGGAATATTCCGGCTGCGACATCCAACCTCGTCCCAAAAACACCTCGCCCGATTGACTTTCCAGGGCCAACGTACCCAGATCAGACATGCCATAGCGAGTGACCATTTCGCGGGCCAAGGTGCTGACCACCTTCAGATCGTTGCTGGCTCCGACGGTGATTTCGGAATCGCCAAACACTTCCTGCTCGGCCGCCCGTCCCCCCAGGGTCATCACAATTCGATCGAGAATCCAAGCACGGGTATAGAGACCGCTATCCACCATTTCTTCATTGAAAACCTGTTGGGCAAACCCACCAATGCCACCCGATCGGGGAACGATCGTCACCTTATTCAACGGGTCAGAATGCTTCAGCAGCGTCATCAACAGGGCATGGCCCACCTCGTGATAGGCAATCAAGCGTTTTTTCTTGCTATCCAACAGAGGAGCCAACTTCAGGCCAATGGTGATCCGGTCGATCGCGTCGTCAATTTCCTCCAGGCTGATGGCCGGCTTCCGTCGCCGGGCCGTCAAAATCGCCGCCTCGTTGAGCAAGTTGGCCAAATCGGCCCCCGCAAAACCGGGAGTGCGCCGGGCGATCGCCTCGATCGACACCCCTTCTTCAACCTTTTTGGTGCGAGCATGGACTTGCAAAATCGCCAGCCGCCCCGTGTAACTGGGCAAATCAACGGTAATTTGGCGATCGAACCGGCCCGGTCGCATCAGGGCCGAGTCCAGCACATCGGGGCGGTTCGTGGCGGCAATAATAATCACCCCAGAGTTGCCCTCAAACCCATCCATCTCAGTCAGCAGTTGGTTGAGGGTTTGTTCCCGTTCATCGTTGCCGCCGCCAATACCCGCGCCCCGTTGGCGACCTACCGCATCAATTTCATCAATAAACACAATGCAAGGAGCGCTCTCCTTCGCCTTGCGGAACAAATCCCGCACCCGAGACGCACCCACTCCCACGAACATTTCCACAAATTCCGAACCGGACATGCTGAAGAAAGGCACGCCCGCTTCTCCGGCGATCGCCTTGGCCAAAAGGGTTTTGCCCGTTCCCGGTGGCCCCACCAACAACACCCCGCGCGGAATCTTGGCCCCGACGGCCGTGAAGCGTTCCGGCTGCTTCAGGAAGGTCACCACTTCCTGGAGTTCTTCTTTGGCTTCCTCCACACCGGCCACATCATCAAAGGTCACGCCGGTTTTGGCTTCCATCTGGAACTTGGCGCGGGATTTGCCAAAGTTCATGGCCTGGCCCGAAGCGTTGGCCGTGCGGCGCACAATGTTCACCAGCAGGGCAATCACCAACCCCACAAACAGCAAATTGGCAATGAGGCTCAGGGCCGCGGTGCGATCGACCGACTCTTGCACTGAGAGTTCCACCCCCTTCGCCCGGGCAATTTCGATCAATTCCGGGTTGCGCTCAAACAGAGTCACTTCGTAGGGCGAGCTGGCGCGACCATTTTGATCCAAAAAAACCCGGGCCAGTTGCTCTGCGGGAAACAGATCAATCCGCTTGACCTGGCCCGCCTCCAACTTCTCCATCAGGTCGCCGTAAGTGAGGACGCGGCCGCGGCGCTGGTTGGCAGGCTGGTTGGCGGATTGGTTGGCGGATTGGCCAACCGTGGGGATCGCTTCCGAGGAAGAGCGATCGCTCGGCTGACTCTGGGCCAAGGCGGGCGCGGTCACCGTCAACAGGTTAAACAGCAGCAGGGCCGAGGCGATCGCCCGTCGCCGACGAGGGCGCGATCGGGTGGGTAGGATCCATGAACCGGGATGCCCCCCACCGGTTCGATCGGCCTGCGATCGGTTAGCGGTGTGGTGCGATGATTCCGAGGGAGATCCCATTCCAAAAAAGCGCATCATGCTGAAAGCTGCTGGCGGTGTGGACTGTTTCTAGTCTAGCTTGCTCCGTCTAGGCCCTTGGCGGTTAGCACAGCCCGGTTCGATCTCCAGGTCAGTGTTTAATCTGCGTTTGATCGTTAATCTGCGTTTGATCGACTGATTGGGGCAATCTTCGATCGGGGCAAGCGTTCGATCGGGGCAAGCGTTCGCAATCCCCAGACCTTTAGCGATCGCCCACCCGTTGGTCATCAACGGCCCCAAAAATCGCCTCAGGATGGACATAGTGCTTAAATTCCAGCAGATTGTGGAACGGATCGGCTAAAAACGCCGTGTAATGTTCCAATTGCTCCCCAGGAAACCGACGGCGCGGGGGCTGTTCAAAGGTGAGTTGTTTGGCCTCGGCTCGATCAATCAAGGCTTGCCAGTCAGCCAAGGCCGCAAACACCAACCCAAAATGGCGCGGATAGATCCCCTTTTGCGGTTGGCAGGCCCCAGGACTCACGTGGGCCACAATTTGGTTGCCATAGCAATTCAAAATCAGCGAGTTGGGCCCCTCGCGTCCAGCGGTGCAACCCAGCCCGTCAATATAAAAGGCTTTGGTTTGGGCCAGGTCGGCCACCGGAAAGGCTAAGTGAAACAGGGCGATCGCCCGGGGATTTTCGGAACCGAAGGGTTGACCCGTGGGAGTTACTTCCAAATTTGTGGGAGTAGCTGCAGCCCCGGTTGCCGAAGTTATCGCTGTTGAAGTGATCATGATGAGAACGGTTTAGAGAAATCGTTAGAGCCAGAGGGAACCACCATCCACCTGATAGCATGGCAGGAGAGGTCTGAAGGAAAAGACTGCCGTGGATTTCAGCGCGATCGCAACGCCCATTACCCAGCAAGCGACCCAACACCCTTGGCTCACGGCCGCGGTGCTGAACACGCTGCTGCTCACCCTAGTGGCGATCGCCCCCAAAAAACTGCTCACGCCGGCCGGCATTGTCCATGCTTGGATTTTGGGTGTGCTGGTGTGGGGTTGCATGGGCTGGCCAGGCTATGCCGTGGTGGGGTTCTACTTTTTGGCGGGGTCGGCCGTCACTCGGGTGGGTTTGGCCCGCAAGGAAGCCGCTGGCATTGCCGAGAAACGATCGGGCGCAAGGGGCCCGGAAAACGTTTGGGGATCGGCCCTTGGTGGGGCCCTCTGTGCCGGGGCGATCGGGCTGTTGTCCTTAGCCGCTGACCAGGCGATCACCCAAACCTGGATCCCCCTTCTCAGTTTGGCCTATGCCGCTAGCTTCAGCGCCAAACTCTCCGACACCTGCGCCAGTGAAATTGGCAAAGCCTATGGCCGGCGCACCTTTTCAGTGATTTCCTTCCAGCCTGTGCCGCCGGGAACCGAAGGAGCCGTCAGCCTGGAAGGAACCCTGGCCGGTTTTGCCGCCTCGATCGCCCAAGCCCTTGTGGCCTGGGGTGCAGGCTTAATTTCTCCCTTCGGAATTTTGGGATGCGCGATCGCCGCATTCCTGGCTACAACAGTGGAAAGTATTGTGGGCGCGACTTGGCAGGAGCAGCAGCCATGGTTAACAAACGAAGTCGTGAACGGTCTGCAAACCCTGCTGGCGGCTCTGCTGGCGATCGCGATCGGGTGGCCGGCGATCAGCCCGATCAGCCCCTAAACTCGCCCGCCGACCCCAACTCCCGCAGCCTCGGGGCCACGGCCCAAGCTGCGATCGAAAAGCATTGGGCTAAGGCCGGTCGCCACGAGGCCGCCGTCCTCAAAGACCAGGATCCCGAAGAACTACACCAAATGCGCGTGGCCCTGCGACGGCTGCGATCGGCCATTGTGGGTTTTGCCGTGGCCATTGACCTGCCCAAACGGGCCAGCGAGCGGGCCGTGGGGCAAGTGGCCAGAATTTTGGGGGAACTGCGCGATTTGGACGTAATGGACGAAGCCTTGCGCGATCGCTACCTGCAAAACCTGCCCCCGGAAGAGCAGCCCCTTTTGCAAACGGTTCGCGAAGAGTTGGCCGGCCAACGCCAAAAAGCCTTCGGTCGCGTCAGCAAAACCCTGCAAAAACGCGAATGGCCCGCCATCAACACGGCCCTCGATCGTTGGATTGCCCAACCGCGCTTGCGACCCGCCGCCGATTGGCCCGCCGTGGTGGTGGTTCCCGATTTGCTGTTGCCCATTTTGTCCCACTGGTTAATGCATCCCGGCTGGTTGGTGCAAACCGAAGGGCGATCGGTCACGGATCTTTCGTTGTTGGAGTGGGCGGTGATCCATGACCTGCGCAAGGTGGCCAAGCGGGTGCGCTATCAAATGGCCCTTTTTACCGATTTCTATGGCAGTGATTACGAACAATTGCTCGGCACGATTGGTGATATCCAAACCGTGTTGGGCGATTTGCAGGATATCGCGGTGCTGGAAAACTTTTTGGTGAAAACGATCGGGATTCAGTGGGCCACCGATGCGCCCGTTTGGGCTGGCTTGCTGGAACAACAGCGCGATCGGGCCTGGGAAAGCTGGCTGAAGCTCCAGGAACAGTTCGATCGCCCCAATCAACGGGAACGCATCCGAGACGTAGTAAATCGTCCGTGCCTCAACTCCTAGCCATTGGCTGACTGCCTTAGTCGTTTCAAGCCTCACAAGGAATTGATCCCTTAAGCTGTGCCATCCTCGCCCAGACCATACCAACCTTGGAGATAGGTTTGCAGCATGGCGGCGGCCGTCGTGCGGCTGGGGGCCCGATCGGGCACAGACCACCACCCCCAGGCGCGATCGGGCGATCGCCAAAAAGCCTGATGGGACAAGGGTGGATCAGCCCAAAACTGCGCCCGCCCGGGCCCCAACCAAGCGGAACTGCGGTGCGTCCATTGATCGTGGCTGAACCGATAAATTGGTAGTCCCTCCGGCAGCGCCACCCCCCAACCATCCCAGGCAAACACCGCCCGCACTCGCCCACCGCGTCGCTGCCAAGCCTGAGCGGCTCCCAAGGCTGCCACCACACCCGCGCTGAAGCCAATTAGCCCGATCGCCCGTTGGGGATCGATCGCCCGCAGCGCCTCCAGCACCCGATCGCCCTGATAGGTAGCGTCCCAAATCACCAAGGGCTGGGGCCAGGCGGGTTTCCAGGTGGCTGCTAAAAACTGTTCCGTTGCCGATCGATCCGCAAAGCCGGGACAAATGCAACAAATTGGCATGGCGGCCTGGGTGCGCTGGGGCTGATGTCCTGGCACTTGAGCCTCGCAAGTCACTGGAGCATCATTTTGAGGGTCATGGAGTTGAAAATCAGGGGCTTGATCTATCCCATTGCAACGATTGCCAGCGCTCCAAGCGTTTGCATACTTATTTGAATTTTTCATTGAGATTGTTACTTAATTTTCCATTAATGTTTGCGTTTAATGACTAAGCATTACAAAAAGCGAAGGACTCTGCTCAAGATCTCCAAAGAAACTTGTCTTCTTTTCAAGAATTTCCCTCAACTGGTTCCGATTGACCAACTGAAATCTGATTCCGCTTTCATAATAGAAATGAATCCCCCCACGAGGCATTTGCTGTGGCTGCGTCTTCCCAAAAGGCTGAAGGTCAATCCCCCCTGATGGCAACCCCAATCAGCGCGATCGACCCATCAGAAGTCGAAATCGGGCCCGGCGACGATCGGGTAGCCGTTTTGCTGATGGGCTATGGCGAAGTGGAATCCTACGCGGATTTTGCCAATTACAACGAACAGGCTTTGAACCTGTTGACTGCCAAGTTTGCTCCGGTTCCCCAATGGGTTTATCCACCCCTGGCGAAATTATTGGCGGCCTTTGATTTGCATGAGTGGAGTCACCAACATGGTCAATTTATTTCCCCCCACAATGCAATTTTTGAGCGCCAACGATCGGGGATTGAGCAAGCACTCAGGCAACGTTGGGGCGATCGAGTGTCGGTGTTTAAGGCGTTTAACTTTTGTCGTCCCCATTTGCCAGAGCAAGTTTTGGCAGAAATTCGCGATCAGGGATTTAGCAAGTTACTGATTTATCCCTTACTGGTGGTGGACTCCATTTTTACCAGTGGGATTGCCATTGAGCAGGTCAACCGGGCCCTGAGTCAGTTAACCGATGGCGACACCCATTGGGTGCGATCGATGCGCTATTTCCCATCGTTTTATGACCAGGCTAGTTATATTCAACTGCTGGCGAAGTTGGTGAGCGAAAAAATTGATCAGGACTGGCGATCGCACTTTTTGCCGTCGCAAATTGGGATTGTGCTGCTGAATCATGGTTGTCCCCACGAAGCCAAAGGGTTTGTGTCAGGAATTGCCGAAAGCCAAGCCCTGTATGAATCAGTGCGTCGGGAGCTGATCACTCGCTATCCCTTGATTTCGATCGGCTGGCTCAATCACGATACGCCCATGATCGATTGGACACAGCCCAATGCTCAATTGGCTGCTCGCAATTTAATTGAACTGGGGGCCAAGGCAATTTTGATGGCCCCGATCGGGTTTGCTACCGAAAACCATGAAACATTGCTGGATGTGGACCATATTTTCCTAGCGCTCCAGCGTCAATATCCTGAGGTGATTTATCAACAATTACCCTGCGTGAATGATCACCCTGAGTTTTTGACCATGGCAGCGGATTGGGTCGATCCTCTAATTACGGATTTATTGGCAGAAACCAGCGCTGTGATTCATTTCGCCGGGTTCGATCGCTCCAGCCTCGATTCCGAGCATCATCACCACCAAAGCCATAGCCATGATCACGGTCATGATCACGGTCATGATCATGGGGACAATCACAGTCATGATCATGGTGGCAACCACAGCCATCATCATGGCCATTCCCATGATCACGCTCATCATCAACATTCCCGTCATTAAGGTTTCAAATTCAGCGACAGTTGCAGAATTGAAGCGGGATGATTTGGTGTTGGAATTGGCTCGGGGCTGGTGGTTTGGGCTGGGCAATATTGTTTGTAATGACACTGATCACAATGGGTTCCGGGATTGGGTTCCCAGGCGCGATCGGTTCGTAATCGCTGGGCCAAGTCTGCAATCACCGCCTGGGCTGCGATTAGCCGTTCTTCAGTGACGGGAATTCGCACCGATTCTCCGGGCCGCAAAAAAATGAGGTTGATGTATTTCAACTCTCGTTCCCATTGTTGATTGATGGCGATCGCATAGAGGCCCACTTGCATCGTGAGCTGATCGAAATCTGGCTCCACAAATTGCCGTGAGGTTTTGTACTCAATTAGCTCAAGGGAATCCAAATCAAACCAATCGAGGCGATCGAGCCGACCCGTGAGGGCAAATTCCAAGTCATTGATTTGTAATCGACCTTGAATTTTTGCCTCCGTGGCCAGGGGTTTAAGGAAGCGATCGCTCGGTTCAATCCAGTGATGGAAATAGCGCACCAAAATATCGTAGCCCTCGGCAATTTGGCGCTCCGTCAGGCCAGCGGTTTCCTGAGTCCAGCAAGCGTCAATCCAACTGAGTCCTGGTTTTTGGGGATAGCTATAGTCCCAATCGCGGTAAATTCGCGTGAGTGCCCCATGGAGCGATCGCCCCAGGGCCGCGCCTCCAAAACCCGCCGTCGGAATCTTATATTCATAGCGAAATTGATAGCGAGCGGGACAGGTTTGGTAGGTGGTTAATTTGGCCGGTGAGAGTCGATAGGACATTTGGCTTCAAAGGGCTTCAGAAAAACCGGGAATTTTTGATCGCAGAATCTACCACAGAATCTATAGAGTAAAAAGAATTAGGAGCTGATGCTTAATTTCGGTTAGATTTGCTTAGATTTAAGGCATAGCTTCAATTTTAAGATCTCCAAAATGGCCATGGGAATGCGAGCGATCGGGTTAATGAGCGGCACCTCCGTTGATGGAATCGATGCGGCATTGGTGGAACTGTCGGGGACGGAAACGGACTTGGAGGTGAAGTTGCTACGTTCCGAAACCTTTGACTATCCAGCGGCCTTGCGATCGCAAATTTTGGCGGTTTGTGCCGGTGAATCCCTGTCCATGGCGGCCATGGCCCAGTTGGACGACGCGATCGCCCGGGAATTTGCGGCGGCCGCCAAAACGATCCAAACAGCCCAACCGGATTCACAACCCATTCGTTTCATTGGTTCCCACGGACAAACGGTGTTCCATCGCCCACCCCAAGCGGCCGATGAACAACCCTTGGGCTACAGCTTGCAGTTGGGTCGCGGCAGCGCGATCGCCCACTGGAGCGGCATCACCACCATCAGTAACTTCCGGGTGGGTGACTTGGCCATGGGGGGCCAGGGTGCGCCGTTGGTGCCTCGGGTGGATGCCTACCTGTTGGGAGATGAGCAGGAATGTCGTTGTGTGCAAAATATTGGCGGCATTGGCAATGTGACCTATCTCCCGGCTCGGCGGGGGTTTGCCAATTTGACGGCGTGGGAGGGGGCCGTTTGGGGTTGGGACACGGGGCCGGGCAATGTGTTGGTGGATTTGGCGGTACAACATCTAACGGACGGGGCCCAAGCGTTCGATCGCGATGGAGCCTGGGCGGCCCAAGGACAAATTTCAGATCCCTTGGTGACCCAGTGGCTGGCGGATCCCTTCTTTAGTCAGGAGCCGCCCAAGTCCACAGGACGCGAGCACTTTGGCCCGGATTGGTTGGGCCGCAGCCGTCAAGCGGCGATCGCCTTGGGCCTGTCCGATGCCGATTGGTTAGCCAGCCTCACGGAACTGACGGCCCGTTCCATTGCCGACAGTTACCGCAACCACTTGCCCCAACTGCCCGATCGGGTCTTGGTCTGTGGGGGCGGCAGTCGCAACCGCACCCTCTGGGCCCGTTTGCAACAGCATTTGGGATCAATCCCGCTGGAAACCACGGATCAATGGGGACTCTGTGCCAGCAGCAAGGAGGCGATCGCCTTTGCGGTTTTGGGCTACTGGCGACTGCTCGATCGCCCCGGCAACCTGCCCGCCGCCACGGGAGCACGGCAATCCGTACCCCTCGGCGAGGTGTGGCCCGCCCCCAGCGCAGGGTAAACTCGATGGCAGGTTCGTAACAAAACATTTCAAATCTGAGTTTTCCCCTGGAGGCCCCACCCTTGGCAACCCCCACCGGATTCGGCAAGCCCAAAGCCCAACCCAAAGCAAAATCGAACGATCGCCGCGCCGCCGCCGCCAGTCAGCTTGATGAGATGCGATCGAAGGGAATGCCGGAATTTGAAGTTTACGTGCGGGTCAAAGACCAGAAACCCTGGTACCCGGTTGGGGCCTTGGCGGTGAACCGCAGTAATCAAATTAACCAGGCCATCTTTGCCAATGAAAATGACCTGCGCCAAGGGGCGTTCCGTCTTTTTCCGCGTCTGAAAAAACAGCAGGGAAATTTGGAATATGGCTATCGGATTAAGGCCTACAAGGACGATCCGATTACCCTTGCGGTTCAACCCACATCGGTTTTGCCTGGGCCACTCCAAGGGGCGATCGACCAAGTGCGGGAAGGTCTGGGCAGTTTGGTCAGTCGGTTCACGGCCCGCCGCTCCTAGATCCTCATTTCCTAGCCTATGGCACAGGTTCAAACCGGCCTCACGACCTGGGGCGATCGGGCAGTGACCACCACTGGGATCGCCCCCAGGATCGACCATCAACGCAATTTGGCTAAGATGGTGGCCTACAGAAGCATTGGACTCTTTCACCAGGAGAGCGATCGGCATGGCCCAACCCGTTCCGCCCGTCATTTTGGCCCCCGTTGAAGATTTAGACCGCGAACGCCAATGGCTGGAGCAGTCCCTCGCAAACCTCCTCGACTCGGAATATATTCCCGAGGCCGTGAACAGCCAAATTGCCCGCGTAGCCGCCAATGCCTATATCCGTCAACGCATGGAAGGCGAGGATGATATTGATGGCATTGCGATCGCGATTTTGACGGAAATGCAGGGGTTTGACTTCTCCAGAAGCTTTTTCAGTGAATTTGCGATCGCCAATGCGGTGAGTGAGCTACTGCTCGATCGGATGGGCATTGAACCCTGTTGTGGTCGCGGCCGCTTTGATCCGCCGGCCGCCGCTTAGGTGGCTGCTTGGGTATGGATCAGGTGCTATTGCGATCCAGCCGCAACCCTGAGCACCAGCCCACGGAAACATCCAATCTTTCGATAGGATGGGAAGGCAAAAAGGTAACCGCCAAAGACCGCCCCACCCATGACCGCGAAAGTATTGGTTGAGAAGAAAAAGCTAAAGAATCCGCCCCTTGAAATCCACACCCTGGGCGATCGGGTGCTGCGTCGTCCGGCCAAGCGCGTGGCCAAAGTGGATGCTGAAGTGCGCAAAATCGCTGAAGACATGCTGAAAACCATGTACAGCGCTGATGGCATTGGCCTTGCGGCTCCCCAAGTGGCGATCGACAAGCAAATTATTGTGATTGACATCGAGCCAGACAAGGCCGATGTGGAACCCCTAATTTTGATCAACCCCGTGGTGAAGTCCGCAGGCGGCCCCCTGGAATGCGACCAAGAAGGTTGCCTCAGCATCCCGGGAGTCTATTTGGATGTGGAACGCCCCACCCAAATTGAAGTGGCCTACAAAGACGAAACGGGCCGCCCGCGCACCCTCAAGGCCGATGGACTTTTGGCCCGCGCCATTCAGCACGAAATGGATCATCTGAATGGGGTGATGTTTGTCGATCGGGTCGAAAACGAGCTGGCCTTGACCACAGCCCTCAAGGAAAAAGGCTTTGCCTATGGCGATGTGCGTCCTGTTCGCTAATGCGGAGGAGCCGCGCCAACTGATTTCACACCGTGGTCTAGTCGAGCAACTTCAGTTGCTGAGCTAGGGCCAGAATCCCCCCATGCCTTCAGGCTGGAGGGGGTATTGGCAAGGCGATTTCAAGAAAGCGATTTCGAGCCAATTCAGGCTAATTCAGTCCAAAATTTTCAGCAAAGATTCGGAGCAAATCAAAACCCATGCTGACTCCTAAGAGTGGCTTATTTTTGGCGATCGCCTGCGTTGCCGCGATCGCAGCGGTGGGCTGTGTGTTTGAACTCACGTCTGGCGAACCGGAGTTAGGAACCGTCACCACAGGAACCATTCTGGGTCTGAGCATCCCTGTCACGATCGCCAGTTTCTTTGGGGCCATCAAAAACGCCCAGCAGGATTAGGGCTAGCCCGTCCAATCGCCCGCAACCCTAGCCCCTAAGAGCCAGTTCTCGGCAGGCTGCCTTCGCGCGGGAGCGTTGTTTTGGTGGCTCGGTTCGTTTTTGCAATGATGTAGTCGATCGCTCCGGCCAAGTTTGGGGCGATCGCGTCGGGTTCATACCCTTCCAGGCGATCCCGATCGCGGATCCCGCTGAGCACACCCACGATCGGGATTTGAGCCGATCGAGCCGCTGCAATATCCGCCTCCGTATCTCCCACCATCCAGGTCAGGGCTGCGGGCGGCAACTCGCCCATGGCCTTGGCCATGAGTTTGGGCTTGTCTTCCACGTCGCGGGTTTTCACATAATCATTCGGTAGGCAATAGCGGCGATCGGGTGTGAAGAACCGAGCCAAGCCACACCGCTCCAGCGCTTCATCCAATTCTCGCACCCGGCGCATCGTCATTACCACCAGTTCCCAGCCCATGCCTTGGGCCCGCTCCAGCGCTTGGATTGCACCGGGAACCGGTTGATCCAGCGGCATATATTCCATACGGTGAACCGTGTCCCGCCGCAGTTGGGCAAATTGATCCGCTTGGGTTCCATCCAAGCCCGATCGCACACCAATTTCAGCCTCTTTGACTTGGGCCCGTTTCAGGTTCCAAAATTCCTGCTTGGACAAACGGTGGATTTCCTGACCCGATCGAGCAATTTCCCGCAAACAGTATTGATAGACCTGGTAATACCGTTCTGAAACATCCGCGATCGGGCCGTCGAAATCCGTAATCAGTCTCATATGCCACTAGTGACCTGATGATGGACAAGCAAATTTCGCAATCAATTTGCAAACTGATTGCCTTGGCTCGTCCTTAGGTTTGTTAAGAGTTGTAATGAAATCTATCTAATGACAATTCACCCCGTTCGTCAATTGAAAGGGTCGTTATGATCACCGATCGTTCATCGAAATATTCAATGGCTTGATCCAAGATTGCTTATTTTCATTCTCAATAACCCTAATTTTTAAGCAGTTCCCGACAGAATTTCTGCATCATAGGCTGGCTTCGATTCCCGATTGCCACTGCCGATCATCGCGACAATCACTTGCAGCCATCCCCGATTGCTCGAACACAGCAGCACGATTCACAACGGTCACTGATGCTCAAAATCCACGATGATCATTCATCACTAAAATTCATATCGAGTTCGAGTTATTAAAAACGGTTCAAAATTTGGCATAAATTAGCACTCAATGAAATGGCAATTTGGCAGTAACTCCCCCAGAGTCTGGCGCTGATTTGCCCAAATGCACCTGCGGAGCCAGCCCTAAACGGCCAAATATTGCGCGTTTGGCCATGATCGATCGGGGGGATGCTCCTCCGACGTGATCCCCTGAATTTGAGGCTCAGCCCCGATCGGGCGGCCGATGGTCGTTTGAGTCATGGACGGGACTGTTACGAAACATTTCAGAAATAATGCTAATATGAAGTTGCCCTTAACAATTTCCAGGGCACCCCTCCAAAAGTCACGCTTTTAGACCCCCACTTCACCAAGTCTTTACGCAAAAACGGCAAATTTTATACGTTTCTTTAACTGGGTCTGGCTTAGACTTTTTAAGCTGAAATCGAGGCAAGGGGAGTGTATCTTGCAATGAGCCTTGAAGTATGGCCTGCTCTCACGTCAAATCTCGATCGCACGAAGCGAAATTACCCCAAAGCCTCATCGGTTTTCGCAACAAATCGGTTGCTTTTGTGCCCAGCCAAACAGGATCTTGGTTTGCAGCTTGTCCGCTGTACCTGTTGAGGCATCACCTGAGCCTCTGAAGCTGAGTCTCTGAAGCATTGCTCAACCTGACTTGAACGGCTTTTCCAAAACGGCTACCCCCATTCGTCAATTTTGGTCGGTGGCTACAGCACCCAAATTCGGTGTGCCCCCTCTGCAATCACGACGCTTCAGCGTCATTTGTTAGCTTTCTTCAACTTTCCAGATGTTCCAACTTCTCCAATTCCTTCGTGACAGCATCGATCGCATTGAAATCCGCGATCGGGAAATGGCTCTTTTGATCTATCGCCTCATCCCCAGCCAATGCCCCTTCGCTCGGGACGTGAAGTTGTTTGGGCGCTTGTTGTTTCGGATTCCGCCCCTATGCAAGCTGAATCCGCTCTATGAACAGTTGATGGGGCTGCGATTCCGCGCCACTTGCTATTTGGTTGACCAATGCGGCATGGATCTGCTGGCTTTGGGTTAACCAACGCTGGGCTAATCAACGGTTCACCAACTAACCAGCGCACCAACTAGCCAACAATCAAAGCCATAGCCGATCGCCCAACAGGGCAATCACGCTGCTCGCAATGGGCACGGTGAGGTTGTCGATTCCCCACTTGGAGAAGGCTTCCAACCCCGTTGCCAACCCGGCAATTCCCAGGGCGATCGCCCCAGCCGGCCAACTGAACCCTTGGGTGCTAAACAAAATACTGGCGGCCACCAGAAAACTAACGATGGCCATGGTGGCGCTGCCTTCCCAACTTTTGGTGATGCCGCCTAATTGATATGGATGGCGGCCAAACCGCTGCCCCACCAAGGCCGCCAACCCATCGCCCCAGGCCATGACCAAAATGCCCAGCGCTGCGTATTGGGGGCGATCGGCCGGCCAGCAAAGGGCAATGACAAGACCAATGCTGATGGCATAAAACAGCGTGCCCAAACTCCGGCGACCCACGCCGTTCACGCTGGGGAGTAGGGGCAGGTGATAGGACAGCCAAGCCCCCAAGGCGGCCAACAGAGAAGCCGTGATCCCCACCCAGGCAGGAATTTGTAACCACCAGGCCAAGAGCAACACATGGCCGGTGCTGATATGTACCACTTTGCGCCCCACTTCGGGCCCCGCAACCTGGCGGCGATAGAGCCATTCGGCGGTGAAGATAGTGGCTCCCAACCAAGCGGCTACTAGGGCGATCGACCCCAGCAAGGACGGTGTGAGGTTGAGGTGAGGATCAAGAAAAGACATGGGAGTTGCAACACAGCCGAACCCGATCCACTCTAGCCTGGATTGCGGCGCTCCCGATTTCCCCGGCTGGGGGCTGAGGATTGACCGACCGCGTGGTCAGCTTCGCTCGCCACTCAGTTAGCGGCGACGGCCACTGCTGCCAAAACCACTGCGCCGACTGGAAGATCCTGAGCTACGCGATCGCTCCCGCGCGGAAGAACCGGACGATCGAAAGGTGCTGCTGCCAAAGCCGGCCCCGGTCGATCGGCTGCGATCGCGGCTGGGGGAACGAGTGGCGCTGGACGGCGTGGCGGTTGTGGTGGAGTCAGGGGTTGTGCTGGGCGTTGCGGCCGGAGATGAACCACTGGTGTTGGAACCAAAGCCACTCGATCGGGAAGTGGGACTGGGGCTAGGGCTGCGGGTGGGGCTGTTTGCTGGCGAAGGTCGCAAATTTTGGGTGGTGCGGAAGTTGCGATTTTGCACGGGCGCTGGGGGAGCGTTGTAGCGCTGTTGGTATTGCCCGGCGGCCTGTTCATAGGTTCCGCCATAGCCCCCAAATCCCGTCAGCACCGATCCCGATCGATAGGGCGGTGGCACGTAGTAGTAGGGCTGATGAAAATCGAGGTCAATTTCCAACTCCCCACCGTGCTGCATCGGTTGCCAGTAGGTGGGTTGCACTCCCGCCTGTTGCACTTGGGTCGGTTCACCGCTCAACATTTCAATCTTGAAAGTCGGCAGCAGATGCAGCACCGGAGGACTCGTGGGACTGCTGACGGCCAGATAGCTGGTTTTGCCCGCTTTGGCTTCAGCTTCCGGAATCTGAGCCATTTGCAAGTTGCTGACCCGATAGGGACTCATGCCCGGCGGCGCATTCAACAACATGAGGGTATATTCCCCAGTGCTGTTGTTGTAGCTGGCCTGCTGCACGGGATAGTTACCCGCCACCGCGGGCGCAGCGGCCCTTTGGTTGACGATGCCATTGTTCGTCGGATTGTTGGCATTGTTGGCATTGTTGGCGGAACCACCGCAGGCCGCCAAACCACCCCCCAGGGCGATCGCCAAAGCTAGCACAGTGAAACGACGGAGGGCCACCGATCGCGATCGAGACCAAGCGGGAGCCAAAGAGTCTGCCAACAACCAATGAGAAACCATAGCAGCCACATCAATCAACCATCACGACTCTACAAAACTTTCGGGATGGCTAGCAATGGCGGAAATTAGTGATGACCGATGATCGGCTATTGCGGCAAGATGAGTCCTGATCGCCCCATCGCCCGATCGCTTCCCGATCAGCCAAGGATTAAAAACAGCAAAACAGCAAAACGACGGCTCAGCACAAAGACTGAAGCCGTCGAGAGAGGAGAAAAAAAATGAGACGATTAACGCGGCTGAAATTCAGCTAAAGGCTTTTGAAGCTTGCAGTTCAAAACCTGCCCCTACTGTTGGGTCACCTGCTTGCTGGTATACGCATCCATGGCGTAGGCATAGGCGGGGCGGCGCTTGCCATAATCGATCGAGGAACCCGTGATCGCTTGGGCCAGGGTTTCAAATTTTTGAGAATTCCAGTTGCGCGAGTGGATCGGTTTGGTCTGCTCGCCCAGGAAGTAGGCTTGGGTTCCGAGGACGACGGCTGCAACCCAGCCGATCGCAAATAGTGCGATGAGTAAAACCATGACAACCTCTCGGGGTGATCGCAACGCTTTGTTGCTTTATGTAAATAAATGTAACAACATGTTTACGATCTGTCAAGCGAATCCTTCGGTACGGTTTTCCCCGAATTGCCTCACCGTTCCCAAAGTCAGCTAATCCCGCTCATTCAAGGATTTTCGGTTACGGCAATGGCCGAGTTTGATCCCTTCAGAGTCCGGTTTTTCACGCCAAACCACCCAATGCAGCCCATCAAAAAGCGACCGGCCATGACCGATCGCTGAGGAAAAAAAGCCCAAATTCTGAGAATCCGGCTCCAATTGTTAAAGAACGTTGCAAGCCTGGGAAGCGGAATCAGACCCTAGGACAAGGCCGCCTCTAGGCGATCGTGGGCGGCCGGTTCCGCCACGGGCGTTAGAATCCCCAGTTCCGATTCTGGGATTCCCAGCAGGTTGCCGTAAAGCTTCACGTATTCGATCGCAGATTTTTCCCAACTGAAATCTTGGCCCATGGCCCGCTGCTGCAACTTGAGCCATTCCGCCTTGAACCGGAAGGCTTCCGAAGCCCGCACCATGCAGGTGAACAGATCCAGCGGTTCATAGCGATCGAAACAATAGCCCGTGCCCACTTGGCCCACGGGATCGTTATGTTGCACCGTATCCACCAGGCCACCTGTCCGCCGAACGATCGGGATGCAACCATAGCGCATGGCCAGCATTTGGCTGATTCCGCAAGGTTCAAACCGCGACGGCATCAGGAACGCATCGCACCCGGCATAAATCCGACGGGAGAGGGCATCGTTATACAGCAAAAAGACTGAAACGCGGCCAGGATGGCGGGCCGCCAGTTCCCACATTTGGGTTTCATAGTAGCGATCGCCCGTTCCCAGCAGCACAAACTGCGAATCGGTGTAGGCCAGGAAGCGATCGATCGTTTGCATGATCAGATCCACCCCTTTTTGTTCCACCAACCGCGACACCATCCCCACCAGGAACGTATTGGCATTGATCTCCAAGCCCATCTCCTCTTGCAGGGCCACCTTGTTTAACCGGCGATTCTCGATCGTCTCGGCCGTGAACGGTTTGACCAAAGCGCGATCGGTGGCTGGGTCGTAAACCTCCGTGTCAATCCCATTCACAATTCCCGACAGCTTGCCGCCAATCCAAGACATTAACCCCTCCAACTGCTCGCCATAGGTGGGGGTTTGGATTTGGTGGGCATAGGTGGGCGACACTGTGGTGACCCGATCGGCATATTGCACCGCCGCCGCCAAGGTGTTGTGGCCCTGCATATACCAAGGACACCAAGTCATTTGCTCTAACTTCCAGCGCCAGGGCCCTTGGTACGCCAGGTTGTGAATCGTAAAGACCGTCGAGATGTCCGGCGATTGGTGCATCCAAACCGGAATCATACCCGTGTGCCAATCGTGGCAGTGAATAATCTGGGGTTTCCAATAGTTCCAGGCAAATTCCGAGGCGGCATTGGCAAACAAGGTAAACCGCCAATCTTCGTCATCCCCAGAGTAGATACGCCGCGGCCAAAACGCCGGATGCCCCATTAGGTATAGGGGAACATCAGTTCCCGGCAAGGTTGTTTCATAGACGGCAAACCGCTGAAACATGGCATCGCCCCACCAAATCGGCTCCTTGGGCGCGTCCACTAACTTGTCAGCGATGAAGCCATAAAACGGCATAAAGATCCGCACATCGTGGCCCATGGCCCGCAACACTTTGGGCAACGAGCCAACCACATCGCCCATGCCACCCACCTTGGCCAGGGGAGCTACTTCAGCGGAAACAAACAGGATTCTCATGGGGCGATCGCTTCTATATAGAGATCAGATGCTATGCAGGGCTGTAACTGTTTTACCAGCCGTTCGGTGTTTTGGGAGTGCTTATTGCTGCCGATCCCCACCGATCCCCTGAAGCCGATCGACCCATGGGCCCTCATCGGACAGTCACGAATTTTGCAAACCGGATTTTGTGCGCCCATTCATCTTGCTTATTGCGAAAATCAGCACATTTTTGCCCGATCTCAGCCGCTGGTTTCCCCGATCGCTCTGGTTTTGTCAAACCCTGGCCAGCCTCGCAATGACGGGCAATTCAGGATTTTGTGATTCAAGATGCAGACCACCTCGCCAAAGATGGGTATCCTAAAATTAGAGAACGCAATGATTTCGAGTTTTGATATTTCTTTACCAACTTGCCGTCAAAGCTGCAAAACGGCTTCAAAATTCGTTACTATAGAGTTTCCTCAGTTGCCCAGCGGTCGTTCGCGGAGCCGAACTGCCATGAAAAAAGACCCCACAGCTACGGATCTCGTTCGCGCCTATCTTCGTGAAATTGGTCGCGTTCCCCTGCTCACCCACGAGCAAGAAATCGTCTTGGGCAAGCAGGTACAACGCCTCAACGTTCTGCAAGAGGAAAAGGACAAGCTGACCATGCGCCTGGGCTATGAACCCGGCCTGGCGGAATGGGCAGCGGCCACCGGTTTGAGCCTAGATGAGCTGAAAGCCGCCATTCGCGAGGGCGATCGCGCCAAACGCAAGATGGTGGAAGCAAACCTGCGTCTCGTGGTGTCCGTTGCCAAGAAATACATCAAGCGAAATGTGGACCTTCTGGATCTGATCCAAGAGGGCACGATCGGGATGCAGCGCGGCGTTGAGAAGTTTGACCCCACCAAGGGCTATCGGTTCAGTACCTATGCCTATTGGTGGATCCGTCAGGCCATCACTCGGGCGATCGCGGAAAAGGGGCGCACTATCCGTCTCCCAATCCACATCACCGAGAAACTGAACAAAATCAAAAAAGCCCAGCGCACCCTGTCGCAACAACTGGGTCGCAGCGCCACCATTGCCGAGTTGGGCGACGAAATTGGCCTCTCTCCCAAGCAAATTCGGGATTACCTGGAACGGGCCCGCCAGCCCCTGTCGTTGGATTTGCGAGTGGGCGACAACCAAGACACAGAACTCGGCGAGCTGCTCGAAGACGAAGGGCCCTCCCCGGAGGAATTTGCCACCCAGTCTTCCCTGCGCGGCGACATTGAAACCATCATGGCCGACTTGACCCCCCAACAGCGGGAAGTGCTTTCCCTGCGCTTTGGGTTAAGTGACGGTCAGGCACTCACGTTGGCCAAAATTGGCGATCGCTTGCAAATTAGCCGTGAGCGTGTCCGTCAAATTGAACGCGAGGCCCTCACCAAGCTCCGTAAGCATAAGGCGGACATCCGTGAATACCTTGCCAGTTAAGGGCTTGATGTTCACCTGTTGCTGGACTTGAGTTCGCTTCTTAATCGACCATTTATATTACTATAGTACGCTGGGTTAGGTTGATCCGGCGTATTTTTTGGCCTTATAGGGAACGGGACGATCGACTCCCTCGGGGTTTCTTAGCGTGAAGCAAAATCCGAAGGAAATATTAAATCTACATGAGTTTCATCCAGGTTAAATCGTCATTATGAAGTGTTGATGAAGAGACTAGGCGAAAAAGGTCTCAAAATCTATGATTGGGATCAAGTGGTACTTAACCAAATGTTTTTCTACGTCTTCATTTGGTGACTCTTCATGAAATTCTCAGTTGTTATCCCCTGCTATAACGCCGAACAATGGATCAATCAGGCTTTGCAAAGCATTGCCGAACAAACCATTCCAGCTAGCGAAGTCATTGTGGTTGATGATGGTTCTACCGATCGCTCGATCGAGTGCCTTCGTCGCAGCCCAGTGCCAACCAAGATTTTGCACACACCCAACCTGGGCCCCGGAGGAGCCAGAAATGCAGGAATTGCTGCCGCTACTGGTGATTGGGTTGCTTTTTTAGATGCCGATGATTGGTGGAAACCAAACCACTTGGAGCGCATTCAAGACTTAGTGGGTCGTTCGAACGATGTGCTTTATTTGGCTGCCGCTGAGCACTATTCCATCAGTGCCGATCGAGTGGTGTCTATGTCCGATACGGGCCCATTTTCAGAGCCAACGGGGCAACTAGATCACGCCACTTATTTCCGGCTTTATCGCAAGCATGGCATCTTAGAACTGTCGAGTTTGGCCGCTCGTCGATCGCACTTGCAAGCCGTTGGTGGGTTTGATGAAAAAGCGTCCGGCGCAGAAGACTTAGAACTAGTTTTGCGGGTCATTCATGGCCAAACTTGGGCTTACGATCCTGTGCCTTCCAGCCTGTATCGATGCAGCAATCCTGCCAGCTACTCCCGCACTGCCCATGCCAACGAACAGCGCTTAACTGCCAAGTTTCGAGTCTTTTTGAAACACCGCGACCACTATCAAATCAGTCAATCAATCTTCATGGAGCTAGGCAAAACCATGATGAGCAAGGCAATTATGAGCGGTGATTGGCGAATGCAACAGCGGGTTAAAGAGTTGGTTTATTACTACCTGTCAACTCCCCAAAAAGCCGTTTTCTCGATCGCTGGACAGTTGCCCACCTTCTATAGCCTATTGAATCAACTGCGCAATCAACTGAAAGGAGAGCAGTACCGACCTCGCAAGGTGTTGAACCCGGTCAGTGCTTAATCTCTTCAACGTTGCTGCCTAGGCTTTCATACCATTGCATTGTTCTTGATTGGGGTCACTCCATTTCAACCCCAATCTCAGAGCCTGCTAAAAGCGGTTCACAGCTAGCTGTCAATCGAGTTCTGTACTTTCATCTTTAATAGAACTGGAGCATTCAATTTGTTCTGGTTCTATTTTATTTTGTCTTGCATTTTTCAACTTTTTCTATATTTCTGACTGATTTCTATATTTTGAAGATGAATAGTAGCTCTGTTGAATTTGACTTTCTGGCAATCCAGATGACCATGCTACAGACAGACCACTTAAACATCATCAAATTTTGTTCAATCAGTTTGGATCACAAATAAACTGCCTAATTTTACTGATTAGCGGCGTGAGAAATTGAGCAAATTGTCGCATAATCGATCTCCGTCAAATCCGGTGAGGTCGTCTTGGCCTCGTTTTGGCTGGCAGGAGGTCTGAAAAACCAAAACTGCTACCCTGTGGATCTCCTCGATCGACGCAGACTCGGGGCTGAAACTCCCTGAACCCGGGACTCCTGGCGCTTTGCAAGTCCCCCAGGTAACTTCTCAGGCATCTTCTTCAGGTCTAAATTGACCTGTTGATGAACCCTGAGTTAACCCTGATTTGGCTCTCAGTTAGTTCTGAGTTAGTTCTGAGTTAGTTCTGAGTTAGTTCTGAGTTAGTTCTGAGTTAGTTCTAAACTGACCCATTGGAACCGCAGCCCTCAGCTTTAGCCACCCGCACCAGCCTGAGTGCGCCGTGCCGTTGACTGCGTTAGTCCTGCCACGACGGAGAAACTGTAGCGCTCATGTTCGATCGCCTCTTGGCCCAAGCTCCCAAACTCGCGGCCTATCCCCTGCCCTTGCGGATTGCCAGCTTCATCGGTGTGTTGTTGGTGTTGTGGTTGCCGGTGGCGGCCCTCACCTGCTGGCCCCTGGTGCTGTCCCTGGGTTGGAGCCACAACTTCACCAACCTGATGGCGGTGTTGACCTTATATTTGGCCATTCTGGCCACCCTGTGGCTGTGGGGGCGACGGGTGCGCGGTCAGCAACGGCCCCTCTCCGCCTATGGTTGGTCTTGGAACCGGGGCATGGTGCAGGATTTGGCGATGGGCGTGGCGATCGCGATCGGGAGTTTTGCCCTGCTCCATGGTCTCTATTACCTGTTGGGTTGGTTTTGGTGGGAAATGCCGCCTAGTCAGTCCTGGTTAACCATTTGGCTGAATGGCATCCTCAACGGCGTGGGGATTGCGTTCCTCGAAGAACTGTTTTTTCGAGGTTGGTTTTTGGCAGAATTTCGCCATTCCATGCCCCGAAAGCAAGCGGCCATTTGGACGAGCGCAATTTTTGCGACCCTGCATTTTTTGAAGCCTTTGGATGCGGTTTTGGCCACTTGGCCCCAATGGCCGGGCCTGTGGCTGTTGGGAATGACCATGGTGCAGGCGCGGGCCTTGGGGCGGGCCCAACCGGGCAGTTTGGGTTGGTCGATCGGGATGCATGGCGGTTGGGTTTGCACCATTACTGTTCTGAGCCTCAGCGGCATGGGACACTACAGCCCGGCCGTGCCTGCTTGGCTCACGGGCATTGGTGGCAACCCATTGGCCAGTGTGTCGGGGTTGGCCTTCATGGCGATCGTGTTTGGGCTGTTGCGCTGGCGATCGCACCGGCAATCCATGCCCCCCATCCACTAAAAATTGCTTAGAAAATCCGTCGAAAAGTGCCTGGGAATCTAATTGAGATCTAATCAAGATTTGATCACCATCTGATCACCTGAATGATCCTCTGATCAGCCCCATGGCGAATCCAAGACCTCAGCCAAATATGTCAAAATTCCTGTACGCCTTGATTTGCGCCCCAAATTTCCCATGACTGTCGCCGCTCTCGATCGCCCCGTTCAACCCGATTTCCAAGACGACTTCGATGTGATTGTCGTGGGAGCCGGCCATGCGGGCTGCGAGGCGGCCTTGGCGGCGGCCCGGCTCGGTTGCAAAACCCTACTAATCACCCTGAATTTGGACAAAATCGCCTGGCAGCCCTGCAACCCGGCCGTGGGCGGCCCGGCCAAGTCGCAGCTCGTCCACGAAGCCGATGCCCTGGGCGGCGAAATTGGCAAAATCGCCGATCGCACCTATCTACAAAAGCGGGTGTTGAACGCCTCCCGCGGCCCGGCGGTCTGGGCGCTGCGGGCCCAAACGGACAAGCGCGAATACGCCGCCGAGATGAAACAGGTGGTGGAAAACCAGCCCAACTTGATGATCCGAGAGGCCATGGTTACGGATCTGATTTTGGGCAACAACGACGAAATCATCGGCGTGGAAACCTATTTTGGCGTGGCGTTCCGCTGTCGATCGGTGGTGCTGACCACGGGCACGTTCCTGGGTGGGATCATCTGGGTCGGCAACAAGTCGATGCCCGCCGGTCGCGCCGGGGAATTCGCCGCCGTGGGGCTGACGGACACCCTGAAACGGCTGGGCTTCGAGACCGATCGCCTGAAAACCGGCACGCCCGCCCGGGTCGATCGGCGATCGGTGGACTTCAGCAAAATGGAACCCCAACCGCCCGACCCTGATAACCGCTGGTTTAGCTTCGACCCGGCGGCTCACATCGAGCGGGAGCAAATGAATTGCTATTTGACCCGCACCACCGCCGAAACCCATCGCCTAATCCAAGAAAATCTGCATTTGTCACCGGTTTATGGCGGTTGGGTCGATGCCAAGGGGCCGCGCTATTGCCCCAGCATTGAAGACAAAATTGTGCGTTTTGCCGACAAGGAATCGCACCAAATTTTCATTGAACCGGAAGGGCGAGAAATCCCAGAACTCTACATTCAAGGCTTTTCAACGGGCTTGCCGGAACGCTTACAAATTACCATGTTGCGATCGCTGCCGGGGCTGGAAAATTGCACAATGTTGCGCCCGGCCTACGCGGTGGAATATGACTATCTGCCCGCCACCCAGTGCTATCCCACGATGATGGCCAAAACCGTGGAAGGGCTGTTTTGCGCGGGGCAAATTAACGGCACAACGGGTTACGAAGAAGCGGCTGCTCAAGGGTTAATCGCGGGCATCAATGCAGCTCGGTTGGCACAACAAAAACCGCCGATTATTTTGCCGCGCGAAAGCAGCTATATTGGCACGCTGCTTGATGATTTGTGTACGAAGGAATTGCGCGAACCCTATCGAATGCTGACCTCGCGATCAGAATATCGGCTGTTGTTGCGATCGGACAATGCCGATCGCCGATTAACGCCTTTGGGTCGCGAAATTGGCTTGATTGACGATCGTCGCTGGGATCTGTTCCAAACCAAACAGGCGAATATTGCCGCTGAACAGGAACGGCTACAAACCTCGCGAGTCAAGGAAAACGACCCGTCAGCTCCGGCGATCGTTGCGGCAACGGGCGGCCCGATCAAAGGCTCGGTAACTTTGGCGGAACTGCTGAAGCGGCCGGGCTTCCACTACGAACAATTGGCGGAGTTTGGGTTAGGCAATCCCAATCTCGATCGCGCCGAAACCGAAGGGGCAGAAATCGAAATCAAATATTCCGGTTACATCCAACGGCAACAACGACAAATCGAATCGATCGCCCGCCAAGAAAATCGCCGTTTGCCGGAAAATTTGGATTACCAGGCGATCGAAACCCTTTCGAAGGAGTCGCGCGAAAAACTGGCAAAGGTGCGTCCCCTTACGGTGGGTCAAGCCTCCCGAATCGGTGGTGTAAATCCAGCAGATATCAACGCGCTGTTGATCTATTTGGAACTGTGCGATCGACAACCTGCCGTAACAGCTAGTAGGTTGGGTTGAGCCTTGCGAAACCCAACACCAACACTGGCAAATAACTACAAACAATTCCATTCAACCAACTAAAAATCGATTCTGTTCTTTGGTTAATCTTCACCGCTACTCACTCACGCCCAACGTTATTACTAAACGCAATTTCTTCTGAAGCCCCCCACATCACATCATAAACACCAGCTGTAACAAAGCGGTGGAAACTAGAATACTGCCAATCTTTTGGTGCATTCACCAGTTGATGACGGACTGGGTTGTAATGAATATAATCCAGATGATTGATGAAGTCTTGATCATCACGGATCTGGTGTTCCCAAAAACGGCGTTGCCATATCACCCTCTCATTTTTAGTCGTTCGAGATGGAATTGAAGACAACGTATCCAAGCGAGGATAATTTCGACTGAAATGGCTCTTGATTAAGCGCCAACGGGTCGAATAATCTGCATCATCTTGGGATAGTGTCCAAAGACAGTGAAGGTGATCAGGTAAAACCACGATGCCATCAATGGTGAAGGGATGCCGCTCCATAACATATCGAAAAGCAGCTCTGAGACGATCAACATTCAAGGGGTCATGGAACAGTGGATGACGATTTTGAGTGACTAGCGTGAAAAAATAAGTCGCTCCAGGTGTTTTGGCTCTTCGATAGTGCATAAAATGACTGGTTTTGTTGGGTTTCGTGCCTCAACCCAACCTACTAGGGCTAAAAATGGTCACTGTCTTTCTGAATAAATTATGATCTTCGGTTTTGTCCAACAACAAAGATGGATAAATTGATTGAATATCCCAGGTTGATCAAGGACATCTTGGGAGGTTATGTTGAACTTTGCCGACAAAAAAACAACTCCAGTCTAGAAACTTTCTTGATTGTTGATGACGTTAATCATCACTATCTTTGGATGAATCTGGGTTGGCAAAAGGGCGATCGCGTCAACGGCCCAACTGTCTATGTGCGTATCCGCGAAGAGCAATTTTGGATTGAAGAAGACTGGACAGAAGAAGGAATCGCCACCGACCTGATGCGAGCAGGCGTGCCCAAAGAAGATATCGTTTTGGCATTTCATGAACCCAAGATCCGAGAATTGACGGGTTTTGCTGTCGCTAGCTCGTTGCAGTAACGTATATCAGTAATCTTCGTGATTGACTTTAATCGCAGTCATGCATGGAGATTTGATTATGCAAAATTTTCAGGTGATCGCCTCAAAAGTTGCGATCAATGAGAGCCAAATTTCAGCATTTTGTCAGCGCTGGAAAATCACAGTGTTTTCATTGTTTGAGTCAGTTCTAAGGGACGATTTTTGACCCGAGAGTAGTGATATTGATGTGCTTATTTCGTTTGCCCCAGATGCACAAATGTAAACTGGATCACCCAACTTGATTGATTAGCCACTATACAATTAGCGACCGGCCCTAGCTGGTTGGGTTGCGTACTTCAAACCAAACTTACTCAGCTCAACCGGGTAGCGAATCCAGCAAAGCAGTCAACATTCGGCGCGGATCGGCTTTCAACTTCACTGCTACCAAACCCAATAAACCACTAGCTACTAAACCCAAAAACCAACCGCCCATCGGCCAAGGCACATCCGCCACGCCATAGCAGTAGAGCGCAGCGAAAGCCAGTCCCAAAAGCCCCAGAACAGTGCCGCCCCAAAATCGCTGCCAAATCGTCAAGTTCTGGTCTGGATTAAGATCATCAGGTTGCGTTTTCATCGGTTCACCGGACAATAGTAGGTGGACGATCGGGCGTTAGATCATGATCTGCTTCTCCAATGTAGCGAAACTCAGCTCAGGATTGTGTCCCCAGGTTCAAGATTTATAGATCAAATGGACTTTTCGTTTCAATGTACCTACTGCTATGAAGTGCATGAAGGATCACCAAGCTTTGGGTTCACAGCGCCCGATCCCTACGTGGCACTTAGCGAGGAACAGAAGCAGTCGATCGCCTCGCTAACTGACGATTTGTGCGTGATTCACTATGAAAATGGCACGGTCGATCGCTTTGTCCGAGCAGTGCTGGAAGTCCCCATTCATGGCATCGATCGCCCCTTTCTCTGGGGAATTTGGGTCTCAGCGAGTGAGCAAAGCTTTGATCGGTATGTTGCCACGTTTGATGACCCGATTGAGGGCGATGGTTTCTTTGGATGGATCTCAAATCGCATTCCTGAATATCCCGTGGGGTCGATACGATCGGGCGATGTTTACATCCAAATGGGTCATCAGCGCCCCAAAGTCCTGCTTCATCAGACTAAGCAAGGAATCGATCAACTATTCATCGATCAGCAGCAAGGAATTTCAGTCGATCGCGCCCAATTCCTGACCGAAAAACTCTTGCATGGTCTCTAGGGCATCACGAATAAGCTTCACTAATTATCCGGTTTGTTCTACCTGAGTCCACTGTTGCATCAGCCATTGCAGCGTTTCCCCCTGACTTTCCTGTTGACTCCGTTGCAAGGCTGCGGAAACCAGGGCGATCGACAAGTTGGGTAAGACTGCGGACGTTTCAATCATGCCACTGCGACCTTGATCAATTCCAAATGCCATCACCTGGGATTGCACCGAATCCACCACCCAATATTCCTGAATTCCTAACTGTTCATACAACAGTCGCTTAAATCCCAAATCTGTATTGAGGGAACTGGCGGCAATTTCGATCACCAACGTGGGCGGCGCATACTGATCCAGATCAACGATCGCATTATTGGCGGGTGGCAAGCGGCGATCGTCCCCCAAATAAAACGCAATGTCCGGCTGAGCTTCCCGTTCTCCTGATCTTTGGAAACTTGTGTTTGTGTAACCATGAATCCGTATGCCTTGCTGCATGGCATACAGCAAAGTGATTGCACTCAGCAGTGTGTTATCTCGTCCGTGCAGTGGCCCAACCGGTGACATATCAATCAAAAACCAACCGTCGTGATAAAAGCATCGAGCCGCTGCCAACTCGGGGCGATCGGCTTGCTGGCGAAAATCCGTCCAAGAGCCAGCCAACCACCCTTCATCTAAGGAGGCAACGGTTGGGTTCGGTGCGATCGTTACAAGATCGATCATGGATTGTTAGCCTCAGTGGGATCGCTATTTCTGACTAGCTTGCACTTGAGTCAAATATTATCTATTATAGAGTCCTCGTAATTGTAGAATCTAGGATATCGCTGTAACTCAAAAATGATCTATAAGTAAAAGCTTTGCCATGAAAGCTGCACTTTGCCAAAAACCATAACCCATATGCACGACTAAATCTAGAATTCTTAATAGAATAAAATCACAAGTAGTCAATTCAAAAATCAAATAATATACAAACATCTCGGAACACACAGTATAAAATATTTAAATTTGATCAGTCATTTCATTCAACTGTGTATAAAATCAAAAATCAAGTAATTCAATAATAATAAATATGCAACCTGGACTGTTTGGATTAAAGTATTCCAACCGTGACTTCGCGCAGAAAGAGTCGTGGGGTAAAAACTGCTTTAATTCATCTTTACCTGCTGCAATTTGCGCATATTTAAGTAGTCAAAGCTTAGACAATGTATATATTAAGCTGCGATCAGATCTCAAGATACAGCATCACAGTATAAGCACCACTGATTTGTATGGACTTCACCCTGATTCCGAAAACTTATTCTATGCATTCGAGACTCAATTCACGCCCTATCAAAAGTATGTAATTGGTACTTTACCAGGTGTAGATCTGGTTACACAATCAAAAATTAAAGGACAATGCCTTCAGGGAATTGAAATCAAGCTAACTGCTTTACCTGATCATACAACTTGTCACTTATCGGAGAATCAGTATGGTTGTGAAATTGTCGTCAGACCACAAACCATTGCCTATTTAGCTTGTAGTATTATTGATAGTTACAGCGAAGAAAAACCATTATTTGAACACTGTATCAATAATGCAAATATAAAAATTCTGAACTGGACAGAGCAAGATTTGGTGATACCAAATATTCCTAGAATTATTGAGACAATTGATTCCGTTGCCCTTCTTGGTTTAGGCCGACAGCGACCACTGCTCATGCAACCCATCTGGAAAACTGAGGGGAAGTCACCAAGGCTAGCCGAAAATTGCTTGGATGTTTTTGTTTGGAGCGATCTTGCTTTCACACGATTATTCATAGATTTAAGCAAGCAAGAGATTGAAAAATTCAACCGCATCAAGTCTATTTCGCGGCACACTCGAACGATTATTTGGTTATTTAAAATGTTGCAGAGTTTTTGTGATCATGGGTCTTTTAACTATAAGAAAATTATTGATTCACTGTCTTACAATACAGGAAATGATAAGGCTTTTGCAATCAGTGGTAGAGGCACTCATCCATATATGGAATCAGAAGTCCTCAGGAAGCCTAGAATCCATAGAGATGAAATCAAAGATATCATTTTAGGCGGTGGTCAGAATCTACTAAGTCCAGAAAGGCGGCTAGATGCCATTATTTACAACTCTCCGGATCTATTTTCCAATTAATCACCTGATTTATGAGTGACAAAATGAAAACAGTTGATCTATTTTGTGGTTGTGGTGGTCTGTCACTGGGTTTTCAGAATGCAGGATTTGATCTAATTGCTGCCTTCGATTCATGGATACCAGCGATTAAAGTTTATGAGGAGAATTTTCAGCATCCTATTTTTAATCGAGACCTTTCAAGTCCTGATATCTACTTAGAAATTGCAAGCCTAGACCCAGAAATTATTATTGGTGGGCCGCCTTGTCAAGACTTCTCTAGCGCTGGGAAACGCGATGAAAGCCTAGGTCGAGCAGATCTAACCATGAGTTTTGCGAGCATTGTTTCGCAAGTTAAACCGCGCTGGTTTGTCATGGAAAATGTTGAAAGAATTTCCAAAAGCCATGTATTGCAAAGAGTTTTAGAAGCCTTTAAAAAAGAGGGTTATGGGTTAACGTCTTCAGTTTTGAATGCCAGCTACTGCGGTGTGCCTCAGACTCGAAAACGATATTTTCTAATTGGTCAATTAGGTGGTCGAGACAACGCCTTGACATCTTATTTATTGGCCAATCAGTCACAAAAACCCATGACCGTTTTTGAATATCTGGAAAACCGTCTAGGAATTGAGTACTTCTATCGTCATCCTCGAAGTTATCAAAGAAGAGCAATTTTTAGCGTCCATGAACCTAGTCCCACAATTCGAGGAGTCAATCGTCCTATTCCCAAAACCTACAAACAACACCCAGGTGATGCTTGCAAAGTCAACGAAAACCTGCGTCCCTTAACAACAATCGAACGAAGTTATATTCAAACTTTTCCTGAAACTTTCAAGTTTCAAGGAAGCAAATCGGACTTGGAGCAAATGATTGGTAATGCAGTTCCCGTAAAGATGGGTGAATATGTCGGGCGAAGCATTCTACAGTACATTCAAGACACCGATCAAGGCGCTTCATATTGGCACAACATCCAGCTACAGCTCTTTGAAGAAAGCATGATTTTGCAATCAAGCTAACTGCCTAGTTGGCACACAGGTTTCATGGCAGGGTTGTGCCTCAACAGCTAGCTAGCAACTCTCTGCCATGACTTGATTCAACCTACCCGATCGCCCCTTTCAATTGGGTTTTCGCAGCGGCGATCGCCTCGTCCAGTTTGCTGGCATCGCGGCCGCCGGCCTGGGCTAGGTTGGGTTTGCCGCCACCGCCGCCGCCGCAGAGCTTGGCAATCGCCCCGATGAATTTGCCCGCTTGTAGGCCCTTGGCGATCGTTGCTTTGCCGAAGGCTGCCACTAGGCTGACTTTGCCATCATCAGTGGCCGAAGCCAGCACCACCGCTGCGCCATCACCCAGCTTTTGGGCCAGTCGATCGCCCGCCGTGGTCAGGGAAGCCGCATCGACTCCATCCAACCGCGCCACCAAAATCCGGAAGTCGCCGATCGCCTCGGCCTGGCTGGCCAAGCTGTCGGACTTGGCGATCGCCAGTTCCGCTTTCAGGGCATCCAGTTGCTTTTGGCTGGTTTTCAGCTCCTCTTGCAGGGTGCTGACCCGATCGAGCACTTCCTCGGGCTTCACCTTGAACCGATCGCTCAGGTCGCGCACCACCCGATCACGCAGGTTCAAATAGTCCAAAATTGCCGGCCCCGACACTGCCTCAATCCGTCGGATGCCGGAAGCCACGCCCGCTTCGGAAATAATCTTGAATGCGCCGATTTCCGCCGTGTTGCTCACGTGGGTGCCGCCGCACAGCTCCATGGACACGCCGGGGAAGTCCACCACGCGCACCACGTCACCGTATTTCTCACCGAACATCGCCGTTGCGCCCTTAGCCTTGGCATCGGCGATCGGCATTTCCGCCACCACCGCGCCGTGGGCTTCCGCAATCCAGGTGTTCACTTGGCTTTCCACCTGGGCCACTTCGTCGGCGGTCAGGGGGCGGGGGCAGTTGAAGTCAAACCGCAGCCGATCGAAGTCCACCAGTGAACCGGCTTGGGAAATACTGGGATCGATCAGGGTCTTCAGGGCCGCTTGCAACAGGTGGGTGGCGCTGTGGTTGGCTTGGGCCCGACGGCGGCAGGCTTGGTCGATCGTTGCTGATACCGTTTGACCGGCTTTCAGGATGCCGCGTTCGACTCGCCCGAAATGCACAAAAAAGTCCGATTCTTTTTTGACATCGGTGATTCGCACCAGCAAATCATCGCCGCTGAAATAGCCGCGATCGCCAATTTGGCCACCCGATTCCGCATAGAAAGGAGTGCGATCGAGCAGGATTTGCACTTCATCTCCAGCGCTGGCAGTTTCTACCACTTTGCCCGCCACCAAGAGCGCTTCCACTTGGGCGGTGCTAGCGCTGTTTTGGTAGCCCAAAAATTCGGTTTTTTGGACTTTTTCGGCGAGGGAATCGATCGAGCCTTGGACAGTCAAATCGATCGTTTCGTGGGCGGCGCGGGCCCGTTCCCGCTGCTTTTCCATCTCCACTTCAAACCCATTGATGTCTACGGAAATGCCATGCTCTTCGGCAATTTCCTGTGTCAATTCCAGCGGAAAACCAAAGGTGTCGTACAGAACAAAGGCATCAGCTCCCGAAATTTGTTGGGGATTTTTCGCCAGAATTTCTGCGAGCAGTTTCTCACCCCGTTCCAGGGTTTTCAGAAATTGGGCTTCTTCCCGTTGTAATTCTGACTTGATGTAGTCGGCGCGATCGCGCACATTCGAATAAATTGCTTCCGATAGGATGATTGCCATTTCGGCCACTTTTGTGGTGAATTCACCGACAATTCCAATCAAGCGGCCGTGGCGCACCACCCGCCGAATCAACCGCCGCAAAATGTAGCCCCGACCGAGATTAGAAGCCGTTACCCCATCAGCAATCAAATGCACCACGGCGCGCACGTGGTCGCCAATAACTTTTAGGGAAATCTTGGTTTTTTCGTCGGCTTTGGCGTAATCAACCTGGGCAATATCGGCGGCCGTTTTAATGATCGGAAAAATCAGATCCGTTTCATAGTTATTTGGCACTTTTTGCAGGATTTGGGCCATTCGTTCCAAGCCCATTCCAGTGTCGATATTCTGGTTTTGCAGGGGTGTGAGGTTGCCATTAGCATCGCGGTTATATTGCATGAACACCAAGTTATAAAACTCGATGAACCGCTCATCATCTTCTAGATCAACCTCACCTTCTTGATTGGGAAAGAAGTCGTAATACAGTTCCGAACAAGGGCCGCAAGGGCCGGTGGGGCCGGAGACCCAAAAGTTATCTGCCTCGCCCATGCGTTTAATTCGATGTTCGGGCACACCGACTTGATCGCGCCAAATTGTAAAGGCTTCATCGTCGCTTTCAAACACACTAACGGCGATGTTTTTCGGGTCTAAACCGAAGCCCACTTCGGGATCGGTGGAGAGTTTCCAAGCCCAGGCGATCGCCTCTTTTTTGAAATAGTCCCCGAAGCTAAAGTTGCCCAACATTTCAAAGAAGGTGTGGTGACGCTTGGTGCGGCCCACGTTTTCAATGTCGTTGGTGCGGATGCATTTTTGGGAAGTCGTCGCGCGGGGCGTGGCGGGCGCTTGCTGACCCAAAAAGATCGGCTTGAAGGGCAACATCCCGGCGATCGTCAGCAACACCGTCGGATCTTCCGGAACCAGGGAGGCACTGGGCAGGCGCTTGTGGGCCTGGGCCTCGAAGAAAGCCAGGAATTTTTCGCGAATTTGGGAACCGCTGAGGGGGGCTGGCGACGGCATAGGGCGGGGGTAAGCAGGGCGATCGGGGACGAAAAATAGTTGCTAAAACCAGTCTATGAGTTTAACTCAAGTCGGGGCGGCGCTGGTTAACTCCAGGACTTGTTGATAAAACCAGTGGTTACGATCGCGCGTTTCCTGCAAACTTTCAGGATAGGTGCGGCATTGTTTTAAAAAGCGTTGCCAGCCCGTCACGTCGCAGGTGAATCGATCGTACCGACGGCGATCGATCCAGGTTTTTCCCAGTAATTTCAGTTGCCAACCGGCAGGCCGCCACCGCTCGATCGGGAAAATGCCCGGCTGATGTTTCAGGGTATGGGTTTTGCTGGTGAACGGAAAGGCCAAAACCCTCCGCCCCAACAATGTTCCCCAGTAGGCTCCATGGTAGGAACTGGTGAGAATCGTTTCGCCGGATCCGAGGAAATTGAGAACCGTTTCAAAATCCGTTTCCTCGTTGGTCATGCGGGGAAAATCGGGGAAATCAATCTGGAATTTTTTGTGGGAAAAAACCACAAATTCATGGCGAATCAGCCTTGGCTGGTCAAAGGCGGGATGCAGGCAACTGGCACAGGGCAGCCAATGGTAACCCAAGCCCAAATTCTCCACATGGGCATCCCGCAACCCCACTAAATCAAACCCATCCAGATAGGTTCGATAGTCAAAATTTTGAATTTGTTGGGGTGTAAATTTGCCGTAGATCTGTTGACCGGGGCCCCAGGCAATTAGTTTAGTTCGATCGGGCGATTGTTGTCGTTGCTGAACCAGGGATTGGATCGCCTTTTGAAAGCGATCGAACAATAGGCCACCCCCACCCACCACATGCACGATCGGGCGATCACCGAATAATAATTCCGCTTGGGTTTGGTCGCGGGTTTCTGGATCTAAGCGGCGCAGATCAATCGCTTGTTGATCGGCGGCCAATGTTAAATAACGACTCGGAGCCGCGAGCAAATCACCAATATTTTTGGGGTCAATGACATGCCAATTGAGTAACTGCCAAGCATCAGCAACAGGGGTATCCATAGGCTCCGGGCGGCTGTCGTAACTCCGTGAAGGGATCATTCCCATTTTCCAAAGCGGCCCCCACCTAGCGGGACTGAATTCGGAAATTACTGAGCACCCCTTCCAACACCGCATCCCGATGCCAAAGGGAATCGCTGTCGATCGCCACCACGTAGGTTTTGCCCTGGCGCGTGTACAGGGCAACGATCGAGGCCAGGGATGGGTTATCGATCGTATACAGTTGCCAGCGCCGGTTCCGATAGCGTCGTTCTCCGAGCGATCGGGTGGGGTAAGGGAGCGATCGCAACACTTCCGCCGTGGACTGTTGGGCCACCGACACCGCCAACACCCGCCCCGTCGCAAACCCGCTGCCATCCACCTCACTCCAAACCGGAGCCAGTCCTTGCATACTCAAGCGCCAACCCGCTGGAATTACCATACTGATCCCGAGATTGTTGGCCGTGGCCGGCGTGAACCGCAGGGCCTTGGGCACTTCAAATTGCGTCCGCATTTGCGACACACAGGCCGCATTGGGGGCGCGATCGGGCGCTTGCAAAAAGCCTCCCATAATTTGGCTCACGCAATCGGAACTCCCGAACACCGCGTGACTCAGGCCCGGCAGCACGTAGCGATAGTGGCGATCCAACCCCCGGGCCACCCGTTCCGCAAACTCCGGCGGCGTGACCTGATCCAACTCCCCAGACAACAGCAACGAGGGCACAGAGCTGCGCACCGGTTGATTCACCTTAGGAGCCAGGGCCGGCACTTGCCAGGTTTGACAGGTGCGCAACAGTTCCTCAGGCGCTTGGAGCAGGGCCGGGGCAATTTCCGGATATACACCGCTGGCATCCACTTCCGCCAAGGTAAATCCGCCATCTTCCGAACACATCACGGAGTTATAAACCCCATCGGCCTGACTTTTGCTAAACAGCAACAGCGGCAACACGCGCAGAATTCCCGCATAGCTGTTTTGGCGAGTTTCCCGTAGGGCTTGGGGCAACTTGGGAATGCTGGCGGAGGAATAAAACGCCGTGCTGACAGCAGAAATAAACCCATCCCCATCCAACAACACGGGAACCGCCAACCGATTTGGGTCCAAATTCTCGATCGAGAGCCGACCTTCCAACAAATCCTGAAGTTCCCCATAGTTGGGCAACTGAATCACCTGGGGGCGCGCACGCAGCTTGGCCACGGCTCCCAAAAAGTCCTGTTCGAGGGTGGTGTAGGTGGAACCACAAAGGCGATCGCGCCGACAAGCCTCGAAAAACCGCCGCAGGGCCCGATCGGTATTGCGCGGTAAATGCACAATGAAGCTGGTATCCAGGGGCGCAACGGAATCCAAAATCACCGATCGCAGGCGATCGGGAAAATCGCGCATCAGGTGCTGGGCCAACATCGTCCCGTAGGACACCCCATAGAAATTGAACGGGCCGCCATACCCCGCCGCTTGCACCACCAAGGGCACATCCGCTGCACTTTCTAGGCTGTTGTAGGCCGCCAAATCCACACCGGAATTTTTGAGCCGATCGCGACAGCCCGCCACGGCCGCTTGATAGCGATCGCGCAGGGCCGGTGAGTCGGGGAACCGCGCATTTTGCACCTTGAAATCATAGATTTCTTGGCAAAACAAAAAGGGTTCTGAATAGCGTGTGCCGCGTTGATCGAACAAAATAATGTCCCGATCGCGCATTCCCGCCAACGAGGGCAAAAAAGCCGGCAACAACTCCAACATCGATCCGCCCGGCCCCCCTTGGGCCATTACCAGCGGATCCGGTTGCGGGTTGGCGTTCTTGCTTTTTAAGATGGCCACTCCCAGACGAATGGTTTTTCCGGTGGGATTACCGTGGCGCTCGGGCACGGTCACCATGCCGCAGCGCACCGTTTCCCGGGCAAACTCCGGCGGCAGGGTAAAGGGGCAATTGTTCGGCTCGAAAGTTGGCGCGAAGCTGGAATTGGCGCTGGAGTTTGGTGTGGAATTTGGGGCGGAATTTAGGTCAGGGCCGCTGGAATCTGGCGCGATCGGGGGTGCAGCCGGAGCATTGGGTTGCAGCAGCGGTTCGATCGTCTGAGTCGTTTGGCCCGGCTCTTGGGCCAAAGCCCGAGAAACCGGGGGCAACGTTGTGATCGTTGTGGCACAGGCAGCCAACAACATCCCCAACCGCCGATGCCAATTGTGCGATCGCCGCTTTCTCACCCCTGAAGTCGTCATATTCTTGTTTAGTTAAAAACCCTAAAATTGGTTGAACAGCTTAGTTGAACGGCTTAGTTGAACGGCTTAGTTGAACGGCTTAGTTGAACGGCTTAGTTGAACGGCTTAAAAGCTTAAAAGTTGACAAGATTAAAAGTTGAACAAGTTGCCAGGGGTATCCCATCGCCCAACAAACCGGATCACCCCTTGGGAGAGGGTCATCATGGCTGGGGAAATGGATACCGCTTTGGCAGAGGGTGATAGGCAATACCCATCCCACTGATTCTAGAAATTTGTTTTATGGGTTCTCCTGTTGGGGGCATGAATCCTGTAGGGGTGTACGGCCGTACACCCCGATCCAGAATTGCACTAACCCGCTGGAATTAGCCGATCAGATGCTTGGCCGCTGCCGCCACCCCAGCGCCGGAGGTCACCTCAGCTCCCAACTCAATCAAAGTGGCTTCCAGAGCGGCGATCGCCGTTAGCACGTCCCGATCGCTCACAAAGCCCAAGTGACCAATACGGAAGATCTTGCCCTTCAGCGCATCCTGACCACCGGCCAAGGCGATGTCATACTTCTTGCGCATCACCGATCGCACCTGTTCCGCATCCACGGACTGGGGCATCACCGCCGTGATCGCCGGGCTGGCGCAATCATCCGGCGCATACAGGGGCAGATTCAGGGCCACCACGGCCGCCCGGGTCGCGGCCCGCAACCGAGCATGACGCGCAAAAATGTTGTCCAGCCCTTCTTTTTTCATCAACCGCAAGGCCTCTTGCAGCGCGTAGAACAGGTTCACAGGGGGCGTGAAGGGCGTGCTGTTTTTGGCGGCATCCTTGCGATACTTGCCCAAATCCAAGTAGTACTTAGGCAGGGTTGCGGTTTTGTAAGCTTCCCAAGCCTTGGGACTAACGGCCACAAAGCCCAAACCGGGCGGAATCATGTAGCCCTTTTGGGAACCGGAAGCCACCACGTCCAAGCCCCACTCATCGATCGGGACGCTGGTTGCACCCAAGCTGGTGACCGCATCCACCATCATCAGCGCACCATGAGCCTTCACATGGCCATTGATAGTTTGCAGGTCGTTGATCACCCCCGTGGAGGTTTCGCTGTGGGTGACAATCACCGCCTTGATGCTCTTATCGCTGTCGGCACTCAGGCGATCGGCAAAGGCTTGGGGATCCAAAGGTTTGCCCCAATCCACCGTAATGGTTTCCACCGTTAGCCCATAGGCCTCGGCCACTTCGGCCCAGCGTTCGCCAAACTTACCGTTCGTGCCCACCAACACGCGATCACCCGCGCTCAGGAAGTTGATGATGCCGGCTTCCATGGCCCCCGTGCCGCTCGAAGCCAAGATCAGCACATCATTTTGGGTTTGGTGCAGCCATTTCAGGTTTTCGGTCACTTCGGCCATAATCTTGCCAAAGTCGCCGCTCCGGTGACCGATCGGGTGTTTGGCTTGGGCCAGCAGCACGGGTTCCGGAACCGGGGTGGGCCCCGGAATCATCAGCATCAATTTGTTATCCATCAGCCGGATTGATTCGCTACAAAAAAGGGGTGGTTACTCAGTTGGCCGGGTTGCCGACCGGTCGCGGCTCATCAGTCACGGTTCATAGCCGGGCGATCGGCTGGGGAACGCGATCGCCCGGTTGCCATTGCCTTGTCGCCTCTGTCATCGCTACGTCGTGAACAAGTTGGATCCACGCGAGAGACCATCCGAGAGACCATTAGTGTAGAGCCGGAGTGGGAACTTGCGATCGAACAGCGCCAATAAGTCAGCTTTTGCTTACGGATTTGATCGATCGGATTTGATCGATCAGATTTGCTCGATCGAGCATGGCATCATCCCCATCCCATCCTTCCCACCCACCGATCGCGCGCAAACAACCATCGCCAATCGCTCCGCAACCAGGCGATCGGCCCTCAACCAGCAACCCCAGGCAATCCCGATCGGCCACTCCACTCAACCAACCCAACAACCTCCATAAAGAAAGGGCCCGGCAGCACCAGACCCTCTCCCAAACGGATTTTAAAAAACTTTCCTTGCTCACCGCTTCAGTGCCACCCCCGATCGCAACAGATCAGAACTGGCGAATTGAAAACGATCACGACTCAACTGTTGATTAGCCCCAAGCGAGCTTTGGCCAATTAACCCTTGCTGTTTTCGCGGCTGGCGGTTTGGATGTAAAGAATCAGCAAAAAGGCAGCAGGAATTGCCACAAACAGAATGCTGGCAATGAAGCCGAGATCATTAACTTGCATGGAATGATGCCTCTAGGTGTCTTTCGAAGTGTTGGTTGACCCCGCGCTAGGGCAGGGAGCTGAGACCCAAGCCGTCGAGTTGATGGCTGGGGTTGATGGATGCTGTCCAGTCTACCAAAGGCTGCTCGCTCCATTGGCTGGAAGTCGGCCGGATTGGCCCAGGGCGATCGGGCAGCGGTTTCCCAGGAGCATTCCTGCACGTTTTTTAGGATACACCGGGCTAATTTATGGCGCTTGATGGCGCTTGATGGCGCTTGATGGCGCTTTACGGTACTCGACCCGATCGCGGGATGATCACGAATCAGGCTCATCCCTGCAAGGACACGAAGCAACCGCTGATTAGGCGACTGCGAATCGGCAGTAAATCAACAAGAAATTGCTGACAAATCGGCGGCTGCGCGAGTACCGAATAATACCCCACTAACCCCGCCCAACACGGAACCACTCATTATTCAGCCCGATCGCCTTGCTTCACGAGCGATCGCGTGCTAGGACTAGGCGGGGTGGTTGCGGACAATCCGCCATTAACCAAGACTTAACCCCTTTGGGTGCTCTCTTCATGCCGTGTTTGGGCATTTTAGCGGTAACATCCTGAAGGCTCTGGCCCAAGGTCTCAACCCACAGCCGATTGCCTTAAAACTGTCAGCTTAGGATTAGTTACACCGTCAAAGTCTTTTGATTTCACGGTGTTTGTTCAGGAAAATCACCCATATAAACTTGAGTGAAATTTTCTGAATTAACACTGTCGTTGCTGCTGATCATGATTAACCATGCCCAAACCAAAAATCTGAATCCTCTGAATCATTCTTCAATTAGCTCCCAAAGTCTTCTTCAGAAATCCCCAAAAGATTTCTCAAGCGCCAAATGTCATCTCTATCAAGTCCTTCCATAGGATTGATAGCATCTTCAAAAGCTTAAGAAGCAAAGACCTTCATTGGTTTTGATTGCGCTGCAATTGCATCAATTCAAAAGAGCTAGAAATCTCAACAGGATCCAACAATCGTCTAGAGATATTTAGAGACATTGATGCAAAAATGTTGCTAAAAATGTCGCGCTCAACCGATCAATCGCCTCTGGTTAAAGATTTCAAGATAGGCTTACATGGGTTTCAAGATGGGTTGGCTTGCGGTAGGCTTGCTTACTTTCAAGGAAAACCATGAGCAATTCAAGGGTGATTCAATTCAGGGACAATCAATGAATTGATTAATAGTCTGCCTGGTTGATTGGTTGAGTCGATCTGTTTGGTTAGTCAATTCATTGATTTATGAGTCGTCATGAATTCATCCGGATCTCATACTCCATTCTGGATGAACTAACTATGGGCAGTCGCCAGACTCAACGATCGATTGCCAACGATCGATTGCCACTAATTTTCTCTGATTTTTAGAGTCACGAATTTCGGTTCTGCCATCGTTAAAAAAGTCACCCCCATTGCACCAGTTTTACGGAGAGGGGTAATCCTCCCTACTGCCCCTAGCACATTGCCGAATCACAAGCAAATTGCTAGAACCTTGGGGGATTTGGGTTTCCTGAAACCCAGACCATGCTGGGGGATCACATCGTGTATCAGGGTGCAGCCCACTAGCTCAACTATCCATTTCTGCTTAACTGCGCTCACTCACTGGTTTTGATGAACGCTTTCCAGCCCCAGCATCGTCCTGATCCACCGGTACAACGCCGACCCAGGTTGCGTTCCAAGCAACTACCGAAGTCTGCGTCCTATCGATCGATCGCCCTGGAAAGCCTGTTCAAGCTGTCGGTTAACAGTGTGTTGGCGCTCATTGCGATCGCGGCGCTGGTGCAGTGGATCCCGCTCTATGCCACCCGTCGGGCAGAGTTACGGCAACTGCAAGCGGAAGTGCGCCTGGTGGAAACCCGAGTGCAAACCCTGCGATCGGAAATGACCCAAAATTTTGACCCCGCGCACAATCGGGCCACCGTTGAAGCGGAAACGGGCCGCGTGCCCCTCAATCAGCGGCCGGTGCGGTGGCAGCCCGATCGCCCCAGTCAGCCTGACTTTGAAGAAGGGGACGGCCTCCCTTAGGCAATCCTGAAAATTGCCCCGCCGCCTGCTGCTTCCTTGGGCCGATCGGTCAGCCGCCATGGGCCCTGCGGTAGCATTAGCCATGGTTCACAAATCGCAATGATTTCCTTAGGTTCCTATGGCTATTCAAGTGGGCGATCGCGCGCCGGATTTTTCCCTGCCAACCCAAACGGGTGAAACCATCACCCTGAGCCAGTTTGCGGGTAAGCAACCCGTCGTGCTCTACTTTTACCCCAAGGACGACACGCCCGGTTGCACGATCGAAGCCTGTGCCTTCCGCGATAGCTACGAAGCCTTTCAAGGGGCCGGTGCAGCAGTGATCGGCGTGAGCAGCGACTCCGTGGATTCCCACAAAACGTTCGCGGAAAAATATAGCTTGCCCTTCACCCTCGTGAGCGATCGCGATGGGGCCCTGCGCAAGGCCTACGGTGTCCCGAACACGCTGTTTGTGGTTCCGGGCCGGGTTACCTACGTTATCGACAAAGCGGGCATTGTGCGCCACCAGTTCAACGATCTGTTGAATGCCAAGGGCCACGTGACCGAAGCGCTCAAAATTGTGCAAGGGTTGGGCTAGCCCCCCGAAGGGTCACCCCCGGGATCATTTCCATCCCAAACCGCTATCCTAGACAACCATCACCGGCGACACGACAAGCACACTCATCATGGCAACCATCACCGATCTCTCAGTCAAAACCATTGACGGCGAAGACCGTGCCCTCAGCAGCTATCAAGGGCAAGTGCTTTTGATTGTGAACGTGGCTTCCTATTGTGGCTACACGCCGCAATATCAAGGACTTCAGGCCTTGCATGAAAAATATAGTGCCCAAGGTCTGCGGATTTTGGCCTTTCCTTGCAACGATTTTGGTTCCCAAGAACCCGGAACCAACGACCAAATTAAGACCTTCTGCTCAACGCGCTACAGCGTGACTTTTGAGCTGTTTGACAAGGTACATGCTAAGGGAGCCGAGCAACACCCGCTCTACGCCCGCCTGACCTCGGGAGCCGAGCCGACTGGGGATGTGGCCTGGAACTTTGAAAAGTTTCTGATTGGTAAAAATGGCGAAATTCTGGGTCGTTTCCCCAGCCGCATTGCCCCGGATTCGGCTGAATTGATCGGCGCGATCGAGCAGGCCCTGGCTGCCTAAATCAGGTCTGAATTGAGTGCTTCATTCAAGCTTTGTGATTGCTTGATTCTTGATGCCTCATGCTTGATTCTGCTGCTTGATTTTTGCTGCTTGATTGTTACGACTTGATTTTTGATGGGCATTACTTTTTGATGGACATTACAGTGAGGATAGGAACTTTTTAAATAGTCCCTATCCTTCTCTGTAATCTCTTGATGTAATCTCTCGATCGCCCGCTGAGCCACTCCTCATTTAGCCATTATTTAGCCACTGATCGCCATCCCTCGGAACTAACCCAATCGCAACCAGCTTCTTCAGCATTCTCCAAGACCATCTCTAAGCGTTTGTTTGCACTTTTCCCGATCGCCCACTGAGCATTCCGGCTAACCCTACTCTGCTTGATGACTGTTTGCACTGGTCGTTGATGATTGGTCAATCCAAGGACAATCCTATGGCTCCAAATTCTCGGAACTACTCCCTTAGCAACCCTGGGCTAGGGATCCTCTCATTGGCTTTGGGTTTTGGCTTGGGAACAATGGGATCACTGGGATCATGGGCCGCAATGCCCACCCCAACAGCGCCTAAATCCACCACGTTTGATCAACAGGAAGTTGATCAATCACGCTTTATTGCGATTGCGCAGCCCCTCGGCACGGATTCTTTTAAGCTCTTGGTTTTGGAGCAAGTATCTAATCAGCGGCTTTGCTGGGCCGAAAGCGGCAGCTACCCTGTAGTGGTCGATCCATTGCTGGTTAACTTCAATTTCACGGGCATTTGTGGACGCAGCATTGATAGCAATGGTTTCTCTGTGCGAGTGGCCAAACGTGATTTAGGGCTGCAATATTCCCTCCGTCTCAGTCGTCGATTTAATTCAGTGGTGTTGCAAGGGGTACCTTTCGGTGCGAATGGCGGCCCGGTAATGGACATTGCCAGCACCCGAGGATTTACTTCTGGATTTTTGAAGCTGCAACTTTTTCCCGGATGGCGATTTACCAAACGCTCCTATCAAGGCCGCCCGTTGGGCCATGTTTACTTCACCAACGATTCTTTTGATTCGGCGGTGACCCCCAAGGGAAGCCCGGAGCGATCGCCTGAGAAGCCTCAGCCTGCGGCCGATTGAACTGAAGCACGGCTTAATCCTGTTCATGGGCGATCGCGGTCAATCTTGATCGCCTTCTTAGCCGCCTCAACAGTGATCGCAATGGTGCGATTATGGTTCAGTCTCGGGTTCTCTTCCCGATCGCCCGATTTCCGGTGATCCGATTTCTGGTTCCGATTGGGTTGGCAACTCAGGCTCAAAAACCTGAGAAATTTGAGACCCAGACCACTCCGCAATCAGGGATTCTGCCCGATCGGGATTGGTGTAAATCAGTTCCAGCAAGGCCCCAGGATCTTGACCGATCGCCCGGGCATAGAACCCCACTTCGGCCATAATTCGCCCTTCCGACTGTCGCAAATACATCGACAAGCAGTGATGAGCTTGATTGTTGCGGCTGCGTTGGGTTCGGAAAAAAGCCAACGCCGACAGCAACCGATCCTCATAGGGGGCCAAAGGACGCAGGGCGATCGGCTCGGGGGTTGAAGGCTCCATGGCTCGGGGGGGTGAAGTGGAAAAGCAACCGCTCAGACATCCCTAGTGGCATGACAGGCTTAATACATTAGGTCAAAGTTGCGAAGCCAGTCGTGGTAACAAGGGGCTTGAGCATCTTGCTGCTTAACGATCAGGTGACGGTAACAGCCATGTAATTTAGCCCAACGAATTGAGGCAGCCACGCTCCTAGGGCGTTTTGATCAGCTCGCGGCTCTGGGTTTTTGGGGCGATCGGGGCCGAAAGGGCTGCCTCCAAAGAGCTGCGGCCCAACCGGCGCTCCAAAATTCGCATCACTTCTCGGCCGAAATCATTGCTATTGCTGCGCCAAGCTTCCAGACACACTTCCCCAAAAAACGACCCCAACGGTTCCGGATTCCAGAGCAGCTTCCGCGCCGTCCAAGGCATCAGGCTCATGGGGTCATAACCGGGTTTCAGAATTTCCTTCTTGAGGGCATATTCTTCCAAGTGAGTATGGGGTTGCAAACCAATGAAGAAAATCGCTGGCTCCACTTTGTCAGCCCCAAAAATTTCCTCCAGGGCCCGATGATAGGCGATGGTTTGGCGAATGGTTTCATAGGTTTCATCAATCACATTGAAGGAGTAATTAACCGAAACCACATCCTCAAAACCAGCCGCTTTTAGGTCACGACAATTTTGCAGAACCGTGCGCAAGTTATAGCCCATTCGCATTTTGCGCACCAGTTCTTGGGATCCGCTAGTAATCCCAATTTCAAAGTAGTTCATGCCCGTTTTCACCATCAGATCACAGAGTTCTGGATCGAGGTTATCGGCGCGAATATAGGCAGCCCAATGAATATCCGTCATGCCAGCCGCCAGGACATTTCTGAGCAATTCCTTGGCATCTTCAATGAAGCGTCGAGCCGGGATAAATTGGGCATCGGTGAACCAAAAGTTACGAACACCCAATTGATAAAGCTGCTGCATTTCTGCAACCACTTCAACGGCCGGATTAATCCGAACTTGCTTACCCTCAATGACGGTATAGACGCAATAGCAGCAGTTATGGGGGCAACCGCGCTTGGTTTGCACACCGATATAAAAGTCCCGATCGCGGAAATAGTAGCTAAAGGCTGGCCAGATTGTTTGAATGTAGGCGTAGTTACAGGCGGTTTTTTCCAAGGGTGCGGGTGGCTCATGCACTAGGCCCGCACGGGGCTTCGTTTCCCCGGCAATGTAACAGCGTTCTTGGTCTAAGGACTCGCCTCGCAGCAGTTTTTCCAGCAGGGTTTCCCCTTCCCCAACGGAGACGATCGTGCCCTTGGGAAGCGATCGCTGCAACTGTTCATAAAACACACTGACGGCCCCGCCGCCCACCACCGCCCGGGCGCTGGAATTGTAGCGTCGGGCCCGGCGCAGTCCCCGCCGAATGAGGCCCTGATTGCGCCAGAGTTCCGCATAGTAAGCGCTGGTGACCCGCAAACCACCCAAGGCTCCCCGAAGCTTGATCAAGGGGTTTTTGGCGTAATAAAACTCGAAGGCATTTTGCAGCGGATTGCCACCGCGGCCGCCCACGGGTGCATAGATCTGAATGTCGCGCCAGGAAAAAACCAGCAGGGTGGGTCGGAAGGCATCGATTTCCGCATCAAGGGCCGCTTTAAAGTCCAAGGGTGGCACGGTTCCCAGGTCAAAGAGCCGCTGCTCGATCGCGGGAAACTGCTTGTGTACGTGGTCAGCGAGATAAACCACCCCGATCGGGAAGATGGGGTTACAGGGCAGTCGGACGTACAAAATGCGATCGGCCATCATCCACTTCCCTAACTGTCGCAACGGATCATTAAGGCTTGTTCATATAAGTTAACGATAACACCAGACCCTGGCCCGATTTCACCCGAGCCACCATTTCAGGCTAATTTTCTTCAAAAATTGGGCCCGCACGAGTCTTCCATGAGACCGCCAGATCGTAGCGGGTGGCCCTTGTCCGTTAGCAAATGGTGACGATTCCGAACCTTTAATCGTCAAGCTCCCACGATTCCGAGAGCCTTGAGCTAGCATGAAAGAACGCATTAACTGGCAATTGAACCAGTCTACAAGGTCTGATCAGGTGGATAAAACCTACAGAGAACTTGCAAATAATTTGCAAGTTCTCTGCAAATTATTTCCAGAGAGCTTCGCAAGCAATCAAAAAAAGTTTGAAGGAAGTTTGAAGGAAGTTTGAGAGAAATTTTAGGAGATTTTATTCGAATTTTTTCAGGAAATTAGGCCCTTTTTAAAGCCCGTGACTAATAAAACTTGGCTTGTGGGAGATCGCAATTGAGACACTCATTTTAGCTCAGTTGAGATTAGTTTGAGTTGAGATTTGGTTGATCCTTAATTGGATCTTAGTAGGGTATTGATAGAGTCCTGATTGCAAGACTGATAATCGTTAGATTTTCTTAAAGATTTAAAAATTGAAAAGCTCCTCGTTGGTAATCGGGTTTACAGCTTGTCGGCAAAGGGGGTGTTAGCGTAGCAAAATCGTTCTATTCCCTTGATCTACCCTTGGCTCCTATCCCTGCAACCATGGCACAAATTATCGATCCCATTCCCAATGACGATCGGCAAAAGCTCCTTTGCTGCTACGTCAATGCCACGAGCAAGATTCAGGTTGCTCGGATCACGAACATCGCGAATTGGTATTTTGAACGGGTGGTTTTCCCGGGACAGCGCTTGGTTTTTGAAGCGCTGCCAGAAGCACAACTGGAAATTCACACGGGCATGATGGCCAGCTCAATTCTTTCTGATCGAATTCCCTGTTCAGAGCTATCTTTTGAGGAAGAAATGGAGAGTTTAATTGATTCGCCCGATCGTGCGAATGAAACCGTTAATCGGGAAACCGAAACCTGTTCGGATCCGGAGCCGGCTGTTTCGGTTGGGGCCTAGTGACCCATTAGTTGCTTGTCCAAAGACCGCCCAGAGGAGTAATGAGGCGGTCAGGGGGGACAGCTCGGTCGGGCTTGGTGTGATGGATACGACGCTGAAGGTGGTGCTGAATTCTGAGGTAATGGCACTAGATGAGCAGCGCGAGACAGGCAGCATAGATGTTAGGCTCGATGGAAGCGCTGTTATGGATCTCCGATGGTTAAGAAATGCTGTGACATTTTGTTAACTGGTTGTTAATTCATCGGGTGCTCTATTTCATCTTGTCACTTCAGTTTTGAGCAACTTGAGCGAATTGATTTGAACCTGCCGGATTTTTTGTGGCTGTGGCGAATTGCCGCATGGTCAATGGGCCTAACGCTGACGGCCTATAGTTTGCTGGGTGTGACGGGAGTGGTGTTGAGGCGCGATCGCTTACGGTCTAGCGATCGCGCTTTAGCTATGGCGACGACCCTTCCAAGCTGGCTGCGGCCGCTGCACATCACCCTGGGCATCGGGTTGGTGGCGTTGGTGTTGCTGTTGCTGGGGGTGGGAATTGTCGGCACGCTGGGGCATTTTGGCCGCTTGGGCCACTCGCCCCACCTGCTGGCGGGGTTGACTGTGGTGGGCTTGGTGGGCTTGTCGGCCTGGAGCGCAAGTCGGATTGCGATCGAGCGCCCTTGGGCCCGATCGCTCCATTGGCGCACCAATTTGGTTTTGTGCTTGGCCTTGCTGTGGGTATTGGGAACCGGTTGGACTGTGGTGCAGAAATACCTGCCCTAGCCCTTGATGAACCCTTGATCAACCCTTGATTAACCCTGTTGAGCAGCGATCGCGGTCTGATGTCGATCGCGCGCGGCAGCCAGAGCCTCTCGCACCTGCGCAAACCCCGTTCCCCCAAAGCTATTGCGGGCGGCAATCACCTGCTGAGGCGCGATCGCCCCATAGATATCAGCCTCAAACGCCGGGTGCAGCGCCTGCCATTCTTCGAGGGTCAGATCCTTCAGCAGCTTGCCCGCCTCCAAACAGGTGCGCACCACCTTGCCCACCAGGTTGTAAGCTTCCCGGAAGGGCACACCCTTTGCGGCCAAGTAATCGGCCACGTCCGTCGCATTCGAGAAATCTTCGCTGACGGCCGCTTCCAGCCGAGCCGTGCGGAAGCTCAATCCTTCGGAGAACAGAATGGTCATGGCTTCCAAACAACCTTGAACCGTCTTCACCGTGTCAAAGAGCGCTTCTTTATCCTCTTGCAGGTCTTTGTTGTAGGCCAGGGGCAAGCCCTTCATCAGCACCAACAGGGCCTGGAGATGGCCGAACACGCGCCCGGTTTTGCCGCGCACCAACTCCGGCACGTCAGGGTTTTTCTTTTGGGGCATGATGCTGGAACCGGTGGAGCAGGTGTCGCCTAGTTTCACAAACCCAAATTCCTCAGAACACCAGAGGATCACTTCCTCGGAGAGGCGCGACAGGTGAACCATGATCAGGCTGGCGGCGCAGAGAAACTCCACGGCAAAGTCCCGATCGCTCACCCCATCAAGGCTGTTGGCGTAGGGGCGATCGAACCCCAGCAGTTGGGCTGTGTAGTGGCGGTCGATCGGGAACGTTGTGCCCGCCAGGGCCCCGCTTCCCAAGGGGCAAAGATTGGTGCGGCGGCGAATTTCGCCCAACCGTTCCCAGTCGCGAGCCGTCATTTCCACATAGGCCAGCAGGTGATGGGCGAGGCTCACCGGTTGGGCCCGTTGCAGATGGGTATAGCCCGGAATCGGCGTTTCCACATAGGTTTCCGCCAAAGTCAGCAGGGCCCCTTGAAAGTCCAACAATTGCTGGCGAATTTGGTCAATTTGGTTTCGCAAATACAGGCGCGTATCGGTTCCCACCTGATCATTGCGCGATCGAGCCGTGTGCAACTTTTTGCCCGCATCGCCAATCAGTTCCGTGAGCCGCCGCTCCACCGCAAAGTGGACATCCTCCGCTTCCACACCCGGGTTGAACTGACCGGCACGATACTCCTGGCGAATTTGCTCTAAACCCGCCACAATCTGCTCGGCTTCCTCGGGGGCAATAATCCCCTGGTGACCCAACATCCGGGCATGGGCCTGGGAACCGGTTAAGTCATATTCAATTAGTTCAATATCAAACCCGATACTGGCATTAAAACGGGCGATCGCCGGATGCAACGCGCTTTCAAAACGTTGACTCCAGGTTTGGGTTTGGCTGGAATTGCTCATGGTGGGCAAAGGATCGACCGCCGCTCACGACAGTCAAAAGTGGCAATCAGGAACGGCAATCAGTATCCCATGCCAACGTTAAGGAAATGTGCTTATGGCGACGACAATCCCAAGCTTGCTGCCCGCCGTCGAAGCTTAGCCGTAGGTGGTGGCTTGGCGAATGATGTATCCCAACACCAGACCGATCAACAGGGCCCAAATTTGCCCCGTTTGCACAAAATGAGACCAAAATCGCTGGATTTGACCCATGAAATCGGGAGTTTCAAACTGAGCTGCAAAGAGCGTGGGATGGGCTAGGCTGGGGCCGCCGGCCATTGCCCCCTGGGCCAAGCTGCCCAACAGGAACACCACTAAGCAGCCAATCACAGCCCAAAGCAAGGTACTGACCCAGCTCGATCGTCGATCGAACCGCAGCCAGCGCCGTCGCCCAGTGGAATTAACGGGCGGTTGGGAAGACGTTTCATAATCCATGGGATGACGCATGATCAGTACCTCTGCGACAACGATCCTTCAGGGCACCCCCCTCGGGTTGAGTGATTCCACAGTAACCAGTTTGCGAGAAAATTCAACCGATTTGGTCAATCGTCAGGAGTTCTGGCCGGGGAGCCTGACCTGCAAATCCAGTGGGCAATCTGCCTGGGACATACTCGCTGCTCTTCAGCAAACGCTGCTCTTCAGCAAAGTTGATTAATTCTCCAAAATACTCTTGAATCTTGCCTCAGGCTAGCTGCATGGCGGTCGATCGCGGTAAATCTGGCAGTTGCGGCTCTTGGGTAATGCGCAGAACAATGCCGGTCATGTCGTCGGAATTACGATTTTCGGAACCGATGAACTCCTGCACCCGATCAAACAAGTGATTCAGAATTCCTTGGGCGTTGTCGTAGTTGTGGCAAGCCCAATAAAACCCATCCCGCAGGCGATCTTCCTCAAACCGTTGGCCACGGGGATCAGCCGCATCGGTGAAGCCATCGGTGAAAAACATGATCGTGTCGCCCGGATAAAGCTGAATTTGGGCATCGTTGAATTCACTGTTGGCATCTAGACCAATCAACATGCCTTCCGTGTCCAGAGCCACGATTTGATCCGATCGCGATTGCCAAAGCAGCGGTGGGTTATGGGCCGCGTTGCTGTAGGACAGAATCCGCGTTTTCGGGTCATATTCCGAATAAAACAGGGTGACGAACCGGTGGGAATTTTCCAAGTCCGCATACATCACCCGGTTCAGATGGTGCAAAATTCGTGCGGGGGAATGGCCGTTCAACACCTCAGCCCGCAACATGCCCCGGGTCATGGTCATGATCAGGCCAGCGGGCACGCCTTTGCCCATCACATCCCCGATCGCGATGCTCCAGGGGGTGGTTTCCGTGCCGCCGAGTTTTGTTTGGGCGTTGCGGCTCAGGCTGGGGGAGCCATTGCGACAAACGGGGATGAAGTCGTAATAATCGCCACCCACCCGATCGGCCGTTTCGCAACGGGCCGCCAGATCAACACCTTGGATTTTGGGATATTGGCGCGGCAGCAACCGCAGTTGAATTTCGGCCCCAATTTCCAATTCCCGATCGAGCCGTTCCTTTTTCCGCAGCTCAACGGTTAAGTCGGCATTGTCGATCGCCACGGCCGTTTGATCCGCCACCAATCGCACCAGTTTTTGGCGCTTGGAAGTCCAGGCAAAATCCGGCGCACAACAGAAGGCATAGAGCCGGCCACGCTCCACTTCATTTACCAAAATGGATGCCCCAAAGACCCGCACGCCGGTTCCCAAGGAATCGGCCACGGTTTGATCTAACAGGGCGATCGCGCCGGGATCAAATTCCACCTTGTGATCCTTGGTGGCATTGGCCGTCAGCACCCCTGTCACCTTGCGCGTGGCCAACTCCAGGGCCCGTCGAATGGGCCGCACCTGACAGCGGTGATCCCCTAACTCCTGACAGTGCAACTGTTCTAGGCGCACTTGCCCATTGGGCCGAAACAGCACCAAGGCCCCGCCGTCCGCATCGGCTACTCGAGTGGCAATCAGGGGAATCAGCTCCAGAAACTGATTCAGATTTTTGAAGCTTCGGAGGGCAAACCCCAGCGAGCTGAGCAGGTCTTGGACTTTGTATTGTTCGCGGTTGAGACGGGCAACCAGTTCTTTCAGGGCAAAGACAGGGGTATTGTCGCCCGCCGCTAACAGATCAGCCGGGTCAGGAGGTTGCGATGAGGTGTGAGGGGCAGGGGCAGCGGACATTTCAAGGATCGATGAGCGATCGTGCCAGAGCGCCCAGTTTTGAGTTAGCTATGGTAGCGCCAAATCACTGGACTGCCAACAAAACAACAGAATTCAGGGAGGGCTTGTCAGTAGGACTGTTCGATCGGGTGTTGGGTTTTGTTGGTCAATCCCACCCCCCGATTGCCACGGACTAACCGTTGACTAACCATCGCCTAACCGTTGAGCAGCGCCTCCACAAATTCGTAGCTAGAGAAGGGGCGCAGCGCTTCAATGCTTTCCCCCGCACCAATGAACCGAATGGGGAGATTGAGCTGCTGGGCGATCGCCAGGGCAATCCCCCCCTTAGCGGTGCTGTCAAGTTTAGTGAGGACTACGCCGCTCAGTTTAGCGGCTTCTGCAAAGACCTTAGCTTGCTGGAGGCCGTTTTGTCCTTGGGTGGCATCCAAAACCAACAGCGACTCCACAATCGCGCCGGGGGCCTGCTTGTCGATGATCCGGCGGATTTTGGCCAGCTCATCCATCAGGTTCTTTTTGTTTTGCAGACGGCCAGCGGTGTCCACCAACAGCAATTCCGTTTCGCGGGCAGTCGCGGCGGTAATCGCATCGAAAACCACGGCGGCGGGGTCGGTGTTTTTGCCGGGGTTAGCGATCGTTTCCACACCGGCCCGATCGCCCCAAACTTTCACCTGCTCCACGGCGGCGGCCCGAAAGGTGTCCCCCGCTGCAATCAAACAGCGGTAACCGGACTTGCTGCCCAGGCGGGCCAACTTCCCGATCGTGGTGGTTTTGCCTGCCCCATTCACACCCACAATCAGCCAAATGTTCAGCTTGCCTTTTTCGGGAGCCAATAGGGGCAAAGTATCTGCGCCCGCCTCGCGGATGGGGCGATCGAGCAAATCCCGCAAGATCTGTTTCAGATAGGCGATCGCCGCTTCGGGGGGCAGGGCTTCTTCGCGCACCTTGTCTTGCAAAGCGCCAATGATCGCATCCGTGGCTTCCACGCCCGCATCGGCCTGGAGCAGCAGGGCTTCGATTTCCTCAACCGCATCCGCATTCAGCGGCCCCTGACCAACCAAGGACTTAAGCTGATTCACCAGGCCGCGGCGGGTTTTGTCTAGCCCTTGGCGCAAACGGGTGAGCCACTCAATTTCCTCGGCGGAAATATCTTCCGGGCGACGACCCTGGGCCGCCAAAATTTCCGCCGACCACAGGAAGTTTTCATCAAAAACGATCGCCCCCGGTGGCAGGGCTGCCGGTTCCGCTTCGGCCACAGGTTCCGGCTCCGGTTCCGGTTCCACAATTGCCTCGGCCTTGACCCGTTCCAGCCGTTCCACGCGATCGGCCTCGGCCCGCTCCAGCAAGGAAGCCGACTCCGGAAGGGTGGGGCTAGCTGCCGCGATCGGCTCCGTTGACTCAACGGGTTCCGGTTCCGGCTCTGGGGTAACTGGCGGTTGCTGAAGGTTTTGGTAAGCCGCTTTGGCCCACTGCAACAACTCATCCGCATTGGAAGGAGCCGTTATCACTGGTTCCGGCTCTGGGGCGGGTTCCGGCTCTTCAGCCACCAACACCGGAGCCGGAACCGATCGCCGCACCGGTTGCGCCCGTGACCGCTCCCGTGTTGATTCTGGCTCGGTTGGTTCTGGTAATTCTGGTTCGGTTACTTCTGGCTCTGGGGCGATCGACTCTGGCTCCGGTTCTGGCTCCGGTTCCAAAGCAGCGATCGGTTCCGGTTCCGGCTCCGGAATCAACTCCACCGTCAGCGTCTCAACCGCGACCGGTTCCGGTTCGGCCTGAGGCTCAGGGTCGGGTTCCGCTTCCCCTTCTGGGGCCGTGGGGGTCGTTTCCGGGGCTGTTTCCGTGGGCTGCGCATCCGTGGGCTTGTCGGAGTCAAACTCAACGTAAAACTTCTCTTGGGAAAACTGACGTTGGAACCAGTTAAAAACCATCGATCGCGACCTTAGCAGTGACAGGAAGGCAAAGGAGCCAGGAAACAAAAAGTTAAAGACAGAGTAGCGCGGCCCCTAGGCACGGGTGGCCTTCATTTGGTCGATCGCCCGGCGCAACACACCGTTAATGAATCGGTAGCTGTCGGCCTCACTGTAGCGCTTGGCCAGCTCCACTGCTTCGTTAACCGCCACTTGCGGTGGCGTTTTCAGATAACAAATTTCCGCGATCGCCATGCGCAAAATATCCCGATCGATCCGTGCCAATCGGCTTAATTGCCAATCCACCATGCTGTCCGTCAAGGTTTGGTCAATCTCCGCTTGGTAGCGAGCCACCTTTGTCACCAAATCCAGAGCGTAATCTTGTACGTTCAGTTGTCCCGCCGCTTGCAGCATCTCTGGCAGTTCAACAGCCATGCCCAAGCGATTGATTGCAGATTGAGTGAACTCGATCGCCTCCTTCACCATGGCCACCGATCGCTGAGCATCGCTGGCCCGAATTTCCTCCCGCAACAGTTCCGTTTTGAGCAAACGCTCATTGCCCCGTTGCAATTCTGCGCTGGCCATCTCCAGGGTTTCCCGCACCTCAGTCATCAGGGTACGCACGGCCGCTTGCAACAGATCTTTTAGATCGCGGTCTTGGAGTTTTTCAGGTTTATTGGGGAGCTGGCTAATGCTGAGGAGAGCCAGTTCACGGGCAATTCGGCGAGCTTGCATGGGGTTGAAGGGAAAATGCAGGGTGAAAGAAGCGCGATCGCCCAGGATAGCGCTCTTTGCCGCACAGCGATCCGTCACGCGGCCAGCACCATCAAGGGCGGCTAATTGCTCTCAAGTGTTGCACCGGTCGGAACCGCCGACAAGGTACGGAACTCACCCACCAAGCAATCGCGCGCCCTAACGGGTTTTAGCGTTGTTCCGATCACTGGTTTCGAGCGCTGGTTTCGAGCGCTGGTTTCGATCGCCTGTTCAGGGGCCGCTGGCAACGTCTTTTGCAATGTCAAATTTTGCGATGTCAAACCCAAGGCCAGCAGCCCTCAGGAAAGGGAGCCGAAACCACATCATCAAATCGCCTTCAACCTTGATGTTCTGATTGGGCGATCGTCAGGAGCAAGGGGCTTAAACCCCTTGTCTTTTTTGACTGTTGGAATTAGTAAAGGATCGATTTTGGATAGTCAGGTTTGAAGTTTCAAAAAGCCTTCTTAATTAGAAGTCGCAGCGCCGAATTGCATGTTAACCAACCGCTGCTTATGGCTAATGCTTCAGATCAATCCCAAACCAATTGCAGATCAATTCCCCATTAATTTGCAGAAACTAATTTGCAGATCAAAATTCGTCATAATCGCTATAGCCGCCGCCATTGCCGCCCCCTTCACTGGCATCCCGCTTGGAACCCAAAAGCTGCAAATCGCGCACTACCACCACGGGACTAGTCCGCTGGGCCCCAGACTGGCGATCGGTCCAGGTATCAATTTTTAGGCTGCCTTGCACTGCAATTTCCTTGCCTTTGCGCACATAGTTGGCGGCTACCTCAGCGGTTTTGCCCCAAATTTCCAAATTGAACCAATCGGGCCCATCATCGCGATTACGCGAAGGGCGGTTCACCGCCAGGGTCAAGCGACATTTCACCGATCCAGACTCGAAATAGCGCACGTCGGGATCACTGCCAGCGCGCCCCACCAGATTGACAACATTGATGCTCATGGTAACTACCGATTACAGCCATTTCATTCAAGCAATTTGCGGCAGCCAATTCAACTGAAGACTGATGAGTACCCAGCAAATACTCAGCAAATCCTAGGCAATTTGAAGGCCAACCGAGAAAGATTAAAAGATTAATCGCAGGCTTAACTGCCCAGTTGGAACCAAAACGACACCAGATCATGCTTGCCTAAGGCAATGCGATCGCCCGGCCGCAACCGATGCCGATTGCCCGGAGCCAGAAACAGACCATTCACATAAGTTCCATTAGCGCTGCCCGTATCCTCCAAGTAATGGGCATCGCCCTCCACTCGAATGTCCGCATGGATCCGAGACACCACTTCCGCGTGGGGAAATCCTGAAACATCAATGTCCGGCGGTACGCGATCGTTGGGTTTACCCAAATGGATGAGGCTGAGGTTCTCCGGCAACATCACAACCGCGCCGCTATGAACATGCACCAATCGGGCGATCGTCCGCTGCAATTGCGTCACGGCTCCCGGAATGGGCGCTGCTTCTGGGGTGGCTCCCACCAAGGCCGTAGGCGGTTCAGCGGGATCACCTAAAGACCCGATCGGCTCGATTTCGGGATTTACTGGAAACAGCGATGCCCCGATCGGCTGTGTGAGATCGGTGATCTCTTCATCGCTATCGGGGTGTGCTGGCGGCGCAGGCAAGGGAGGCGGGGCCGCAACGGGACTGGGGGCCGGCAAGGGCGCGATCGAGGGAGCCGCCTGAAGATTGTGACCACATTGCCCACAGAAGTTGGCATCACTCAGAACCGGCGCACCGCAACGGGGACAGCTTTGCAGGGTGGGAAGGGCCGTGAAGCAGGCTTCACAAGTTACTGCATCGTCTGGGTTTGCGTGATTGCAATTAGGACAATTAACCATGGAGCCGATCGCGCCTGGGCGCTTGCAAAGGAGCAGAGGAACCAAAATTCAGTCGTTCAGTCGTTCAGTCAATTTCGGACAAGTTCGGATAATTTCGGACTCCAGGCCGCCGGGCTTGACCGCTGATTAACCGATCAGCCAGCGCCTAGAACTCCAGTCGCTCTCCAGCCGATTGATCAAACAGCCACCACAGTTCCCCCAACACCGGGCGCACCAATCGAGCTGGATAGGTTTGGTCTAGCAAAGCCGCCAAGGTGGGATCGTCACAAGGTGCAAACACCTGGGCGATCGCGGGTTGCTTGCTTTCCCCCGAGACCAAGAAAATCGTACAGCTTGCCTGGTTCAACACCGGCACAGTCAGGGTAATGCGGGGATCGTCACCCCGATTGCCCACCGTCACCCACCGATCGCGCACGGCCAAGGCAGCGGTGTTGGGAAACAAGGAAGCCGTATGTCCATCATCTCCCAAACCCAGCAACACCAGATCCAGGCTGGGAAAGTCTTCCGCTAGCCCCCACTGGTCGCAAAACAGGGCCCGCAATTGAGCCTCATACCGCGCCGCATCCTCCGCTGGGCTGGCTCCGTCGGTGGGCATGGGCCAACAGTTGGCGGCGGGAATGGGCACCCGATCGAGCCAAGCCTCCCGGGCCATTCGCTGGTTACTGTCTGGGCTGGTGGGCGGCACATAGCGCTCATCTCCCCAAAAGATAAAGAGCTTTGACCAATCCAAATCCGCTTGAGCCAACTGCTCATAAAGTGGCTTAGGGGTGCTGCCGCCGGCCAGAGCCATGGTGCAACGGCCCGATCGCTTCAAGGCATGGTCAATTTGACTCAAAACCACTTCCACCGCTCGCTCAATTAGCTCAGGGCGATCGGGCCAAATTTCCACCGTTGGCAGTTGGGCCGGAAGCGATTCAGCAGGAAATGGGAATGATGGACTAGACGAATTCGCCGACTCCGATCGGGCATCGGCTCCGGAAGCCGCATCCGTTGCCCCACTGGCAGGATCTGGGAACGCTGAGGTCATGATCGAAAAATGCTAAAGACCCGGGCCGCCACCCGGCCCGGTCAACTCCCCTAGCCTAACCGATTGATCGGAAATTCAATAACAGCTAATCGAAAGACCCGCCCAAGATCTACCAAAATTAAGATCCATCAAAGTTCGAAGCCAAAATTGGGAGCCAAAATTGGAAGTGTAAAATTTCATCGAAATCAGCGGGCGATTATCCTAAGTTGCTGAAACAATAGGGCACGGGAAAAGCCATGAAACGCTGACTTCAAATTTTGACCACAAACATTGGCTGCAATTTTTGATCTCAATCGTGGCTCGCAACCCATTGCGATCGCGCGTTGGCCTGACGCAATGGTAGCCGGTTCGATCGCCTCCTGATTTGGCTGCCGGCTCTTGTAATCCCCTTCAGTAACAGCGCTTCCTAAGGACGCTCCATGACGACTAGTACACATTCCTCCCAGACTTCCGCCCCCATAGCGGCCGTCGTGCTGCAAATCGGGGGCGCAGTGGCGATCGCCCTTGGATTAATTGATTTTCTTGCCGTTGCCGTTCCATTCGATTTTGCCAACCGAGGCTGGGTGATTGACACCACCCGCCAATTGATCGATCGGGGCATCGTGCCAGCCATGGGGGTCAGCCTCCTGTTTTGGGGCTTCTGGATTGAAATCAAATCCGGTGTCAGCCGGTCTTGGCGTAGGGGTGTGGGTGTTGCGACCCTGGCATTTTCGGCGCTGATGGGACTGTTGTTTTTGGTGATGGCCCCCACGCACCTGCTGTCTGTGCGGGCCGAAGCCCAATCCACCCTCGCCGCCATTACCCGACAATCGCGGGAAGCCGAAAAACAAATTGATACGCCCGAATTTAAAAACAGTTTGCAGCGCCAGCAACAGGTTTTTCGGGAGCAGATGCAGTTTTTGCTGCAAGACGATGCTCGGTTTAATGAATTTATTAACAGCCCGCAGTTTGATGAACGCCAGAAGGAGTTCATGCGGCGGCTGAAGGCAAATCCGGCTGACTTGGAAACGGTGATTCGCCAGCGGGTGAATGATTTTCCCCTGCAATTGCTGGCCCGCATTCGATCGCGGCGGCAGGAGCTAGAAACCCGCGCCAGAACCACAGCCCTGCGGTTGGGTGTGCAAACAGGAACCAGCGGCATTGCCCTATCGGTGGCCTACCTGGCGATCGCCTGGTTAGGGCTGGGGGGATCGGGTGGTCGTTCTGCCCCGCGCCGCCGTCGATCGGCCTAAGTTCGCCTTCAGTTCGACCCAATATTTCGACTCAACATTTCGACCCAATATTTCGATGCGAATCTCAATCTTTTGACCCTTGTTTTGACCCTTTTTGGCCCTTCTTGACCCTTCCGATCCAGACGTTCTGAGCAACCCGAGAGTTTGAGAGTTTAAGACTATGACGAAAGCTGGTAAACGCCCCTCGCCCCCCTTGGCCGCCCTGATCGCCATTGTGGTTGGAACTGTGTTGGTCATTTCCTCGCTGCTGGACTATTTAATTCTGATCTTCCCGCCGGATTTGCAAAATCCTCAATGGTTGCTCAACACCATTTCTGAAATTGTGGGTCGCGGCATTGTGCCCATGGTTGGAATTTGCTTCCTGTTTGCGGGGCTGTGGATGAATTCCCGATCGGGCTTGCCCTCCGCCAAGAAAACATCGTTGATGAATCCTCGGCTTTGGGTTTTGATTTTGTCGAGCGCCTTGGGTGTGTTGTTCCTGGTGTTATCACCGATTTACATCAACGGCGTGAACAAGGCCAGCGCCAAGGAAGTGGAAAACATCGAAGCCCAAGCCAAGGCCGCCATGGATCAGCTAGGAGAACCGGCGGAGCAATTCCGCGATCGGCTCAAGACCCTGCTGCAAAATCCCCAAGAACTCGATCGGGTGATTAAGAGCGGTCAAGTGCCGCCGCAAGTGGTGCAACAACTGCAACAGGCGCGATCGAACCCGGCCGTTTTGGATTCTCAATTCAACCAATTCAAGCAAGAACGGCAACAGGAAATTGAAAAGCGGAAGACCGACCTCGTGCAGCGCACCAAAACCGGCTCCATGAAAACCACCCTCCGCACAGGTCTCAGCAGCCTGGTTTTGGGTGTCGGTTATTTGTTCATGAGCTGGATGGGCTACACGAAACGCGGCTCCCGCGCACGCCCGGCCAGCCGAGCCAGCTAGGGCAATCTTTTGACTGGCTTAACTGACCGGCTCAACCAACTGACTCGCCTCACTCATTGGATTCAGTTTGGATTCAGCTCAGGTTGATTTTGAATTGGAGAGAGTGGATTGGAGATTGATCGCGACTTGAACACCGCGATCAATCTTCCAAAAATGGCCAGCCTGATCATGATCCGCCCAACTTGCAGATGAAACCGACTTCGCCACGCCATAACAGGAAGCATCCTGATCGCAGTATTCGTTAGCGAATTACAACCATTGTTAGGGAAGTCATAACGGAATTAACGGTGCATCGACTCGATCGGCCGTCACCGCTCGATCGCCCACCGATTCAAATCACCATGTTTTCGATCTATATCCTCACCCACAACGAAGAAATCGATATTGCAGATTGCATCGAATCTGCATTGCTGTCCGACGACATCATTGTTGTTGACTCCCTCAGCACCGATCGCACTGTGGAAATCGTGCAAGACTACGCCCAGCGATCGCCCGTGCGGTTGGTGCAACACGCCTTTGAAAGCCACGGCAAACAGCGCACCTGGATGCTCGATCACATTCCCACGCGGCATGATTGGGTTTACATCCTGGAAGCCGACGAACGGATGACCCCTGAACTCTTTCAGGAATGTTGCCAAACCATCCAACGGGCCCACCATGAGGCCTACTACGTGGCTGAACGGGTGATGTTCATGGGGCAATGGATTCGCCGCAGCACCCAATATCCCCGCTACCAACTGCGACTTTTTCGGAAAGATGCCGTCCGGTTCGATGACTACGGCCACACGGAACGGGAGGTGGTGCAAGGAACCACGGGTTTTTTACAAGAAACCTATCCCCACTTCACTTGCAGCAAGGGCCTGAGCCGCTGGCTGGATAAGCACAACCGCTACTCCACCGATGAGGCCCAGGAAACCTTGGCCCAACTGACGCGGGGCAACGTGTCTTGGTGCGACTTATTTTTCGGTAAAACGGAGGTGGCAAGGCGGCGGGCCCTCAAGAATTTGTCCCTGCGGTTGCCCTGTCGCCCCCTGGTGCGATTTGTGTATATGTATTTTGTGCTGGGGGGCTGTTTGGATGGACGCGGGGGATTTGCCTGGTGTGTGCTCCAGAGCTTTTACGAGTACCTCATTGTGCTGAAGGCTTGGGAGATGCGCTATGGCACAACCACATCCCGATCGACCCCGCGCCTAGGCAAGAAATTACGCAAAAAATAGGGTTCTCCGCGGCCAGCCTGTGAGCAGTCGGCCTGTCAGCAGCCGATCGCCCAGCAGCAGACTCGGGGTTGATTGCCTGGATCAGCGCTGGACTGATGCCGGATTCAATTCCCGGCAAATTCCCAAAAATCACGAATCCAGCGCTCGGGCAATGGCAGAATGGTGAAACGGCGGTTGCGGCCCCCTTGCCCCTGCCCAAGTCCTAAAGCAATGCCTGAAACGGATCGCATGGAAGGCGCTCCTCCTGTGGGTTCTTCAATCAATCGTGCCCGCCGTTCCAGATCTTCGAAGCGGGCGGGTGGGCCTCAGCGGTTGGCTGGGGTCAAAACCGCGTCCATTCTGGATCTGTTGTTGGGCCAATTGCCGCAACTGCGCACCCAAAGCTATTTCAAAGCGTCCCTGACGGCCCTTTCCCACGCGATCGAGGATTTGGTGTTGGCGGGGCCAGGCGATCGCCCCTTAGTCATTGCCAGCTTTCAGCGAGAACGGTTCTATCGTCAGGAAGCCCGCCGCTACCATCGAATTTCGCACCAGAGCGATCGAGTCTATGTGCTCTCGGCCCCGGAGGCGGAGTTTCGCAGTGCTTCGGGGGAATACGAAACGGTGGCCTTTGAACCCACCGATGCGTTGGCCAACGAGTGGCACTTGGTGGTGTTGGGCGATCGGTATGCGGCCTGTTTGATCTGTGCAGAACGCCAGGGTGGTGAGTCTCAGGCCGATCGGGCCGGCAGCTTTGGCGCAGATGATCGGGTACGGCGGTTTGAGGGGGTCTGGACGTTCGATCGACAGGCCACCCAGATGGCCGCCAGCCTCTTGCTGGAGCGGATTCGCACCTACCGCCCCGAGCTGGGTGACAAGATCGATCGCACCTTGGCCGAGTTTTCCGAAGGTGGCGGCCCCACCCGCCCCGAAATTGACCCGGAACCCTTTGCCCATCGTCTCGTTACCTATCTGCAAGCGGGGCAATACAAGCTCCTGAAAGCCTACCGCTCCATTTCCACCCAAGAGCGCAAGGAGCGGTTGATTAACCTGATCACCTCGGCCATCCGCCAATCTTTGGATCCTTCAGAGGTGATGGGGGTGGCCGTGCGCCAATTGGGCCAAGCCCTCCGCTCCTGTCGCTGCATTGCGTACCGTTGCAAGGACGGAGATGCTACGGCCACGGTGCAGTATGAAATGCTGGGAGCCGCCGTGCCCTCCCTGTTGGGACAATCCTGGCCGCTGATCAGTCAGGACTGTTTTCAATCGGCCCTTCAGAACCACGGCGGGGTTTGCGTTCTGGATCTGAATGAGGAACCCCAACCGGGCTTGGTGCAGGCGATCGCGGAACAGTATGCGATCGCCTCCTGGTCGATCGTGCCCGTGTGCTATCGGGACAAACTGTTGGGGGCGATCGAGCTGCATCACTGCGGGAGTTTGCCGCGCCTTTGGTCTGCCGATGAAACGGGGTTGATGGATGCGGTTGCCACTCAGTTGGGTGCAGCCTTGATGCAGGCCCAAACCTACGCCGATCTCGAAGATCTCAATCAGCAACTGGAAGCGCTCGATCGCACCCGTAGCAACCTGATTGCGATCACCGGCCACGAACTGCGCACGCCCCTTTCCACCATCCAGGTTTGCCTGGAAAGCTTGGCCTCGGAACCGGATATGCCCCTGGAATTGCGCCAAGTGATGTTGGATACGGCCTTGGGCGATGCGGAGCGAATGCGCGTGCTGGTGCAGGATTTTCTCACCTTGTCTCACCTGGAAAGCGGGCGCGTTAATTGGAACCTGGAAGCCTTGCCGCTCACGGAATGTGTGGAACTGGCCCTCAGCAGCGTTCGGGCCCGCGTGCCCCGCGATCGATTGCCCCACATTGCCTCGCAAGTTTCTGAAGCGTTGCCCCCCGTGCGGGCCGATGGGGAATGGTTGGTGGAAGTGCTGTCCAAGCTGCTGGACAATGCCTGTAAGTTCACCCAACCCGAAGGAGCCGTGACCATTGAGGCGGGCCCCACCCCGGACGGGGCGATCGAGGTGGTGATCACGGACACGGGGCGCGGCATTGAACCCAACCGCCTGGAAACCGTGTTCGATCGGTTCTATCAAGAGGAAGGCTCCCTCCGGCGCACCGTGGGCGGAACCGGCCTGGGGCTGGCGATCTGTCGGCAAATTATCCTCGGTCTGGGCGGGCAAATTTGGGCCGAGTCAGACGGCAAAGATCGCGGCAGCCAATTCCACTTCACAATCCCGGTTTTTGAGGGCGATCGACCCAGTTCCCTCAGCGACTTGATCGGCTAAACTTTAGGACTCTTAAGTTCCAATAGATCCTAGAACTTAAGCAATATCATTTTAGATACTCAAGATTTTGAGCCATCTAATCCAACCTTAAGGCGCGGCATCACTGCCCAGGCGCACCGTAATATCGGAACCTAAATCGCCCGTTGCCGATCGATCCAAGGAACCGTAGCCTAGCCGCCGTTGCACCAACTCAGCCAGATCCAGATCGCCGCCCTGGACAATGATTTGGGTGTCCCGTTGCACTTGGGGCCAAGCATCGATCGCTCGCACTTGCTGGAACCCCGCCCGCCGCAATTGGGCGATCGCGGCCGCCAATCGGGCCGGATCGCCGCTGGCATTTTGCACGGAAATGCGGCTGAAGGTTTGACCATATTGATCGCGGGCACTGGCGCTGAGGAGTTTGGTGCGCCGACCAACGCCGGGTCGATCGGGCGGAAAGTAGCTTTCCAACAGGCGGGCAACGGCCTTGGGATCGGGGTTCCAAAAGTTGCTGGCATCCATCTGACCCGGCAACAGCAACAGACGCACCTGCTCCGGCTCCTGCTGAATCAACAGGTGAACAAGGGCCAGCACTTCCGGGCGAGCCAGATCCGTGCGCAGGTACTTGTGAACCCGTTGGGCAATTTGGGGCAATTGGGGCAACACACTGGGGCTGAGGGCCCGATCGCGCAGGGCCCGTAACAGCAATTGCAACCGCTGCACCCGATCGAGTTCGCCCCAAGCACTATCCACTCGGTAGCGGGCGAATTGTTCCGCAGCACTGCCATCCAAGCTTTGCCAACCGCTATTCAATTGAATTTTGAGTTGTCCCGCCCGATCGCGGTAGCGCATCGCCTGGGGCACAGACAGTTCCACCCCACCCAGCAGATCGACCAATTCTCGCAAGCCTTCGGGGTTCAACCGCACGGTGCGATCGATCCGCAACCCGCCCAGGGTGTTGCTCACGGACTGCTGCACCAGGGCCGTACCGCCGATGCTGTCCGCTTCGTGCAATGCGCCCACGGCTCCGTTGGGAAACACCACCCGCGTATCCCGAGGCAACGACATCACCGTCACAGTGCCGTCGGTGGGATCAAATCGGGTCAGCCAAATGGCATCCGCATGACCATTCAAGGCTTCCGGCGCGCCCAGGGGAATTCCGGGCGAAGGCTCCACCCCCAAAACCAAAATGGTGAGCGGTTGCAGGAGGCGATATTGCAATCCGCTCCGCCACAGGTGCTCTAGGGTTTCGTGGCGCATGAGGGGCATCACGGCCGGATCCAGGGGCATGAACAGGGCTGCGGCGGCTCCCAAGGTGGCTGAAATCGTGCCGATCGCCACGCCGGCCATGCCCCAAAACAGCAAGCGGGCCAACCAGCCCGATCGCGGTTGTTGCCAATCGGCAGCCATCCACCGCCCCAACCGATCGGAATAGGGAGTGGCGGGCGGCTGAGCCGGTTGATCCGTGGGGGAGGAAAAGGGAGAAAACTGACTCAACGCTGACCTTAGACCCTAATTACGAATTGAAATTTACGAAATGGGATTTGAGATTTGAGATTTAGGATTTGGAATTTGGGACTAGGGCGTGTCGTCAAATCGTCTGAAGCCTTGATTCTGCCGTTGGCAGATCGTGGGGGACAAGATGCTTAAGCCCCTTGTTACAGCAACTGGGACATGGACTGGGACATGGAAAATCAATCGTTGCCACCTGATCCTAGGAAATGACGACAGGCCCTAATGAGAAAATGTGATTTCTGGTTCTTTTTCCTGTTTTTTGGACGAGTTTTCTAGCCGATCGCGCTCACGCCTTGGGCGACAAGCGCATTGTAAGCCGTAAATAGATGGCGATCGGCTGACCTGTGGCAGTGAGGGCCGGCAAAAATCGCAGTTGGGCGGCGCGGGCTTCGAGGGCCTGTTGGGTTGTCGCACTTAAGCCCGGGGTCAGCAATCCCGCAAAGCCAACGGAGCCATCGGCCATCACGGCCAACCGTAAATCCACCGCTCGATCGGTCCAATTGGCTAACTCTGGATAGTCTCGCAAGTTCAAACTCGGCGGCGCGGATTGCAACTGGGGCAGGCGGCTCAGGTCGGCCGCTTGGACGATCGGGCTGCCATCTCCCGGCGTGGTTAGTTCTAACCCAACAATCGCCAGGCCGAATGCTTGGTTTCCCCCCTGGCCTGGGTTGGGGTTGGTGCTTGGGCCGCCAGAATTCCCGGCATTGGGAGCGGGCGGGCTATTGGGATTTGGCCCCGTTCCATTGGGAGCAGAATTCGGGGCGATCGGGCGATTTGGGGGCGCATTTTGCCAACCGGGAGCGGCATAGTCCGGGGGCATGTTCGGATCGATCGGGTCGGGGTTGAAGGGCCGATCGGGAATCGGGGCCCCACCAGTCGGCTCGCCGGGCCAGCGGGGTTGGCTGGCGGCCCCCGAGCCTTGCAGTTGACCCGGATCCACTTGCCGCAGGGGAGCCAGCGGCCGCAACGGTTGCCCCGCAGTGGGATTTACCGGAGGAGCGCCGGAAGCAGCCGGATTAGTCGCCACAGCACTCGCGGGATTAGCGGGAACGGGGTTGGCGGGATTATTGGGAGCGATCGGCCCCGTTGAAGTTGCCGAGCCACCGGCCGCTGGCAAGGTCACCCGCACCACCGGCAAGGGCCCCGCCGCTGGCCCCGCTTGGGCCCCCGATCGCCCCACACTCCAGAGAGCCAGCCCATGAAGGGCGATCGCACTCAAGGCCGCTCCCCACCAAAACCGGCGCGATCGGGTTGCCGGTTGGTAGTGAATGGGCAAGCCTTCCGGAGCAACAACATGGGTCGATCGAGCAACGGGGCGATCGGGCATGGTCTTTCACCAAATGTCCAACTTGATTCCAAATTCGTCCGTTGATTCAGAAAACCATTCGGACAATCATCCCGAGATTCAGCCCAAGATTTCCGGCAAAATTCCAAGTGGGGTTTCCTGCTGGTCGCCACCTGTTTCAAAATTAACGATTAATCAAACCATTCATCAGCCCATTCGCTAGCCGATTCATTTACCCGAAATTCTGCCACCGCGCTTTCGCGTCTTCAAGAATCCCACTTTGGCCCGCTGCCCAAGCAACTTCAAACCGGTCTCAACCTGTTAATTAACCTTTGCAAACCAATCCTATGACCGCCACCAGCACCGCACCTCAGCTCACCAGCGCCCTCGACTATTTCCGCCAAAGCGCCGGCCAATGGCAATCCCAGCGGGTCACCCACCACCTGGCCTTCCGGCGGGCCGAAGTGGGCGAATCGGAAATTCAGGTGGAAATGCTAGAGGTCACCGATCCGCGTTTGGCCGAAATTTGCCAGATGTATGACATTGACCCTGCCGCCGCGGCCGGTGGGGCCCTGGTGACCTGGAAAAGCTTGATGGCCTGGGATGCTTCCGAAGAAGACAACCACGAGGGACAAACGGTGATGGTGATTGTGCCAGATGCCACGGACGATCGCCGGGGCAAGCTGCTGCGGGAACGGGGCTATGCGGAAACGGCTCCCGTAGCCGGTGAATATCACCTGGACGAGGAAGGGGGCATGGTTTTAACCACGGAATATGAAACCATGAGTTCCGTGGAGCGTTTTTGGTTTCCCAACCCGAATTTACGGATGCGCACCAGTGTGCTGAAGCGGTTTGGCGGCTTCAATACGGCCACGTTCTGCACGGAAGTGCGGGTGGGTTGTGATCAATCGGCGGTGGCGGCCGGGGGCGATCGGGAGCAGGCAATCTCGGCCCTGGGTTGGTAATGCCTGGGTTGGTAATGCCTGAGTGGGCCACGATCGGGTCAGCAAATCCCGGGTTGGCCATTGAGGGGCGATCGCCCGCCAAATTCCTCAGAATCCGACTTGGTTCGTGAAGAACCACCAGCGACGCGAAACGCTTTGGTACAATTTGCGATAGCTAGCAATGCTTTTAAACAGTGGAGTGCTTCGGCGCTTCTGCTGACCGGGCGATCAACGCCTGGCCCCATCCGGCCAACACAGGCGCGATCGCACCATTCCCACAGCGAACCATGCGCGGCTCCCCGTGCATGTCAAGCTTTATTAAGCGTTTTTCAGGAACCGTGCTTGCCCTCGCGGCAATCTCGTAACCTGAAAAATGGCAAATTTGGCAGCGTCACCTTGTTGGTTCCTGCCAGCCGATGTGCCTTTAACAAGCGCACGTTAACAAAGCCCGTGACTTTTTGAGACTACCGAGACTACGGAGATTCTGACGTGGCTATTCCTGTATTGAGCTTCTCCCCTTCTTCGCAAAACCAACGTGTGGCTGGTTACGAAGTGGGCAGTGAAGAGCAACCGAAAATTTACGCAATCGAAAACGTCTTCTCTGGCGGTGACATGGACGAGCTGATCTGGGCGGCCTATCGCCAGGTCTTCAGCGAGCACCAAAACATCGCTAACAACCGCCAAACCTTCCTGGAATCGCAACTCCGTTACGGTCAAATCACCGTTAAGGATTTCATCCGGGGCTTGGCCACGTCGGATAGCTTCCGCCGCCTGAACCTGGACACCAACAGCAACTATCGCTTCGTGGAAATCTGCGTCCAGCGGATTTTGGGCCGTGACGTGTACAGCGAGCGAGAAAAGATCGCTTGGTCGATCCTGCTGCCCACTAAGGGTCTGCAAGGTTTCATCGACGCACTGGTGGATAGCGAAGAATACGCCGCTAACTTTGGCGACAACACGGTTCCTTACCAGCGTCGTCGTGTGCTGCCCCAGCGTACCGGAGGCGAAACCCCCTTCAACCTGAAGACTCCTCGCTACGAGGCTTACCACCGCAGCCAACTGGGCTTCCCGCAAGTGGTGTGGCAAAACTCGGTGCGTCGCTTCACTCCCCAAGAGAAGAAAATTGGCGCTGGCAGCCCCGCTGGGTTCCTCGGCATGGCTCGTTCGGTAACCCCCTCGCTGCCGGTGGTGTCCCGCACGCCTTTGGCCAACATCAACATCGCTACCGCTGTGCCCTATCGCAAGCGCTAATCGCAAGTGCTAAGTGGGGCGATCGGGCGATGACTGTCAAGGTCTTGGGCAGTCATTGCTCGGTTCCTGGTTTTTGCAGGACAAGGCTCAACAATTCACCACAACGCAACAGAGGGCTGGGATAATTCCTGGCCCTCTGTTTTTGCGTTTTTGCGTTTGCCTCAACGTCTCAGCAATTGAGACTCAGTAACTAAAACTCAATTGCTGATGCGATCGCCGATGAGATCGCTGATTCAGTGTTTGAGCTGGGGCACTGGCAAGCTTTTGGATGATGAGAACTGCGGTGGGCCCTATGAAGATGGGCCCAATCGCAGCTAAGGAGACTGGAACGGGCGATCGAGCCAGGAATTACATCCCGAAACCGCCCATACCCATGCCACCCATGCCCATGCCACCCATACCCATGCCGCCCATACCACCCATGCCGCCCATGCCGCCCATGGGATCACCACCAGCGGGAGCAGCGGGTTTCGGTTCGGGTTTATCAACCACGATCGCCTCGGTGGTCAGCACCAAACCAGCGATCGAGGCGGCATTTTGCAGGGCCGTCCGCAACACCTTGGCCGGGTCAATGATCCCTGCCGCTTGGGTGTCTTCATAGGCTCCGGTCAGCGCGTTGAAGCCGATGTGATCGCCCTGGTTACGCACCTTTTCAACCACCACAGCGCCTTCGTAACCGGCGTTTTCGGCAATTTGGCTGAGGGGCGTGGTCAAGGCTTTAGCAACAATGCTGGCCCCGATCGCCTCTTCCTCGTTCAGGGTGGCCTTGAAGCTTTCGGCCAGCTTGGCCAGGCGCATCAGGGTTGCCCCACCACCGGCCACCACCCCTTCCGCGATCGCGGCTTTGGTGGCGTTCACGGCATCTTCAATGCGCAGCTTCCGTTCCTTCAGTTCGGTTTCGGTGGCCGCGCCCACTTTAATTACAGCCACGCCACCGATCAAGCGGGCGATTCGCTCTTGCAGCTTTTCGGTGTCGTAGTCGCTGTCGGTGGCGGCCAGTTCGTCCTTGAGCTGTTGAACGCGCGCGGCAATGGCGGCTTGATCTGCCCGATCGCCCGCCACGATCGTGGTTGAATCCTTGGTGATCGTCACCTTTTGGGCATATCCCAAAACGCTGGTATCACAGGATTCGAGCTTCGTGCCCGTTTCTTCGCTCACCACCTGGCCATCGACCACGAGAGCGATATCTTCGAGCATGAACTTGCGGCGCTCGCCAAAGCCCGGAGCTTTCACAGCGGCCACGTTCAGCACGCCTCGCAGTTTGTTGATCACCAAGGTGGAAAGCGCGTCGCCTTCAATATCTTGGGCAATGATCAACAGCGATTTGCCATCGCGCACCACTCCTTCCAGAATGCTCACAATTTCCGTGAGGCTATTGATTTTGCCGTCTGTCAGCAGCACAGCCACGTTGTGCAACTCCGTGATCATCCGCTCGGAATCGGTCACAAAGTAGGGCGAGGTGTAGCCGCGATCGAACTGCATCCCTTCCACCACATCCACTTCGGTGGTCAAGGATTTCGACTCTTCCACGGTGATCACGCCGTTTTGGGTGACCCGATCAAAGGCATTGGCGATCGTGCTGCCGATTTCTGGGTCGCTACCGGCGGCCACGGCGGCAATTTGGGCGATCGCCTCGTTGCTGCTGATCGGTTGCGCCAGCTCGTTAATTTCCGCCACCAACCGGGCAACGGTTTTGTCAATCCCGCGCCGCAGGGCCACGGGGTTGGTACCGGCGGTCACGTTTTTCATGCCCTCGCGCACCAGGGCTTGGGCCAACACGGTGGCCGTCGTGGTTCCGTCACCAGCAATATCTTTGGTCTTGATGGCCACTTCGCGCACCAAGCGAGCACCCGTATTCTCCAGGGGGCTTTCCAATTCAATTTCTTTCGCGATCGTGATGCCGTCATTCACGATGCTGGGAATGCCAAATTTCTTTTCCAGCAAAACGTTTCGGCCTTTAGGGCCCAGCGTGACGCGCACGGCATCGGCCAAGGCGTTAACACCGTTTTCGAGGGCGCGGCGCGATTCGTCGCTGAAGGAGACGATCTTAACCATAGGGGTGTGGGGTCGCTATCCGTGATTTACCAATGGTTCACCCCAAGACTGTATGCAAATTTGGCACTCTCGGAAAGGGAGTGCTAACCGAACCTATGGCATTTTCCCCGGTTAATTTTCGATCGCTGATGTTTAGACATTGCGCTTGTAGACATTGCGCTTGGCGACTCTGGCTCAGAGACGATCAGCCAATCCCCAAAGCACCCACGTCATCATTGCGCGATCATGAGAAGTTGAGGACTAATCGCCAAATCGCCTAAAACCCTGATTCCGCCGCTACGTGATCGTAAGGGACAAGGGGCTTAAGCCCCTTGTTACGACGATTGAGGCAAGGAATATCAAGCGATTCAGCCTTAATAACGACACCCACTGGGCCCCTTGTCTAGGGCAGTGCGTCCTTAAAAAAATAATTGCAATTTAGACCTTGCTTGATGACAGGGGCGATCGCGCCCTAAATTTCCTCAAAGCGAATATTGGTGTTCATGGTGTCAGGAGACAGCATCGTTCCTTGCAACACCAACACCACCGAGGGGCTGCCGCTGCCTTGAACAGTCACTTGGTCGCCCACTTCCAGGGTGTTGCGCGGGGCGGTGCTGCTGGGTTTGAGGCCCAAGCTGGCCGGTGGGTCAAAAACAATGCTGAACCCCCATTGCCCAATCCTGGTGTTGGTGGTGCGTTCGGTGTAGCCCAGGCGGCCGAGCGCTTGGCGATAGAACTGGATGGCAGCTTCTGCGTTGGATTTGCTCTGGAAGTTCAGGCTTTGCTGGCCGTAGGCATTGGCCGCAAAGATGGCGGGCCGGTTGGCGGGGGCGGTGGTCGGTTGGGGCAACCCGCGCAGAATATTGAGGACGTTGGGGGCGCTGGGCTGGCTGGGGCGGGTTTGGGCGATCGCCCGGGGGGCTGATAAATTCAAAATCCCGATCGCCCCGCCTAGCATTCCACCGGTCACCAGCAAACCCAACAGCCCGATCACCAGGGGATTCGCCAGGGAATTCGGGGTTTGGCGCTGGCTTGTCTGGCCCAGATAGCTGGTCTCAACCGTTTGAGGTTCGCTCATCATTGAAATTAACCAAATCCTAAGGCCAGGATCTTAGGCCAGAAAACAAGCGGGCGATCGCCCGATGCTCTATCCTTTGATGGGACGGGTGATGATTTCAGCCGATCGCTTTGCGATTTTTTGGCGCATTCGGCGAATTCATTAAACCCAACTCCATGCCGCCTTTCTCAATTGTTTTCAGCCATGACTGCCACCCAGGTCAGCGACCTCGAAGCCCAACTGAGCCAACTGCAAGCCGAAGCCCAAAGCGCGATCGGCCAAGCCCCTGACCTCGACGCGATCGAGCAGTTGCGCGTTGCCTTCCTGGGCAAAAAAGGCAAAATCTCCGCCGTACTGGGGGGCATGGGCAAGCTGCCCGCCGAAGATCGGCCGCGGATTGGAGCCAAGGCCAACGAAGTGAAAGACGCGGTGCAAGACCTGCTCGATCGCCGACGGGCAGATCTGCAAGCGGCGGCCATTCGGGCCCGGCTGGATGCGGAAACCTTGGATGTGACCGCGCCGGGAACCTATCGCCCCTTAGGCCGCAAGCATCCCCTCGCCAGCACGATCGACCGGGTAGTCGATATCTGCGTTGGCTTGGGCTACACAGTGGCCGATGGCCCCGAAATGGAAACGGACTATTACAACTTCGAGGCCCTGAACACGCCCGCCGACCACCCGGCCCGCGACATGGCCGACACCTTCTATTTGCCCGACGGCAACCTGCTGCGCACCCACACTTCCGCCGTGCAGCTTCGCTACATGGAAGAGCGCGAACCGCCCATCCGCGTTGTGGCTCCCGGCCGGGTCTATCGACGCGACACGGTGGATGCAACCCATGCGGCCGTGTTCCACCAAATTGAGCTGCTGGCGATCGATGAGGGCCTGACCTTCACGGACATGAAAGGCACGATCGAAACCCTCCTGGGCGAAATTTTCGGGGAAGTGGAAGTGCGGTTCCGCGCCAGCTACTTTCCCTTCACGGAACCCTCGGCGGAGGTGGATGTGAAGTGGAAAGGGCGCTGGCTAGAGGTGCTGGGTTGCGGCATGGTGGATCCCAACGTAATGAAGTCCGCTGGGCTGGATCCTGAGGTCTATTCAGGCTTTGCGGCGGGCTTTGGGGTGGAGCGCTTCGCCATGGTTCTGCACCAAATCGACGATATTCGCCGGGTTTATGCCAGTGATCTCCGGTTTTTGCGCCAGTTCTAAGCTGGTCTCATCCCATCAGGTTTAATTTCCATCAGGTTTAATTAATTGTGCTCCCGATGGCGACGAGCAACGATGGGGCCGATCGCTGGCGATCGCTGATGGTGGGGAATTCGCGCTGGCATTGGGGCGATTGGACGGGCGATCGGCTCGATCGCATCTGGGATGATGCGCAGCCGCCCCCGGATCATCTGGCCCTAGAGCGACCCGTTTGGGCCGCCTCAGTGGTTCCGGGGGCACTCGATCGATGGAGCGATCGGGCTGACTGGCGCATCATCACGTTGGCCGATCTCCCGATCGGGGGGCTGTATTCCACCTTGGGGATCGATCGCGCCTTGGCTGTGCTGGGCGCAGGTCAGCGCTATGGATTCCCGGCCCTGGTGATTGATGGCGGCACGGCCCTGACCGTGACGGCGGTGGATCCCAACCGGCAACTGATCGGCGGGGCGATCGCGCCGGGGTTGGGGTTGCAATTGCGCAGCCTCACGGAAAAAACTGCCGCCCTGCCGGCCGTGCTGCCACCCACCCAACTCCCAACCCTCTGGGCCCAGGACTCGATCGGGGCGATCGCCAGTGGTACGGTCTGGGGCGTGACCGTCCTGGCACAAACTTGGTTGCAAACCTGGCGATCGCGCTATCCCCACGGCACGGCAGTGATTACCGGCGGCGATGGCCCCGCGATCGTGCAATATCTCCGGGCAATTGACCCAACCCTCACGGTTGATTTACACCAGGATCCTTCCGTTATCTTTGCAGGCATTCAAGCCGTTCGTTCTGAAAGGATATCTGAGAAGTAACTTGGGGTACTTGTAAAGGTGCTAGTAGCCGCAGGGGCAAGGGGCTTAAGCCCCTTGTCTTCGTCGATTAATACAACCCACAAGGTAGTAGTTTGGGCTTTTTGGACATCCTCTCAGAACAAGCCAGAATTTTTCCAAAGCCCTTGAGCGCTCATCCGCTACCGATCAACCGCAGATGAGCCAGAACGTAACAGAATATTAATAATCAGTTTAAACTGCTTAATTGCGTTGTTTTGAACTCGTTGGGTCGCGATTGCCCAGGACATTCTGATACTCTATTTCCCCCAATCATGACCCAAACTCAAGGTACGGCACTGGTTACGGGTTCCGCCATTCGGCTTGGCAAGGCGATCGCCCTCGGTTTGGCCAAAGCAGGCTACAACATTGCCCTGCACTATGGTTCCTCCCACGATGCAGCCCAGGAAACAGCAGCGGAATTTCGCGCTTTGGGAGTGGAATGCGAGCTGTTTCCCTTTGACTTACTCCATGAACTGGACATGCAGCCTTTGATCGATCGCGTGCGATCGCGTTTTGGCGATTTAAACCTGTTGGTTAACAGTGCTTCCGTGTATGACGCAGCCCCGATCGCAGAGACAACGCCTGACCTGTTTGCCAAGCAATTTAAGGTGAATTTTGAAGCCCCCTACTTCCTCACCCAAGCCTTTGCCAAAAACGGCGGAACCGGCTGTGTGATTAACATCATCGACAACAAGGTGGCTTTCAACCAATATCAATATTCAGCCTATTTGCTCTCCAAAAAAGCCTTGGCAGAATTTACAAAATTGGCGGCGATTGAACTGGCTCCCCAAGTGCGGGTTAATGGCATTGCTCCGGGTGTCATTTTGCCCGCCGGGAGCCGCACCAGTGACTATATTCAGTGGCGAGTTCAGGGCATTCCCGTGAAGCAACAAGGCTCTACGGAAAATATTTCTCAAGCGGTGAACTATATCCTGAATAATCCTTTTGTGAATGGGCAAATTTTGTTTGTGGATGGGGGCGAATCCCTAACCAATGTGGGGCAAAATGCCGTGACCTACGAGCAGACCACCCAAATTAAGCAATAAACATAAGGGCGATCCCAACCGGTGATCGCCCTTTTTTCCAGCGATCGCCTGTGCCCGTTTAACCAACGTTTGATCCCGCTTCTGAGGCTAAATTCCATGTATCAAGCAATTTTGTCCGTTGGTTCCAACATTGAACCCCAGCACCATTGCCAGCGAGCGGAGCAAATTTTAGCCCAGGAACATCAACTGGTTGATAAATCCGCTTACATTGTGACCGCTCCTGTTGGCTATCAAGATCAGGATGATTTCTTGAATGGAGCCTATTGGGTATCCACCAACTTAAGCTATTTGGAATTTAATCAATATTTGAAGGATTTGGAAAAGCGCCTAGGGCGTGTCAAGGGGCCAATTAAATCTGGCCCCCGGACGATCGACCTAGATATCATTATTTGGGACGGGCAAGTGGTGCATGATGATTTTTATAGCAAGGATTACACCAAGATTCCGGTGCAAGAGCTGCTCGATCGCCACGGAATCCAATTGGCAGCATCCCAGGCGATCGGCTAAGTTTTCAGTAAATTTCTTGCTCCGATCGCATAACCCATTCCGCTACCCATTTTCGGTGAATCCCCGGTTCAAAAACCTACTCAAACACCACCGTGCGGTTGCCATACACCAACACCCGGTTTTGTAAGTGCAACCGCACCGCCCTGGCCAAAACCACTCGTTCTAGATCTTTCCCTTTGCGAACCAAATCCTCAACGGTGTCGCGGTGGCTGACTCGAGAAACATCCTGTTCAATAATCGGCCCTTCGTCCAAATCTTGGGTGACGTAGTGGGCCGTTGCGCCAATCACTTTCACACCCCGATCGTGTGCCCGTTGGTAGGGATTGGCTCCGGGAAATGCCGGCAAAAAGGAATGGTGAATGTTAATCGCATTCGGAAAAGCCGCCACAAATCCCGGGGTGAGAATTTGCATATATTTCGCCAGCACCACCAAATCAATTTGATATTCCCGCAGTAGCTCCAATTGTTTAGCTTCGGCTTCGGCCTTGGTATCTTTGCTGATGGGCACGTGGTGATAGTCGATGCCAAATTGTTGGGCGATCGGGGCCAAGTCCGGGTGATTGCTAATAATGAGAACAATTTTGGCGGGGATTTCACCGGCTTTGTTCCGCCACAGCAAATCCAGCAGGCAATGATCTTGACGGCTAACCCAAATAGCCATCCGGGGTACTTCGTCAGAGAAGTGAAGCTGCCAAGTTGCGCCGAGGGGTTTGGCGATCGCCCCAAAGGCTGGATCAATTAAATCCCGGGGTAAATTAAACCCATCTAGTTGCCATTCCACCCGACTCAAAAAGAGATTGGCTGTCGGGTCTTGGTGTTGGTCGGCGTGCAGAATATTGCCACCGTTGGCATCAATAAAACTGGCAATTTTGGCGACTAAACCCCGTTGATCTGGACAGTTAATGAGCAGTGTTGCAGTGGCTAAAGACATGTTTGCAAAGGTGGCAGGCGCGATCGAACCTTTGAATTTTAAGCGAAACCCCGACAGCAGCCAGCACCGCCGTCCCCACGGGTTTTGCGTAGGGGCGTACCGATGTACGCCCTCCGATGTACGCCCTCCGCCAGGATCAATCGCTTGATCTTCTTTGGGTATTGGGGGATCTGGCGTACCGGAGGGCGCATGGCGATGCGCCCCTACGGTGAGGCTGCGGGCGATGGTGAGGTTGTGGGGCTGGGGCTGAGACTGGGACTGGCTGTGGGATTAGCCGTCGGGCTGACTGTCGAGCTGGCTGTCGGGCTGGGCGTGACCGATCCACTCGGGCTAGGACTCGGGGGCGGCGGCGGTTGCTTCCATTCCGCTAAGGGCCGATCGATTGTGGCGAGCTGAAAATCCTTGGGAATTAAGGACACAGACACCTTACCCGGCAAGGGTTGGGGCGGATCCACCAACGCATAGAGAAAAGAATCGTCAAACCCAGCCTGCCCGATCGCCAGTCGATGTTGCTGGCCGGTTTTCAGGCGCATCGTGATTTCGGCACGGGGGCGATCGAGTCCCAATTCTGCAAGCTGGGCGGGCGATCGCTCAATGGTGCGATCGCGCTGAGACGAGGCCAGCAAACTGGTCAAAAACGCCACGGCTCCATCGCTGGCCGGTTCCGCTGCACTTCCATTCAACCGCAATTCCCACAGGGTTTGCCCCGGTTGGAAGTTGGCCCGGCGATCGAGCTGCACGGTTCGATCGCCCAGCTTCAGGGTCAACTGTTGGATATCAGCTTCCGCAAAGCCAAACAGCTTGGCCTGTTGCTGTTGTTGGGCTTGTTTTTGGGTGGATTGCGTCTCAAACAAAGCCACGCCACCGGCCACCCCCAGGGCGATCGCCAAAATCCAAAGGGTCGAAGATTTGAGCTTCATAGTCGTTCGCTCCCTAGCGTCGCTTCCACCACATCACACCCGCCAAGGTCAGCCCCCCGATCGGGAACACCCCCAACGCCAACAGCAGCAACAGCGCGGACTGTTGATTCGTGATGGTGAAACGTCGGTTATTGGGTTCGCGCGGCCGAATGGAAAGGCTGCTTTCCGCGCGATCGCCCAACCAACCCACCGAATTCAGAAACACATCGCCATTGAGCTGCTGGCTAAATAGCCCATCCGCCATAAACGACGAGTTACCAATCACCACCAACCGAGCAGCTTTCGGAGGGGCCGGGCTGGGACTGGCCGTCGGGGATGCGGTTGGGGATACCGTCGGACTTGGGCTAGCCGTCGGAGATGCGGTCGGGGATGCGGTTGGAGATACGGTCGGACTTGGGCTAGCCGTCGGAGAAGCAGTTGGAGATGCCGTTGGAGATACGGTCGGACTTGGACTAGCCGTTGGGGATGCCGTTGGAGATACGGTCGGGCTGGGGCTGGCCGTCGGGCTAGGACTGGGGGAGGGACTCGCGGCCGGTTCAGGGGCGATCGCCCGTTCCAAGGCAACCCCCAAAACCAACGGCCCTTGGCGATCTTGCGGGGGCGTGAAGGTGAGTTGTTGGGCGGTGGGTTCACTTTCAGCCCAACTCTTTTCGTCGGTTTTGATGAGAGGCGTGGCCGTGATGCCGCTGGTGGTGACGATTTCGAGCGATCGCGCCACCGGGTAAATCGAAACCCCGCCTTTGAAATCCTGGGTGATTGGGTGGTCGCCGTATTGGGTGACGATCGGGGCATCGGGGCCTAAACCGGCCAACTGGCCCGTTCCCGACGCATCCACCACCAGGCGGTTATCCAGCTTCACCCCCCAACGGGTCAGCAACTGGCTGAGGCCGCCATCGGACGCGGGATCCAGCAGCGCCAACAGCCGCCCACCTCGCTGCAAATAGGTTTCCAGCAGTACCAGTTCCCGATCGAGCAAAGGACGTTGGGGGCCAATGATTGCCAAGGCAATGCCATCCTCGGGAATTTTGCCCTCGCGAATCAGGTTCAAGGGTTTGGCGATGAAGTTTTTGGTTTTCAGGCCCGTCACCGCTTCCGTCAAACCGCCCTGTTCTCCTTCAATTGGGCGCTCTCCGTGGCCTTGCAGGAAATAAATCGTTGCTTGGGTGGTGCTGGAAAGCTGGGCGATCGCGTTGGTTAGCTCCGTTTCCTTCAGGCGACTTTCGGGCCCCAAGGTGGTCACCAAGCGTTTCTGTTCACCTGCTTCCAAATACACTTCCCCAAAGGATTTGACCTTAAAACTTTGGGCCCGGCCAAAATCCACCTGTGGATCCACTAATTCATAGGTGAAATTGGGATTTAATTTGGCGTAATTATTCAGCAGTTCCCGATCGGTATCAGAGAGCGATCGATCAAAAACCAAGATTTTGATTTTTTGACCCAAATTGCGCACCGTTTCCTGGGTTTCGGGAGCCAGCGTAAACAGTTGAGTTTCGGTTAAATCAAACTTGGTACTGTAACGAGATCCCAAGAAATTGATCGCCCCAAAAATCAGCAACGCGGCCAAGGTCGCCAACAATGCATTGGTATTAGATTGGGTCGATCGCTGGCTCCAAGTGCGGCGCAAATTACCGTGGGTGACCAGCCAAATCCCGATCGCCACAATGCCAGCGACCATCAGCCCCCCAGCCAAGGGGCCCCAGCCACCCACAAAGCCCGCTGACAGGCCCGCCGTCATCAGGAACAGGCCCACAAAAATTAGATATTTACCGAGATATCTAAGCCCAGATTTGAGATAACGAGGCAACAGTTGCCGCACAGATGCCAGTTTCATAGCCACTAAATCAGTTCCCCCTGAATGGCAAACAAGCCAGAATTAATACTGAATCCACCCAATTTCACTTGCACAATTTCATCTGCTTAATTGCAGTTCCTCAATTGCAGTTCCTCAATTGCGTTTCCCGAATCGCACTCAGGCACTTGAACTCAGGCGATGGAATTTAAGCGATGAAATTTAGATGATCGCCCTAAAATCCAGAATGCAAGGAAATGCCTAAGAGCGCTGAAAACGGAAAGTTTCCACCGATTGGGCCGTTAGGAAAATACCGAGTAGGATATAGCTCAAAAACAAAATCACACTGCCTGTTTCGGGCACACCACGCACTGCCGCTTCGTAATGTTTCAGCAAGGATAAATGCCCGATCGCCTGGCCCACATCACCCCCGATCGCGTTAGCCAACAGATCAATAATCCAGAGGGAAAGATTGAGGGCAAAGGTCATCATCGCCGCCAAAACCGTGCTAGCCGTTAGGGATGACAGGAACATTCCCAGAGACAAAACGCCACCCCCCATCAGCAACAGCCCCAGGTGCCCCGATACTGCCACCCAAGGAGAAATGGGCGGATTAGAAGCCGCCAAAACAATCAATTCCAGCAACAAAATTGGAGCCAAAATGCTGGCAAAAAAGGTGAGCACCCCTAAGAGCTTGCCCAGGGCTACGGCCCAGTTCGTGATTGGTGATGTGGCTAGTAGCTCGATCGTGCCGCGTTTGCGCTCTTCGGTATAGAGACTCATGGACAAAATCGGCAGAATGAAAAGGGATAGTGACCCCAAACTCCCCAAATAAATTTTCAGAAACTCGTAGGGAACATCAATCGGCGGCACAGGAATGCCCATTTGCTGGCCCTGCATATCGCGCATGGCCGATTGGGCAATGATGCCCGCCGGTCCCAGCAGCACTGCTACAAAGAAAATGCCTGCAATTAACCAAAAAATACTAGCCACTCCATAGGCCAAGGGAGAGACAAAATAGCTCTGTAATTCTCGTTGATAGATGGCCACAATATTGGCCAAAATTACTCGCAATCGATGCCCTAAGTTAACAGCCATGCCTCAGTTTCAACCATCCTTGAGAAAAATCTAAAAGTTAGCCGTGAAAGATGAGCAAACCAAATCAAGAGGTCAGCATTAAAACCAGCATTAAGAATTGAAAGCTGAAAAGCAAGAAGAGTCAGTCATGGCAATTGGAAACAGGAAAGTGTTAGGAAGCAAGGTCAGAAGAAAGCACTCTTTGATAATGCAATTCGTTGACTAGCTGGTTGCCGGTTCTATATCCGTAACTCGCAATCCATGCGCAGAAAAGCTGGCAGCTCAAAACTGGTATGACAGATCAACCCTAGCGGGCCTTCCTAGCGGGCCTTATTCAGCAGCTTCCGGGGGCGAGTCTGGGGAAATGGCAAGGTCGATCGGTTCGGGATCCGCAGCCACCGGATCAAGGGAATCGATCGCCCCAGCTGTCTCCATTGGGGTCGTCGGTTCCTCCGTGGTCAAATCCAAGAACACATCTTCCAAGGTGGCTTGGCTGCGGCGCAATTCACATAGCCCCAAATCGGCGGCAATGATGGCGCGGGCAATTTCTTGGGCCGGTTCCGTATCTCGCTCGATCGCCACCTTCAACCGCAATCGATCGACCCGATCGCCTGGAGATCCTTGAAGCGTGACCGATCGCACTCCCGCCAACGTTTGCAACCGCTCCACCAACTGGGCCGCTCGATCAAGCAATTGCGGCGGCTCTCCTTCTGTCAGGATCACCAACGCCGACTCAGCGCCATCAATTTCCAAATCGTAGGCCGCGCCGCCCACACGACCCGCCATCAGGTTATCGGGGGTGTCGGTGGCCACCACCCGCCCACCGTTCACGATCGCCACCCGGCTGCAAGTCATGCTCACTTCCGGCAGGATGTGGGTGGACAAAATCACCGTATGGTCACCCGCCAAACTTTTGATTAGGTTACGGACTTCCGCAATTTGGCGCGGATCCAGACCCACCGTTGGCTCGTCCAACACAATGGCCGGTGGATCATGCACGATCGCCTGGGCAATCCCTACCCGCTGGCGATAGCCCTTCGACAATTTATTAATGATGGTTTTGCGGCGATCGCTCAAACCACAGCGCTCGATCGACCAGCGCACCCGCTCCGCCCGATCGCCCGCCGAAACGCCCTTAATCCGCGCCACAAAGTTCAAAAATCCCTCCACCGTCATGTCTGGGTAGAGGGGCGGCGTTTCTGGCAAATAGCCAATCCGTTCGCGCACCGCCATCGAATTGTCATGCACATCAAATCCCGCTACCCGCGCCGTGCCACTGGTAGCCGGTAGATAGCCGGTCAAAATCCGCATTGTGGTGGTTTTGCCTGCACCGTTGGGGCCCAAAAACCCCAAAATTTCTCCCGGCTCCACAGAAAACGTCACCTCGCGAATGGCTACGGTGCTGCCGTAGACCTTCCGCAACTGTTCCACTTCAATCATGGCGAGCGATCTCGGTCAAAAATCCCAGTCGATCGGCCCCAAAGCCGAGACCACGCCCCATTATGCCGCACGGCTTCCCGAACGACATGGCCCGATCGTCAACCGGTTCGATCGTTTCAAGAATTGTTAATGGTCGGGTCTATCAAGTCGATCGATCAATTCATGGGCTTTAAGATTTGATTTTAAGATTTGGTCTTAAGATTTGGTTTTGAGGTTTGGTTTTGAGGTTTGTTTTACAGATTTATTTTTAATGTACTTCTTAGACTTAAGATAAATTCACTAACAAAGACAAGAGAATTAAGCTCCTTGCACCGATGGTTTTTAGTTCTGTTTTTGAATTATTGAATCACGGATTTAATCAAGATACGGCTACCAACGAAAACAAGGGACTTAAGCCCCTTGTTTCGATGGTTTTCAGTTCTGTTTTTGAATTATTGAATCACGGATTCTGTTTCAAGCTTTCGGCTCAAAAGCTTATGACTCCAGCAACTCCGGCGGCTGATGAATATTGCGAGCCAAGCCCAAAATAGACAGCACCCAAATCGCCCACCAGGTCATATCAATTTCCCACCAACGCCAACCACATTTCGCCACATGGGGGTAGGCATGGTGATTGTTATGCCAACCTTCGCCATAGGTCAAAATGGCCGCCCACCAGAGATTGCGGGTGGTGTCTTCAGTTGCAAAGGGACGATAGCCCCCGTACAAATGGGTTACGGAATTGATGAACCAGGTGGAATGCCAAAGCAAAACGGCTCGCAGGAAAATGCCGTAAATCACAAAAGACCAACCACCCCAGAAATACAACCCGATCGCGATCGGGAGTTGCAGCCACAGGAAGTTTTGATTTAACCACCGATAAACGGGGTCGCGGGCCAAATCCGGCGCATAGCGTTGGTATTGATCGTATTCAAAAAACTCCGGCCGCGGATACAACATCCAGAGCATATGGCTCCACCAAAAACCGCGCCGAGAGGAATAGGGGTCTTTGTCTTCGTCTTCGGTGAAAGCGTGGTGCAATCGGTGACCCGCGACCCAAAAGATTGGCCCCCCTTGCAGCGCCATAGAGCCAATTAAGGCAATCAAATATTCTAGGGGTTTGGGCACTTGGAAACTGCGATGGCTGAGGAGGCGGTGAAAGCCGAGACAGATGCCAATGCTGCCAAATAGCCAGTGCAACAGGAGGCAAACTCCCAGGGCTGACCAAGAGAAAAACCAAGGGGCAGAGAGGGCAACAAGATGAAAGACAGCAAAGAATCCTACGGCCCACAGGTTTAACTTGACCGGCGGACGATCGGCTGATAGCTGTTTCCAAATAACGGTCATGAACACAACTCCTCAAGAGCCACAAATAAACCGGTGATTTCGGCTGGGGTGGTTTGGCCGAACAAAAAGGGGAGGTGCGATCGCGCAGTCTCCCCCATCCAATGAGTGCTGAGAATGACGAATCCGACGAATTAATCTGTGTCGATCTAAGGTGTGCAAAATGGTGCAAAGTTGTGCAAGAGAAATTTCAATTCATTTCAATCAACTTTGATTGCTCTGAGTTAACCAATGCTAATTTCAATCAATTTCGACTTATCTTGATTGATTTTCATTAATTAAGGTCAACTTTGATCAATCTTGGTTGATTGCAATTAATTTTATTCAATTGCAATCAATTGCAGTCAATCCACATCAACAATCGGTAGCTACTGAGATCGGGTCATTTCAAGATTGACAGAATTAGTCTGATCAAGCTCTGAAATTTCAACAGATTAAGACGAGCGGATTAAGACAAACGGATTAGGAGCGATCGCACCTGGAAATGGATTTGCGCTTCTACGGGGTAACGAATTCATGCCAACCATGACATTGATTCACCATTTCCATCAGCCTCAAGACCAATTTTGACACCACAAACTTTCAGTTAGCCTGTCACAAACTTTCAGTTAGCCTGCGATTGCGGGAGCTGTCAGGCTAGCGGGTTGAAAGTCCGCTTGAAAGTCCGATTGCAAGGCCGCAACGGGTTGAAAGTCCGCCGAACTTGCCAAATCCAAAGGAAACTGGTGCGCGTTCCGTTCATGCATCACTTCGATGCCCAAGTTGGCTCGATTCAACACATCAGCCCAGGTGTTAATCGGGTGTCCTTGGCTATCCAAAATGGAGTTATTGAAGTTAAATCCATTCAGGTTAAAAGACATGGTGGAAACGCCCAAGGCGGCGAACCAAATGCCAATCACGGGCCAAGCGGCTAAGAAGAAGTGCAACGAACGGGAATTGTTGAAGCTGGCGTATTGAAAAATCAACCGGCCAAAGTAACCGTGGGCTGCCACGATGTTGTAGGTTTCCGTTTCTTGGCCGAACTTGTAGCCATGATTAGGCGATTCGTTCATGTTGGTTTCCCGCACCAAGGAAGAGGTCACCAACGAGCCATGCATGGCGGAAAACAGTGCGCCACCAAAAACACCAGCCACACCCAACATATGGAAGGGGTGCATCAAGATATTGTGTTCCGGCGAGAACACAATCATGAAGTTGAAAGTGCCGGAAATGCCGAGCATCATGCCATCGGAAAAGCTACCTTGCCCGATCGGGTAAATCAACAAAACAGCGGTGGCAGCAGCGACGGGAGCCGAGAAGGCCACGGGAATCCAAGGACGCATTCCCAATCGGTAGCTCAGTTCCCATTGGCGACCCAGGTAGCTGTAGATCGCAATCAGGAAGTGGAAAACGATCAGCTCGTAGGGGCCACCGTTGTAGAGCCATTCATCCAATGAGGCGGCTTCCCAAATGGGGTAAAAGTGCAACCCGATCGCAGCGGACGGGGGAATAACGGTGGCGGAAATCAGATTGTTGCCATAGAGCAGGGAACCGGCAACGGGTTCGCGGATGCCGTCAATGTCTACGGGCGGCGCGGCAATGAATGCCAGGATGAAGACGATCGCGGCGGTCAGCATGGTGGGGATCATCAACACACCAAACCAGCCCACATACAAGCGGTTTTCGGTGCTGGTGATCCAGTTACAAAACCGATCCCAGCGACTAGGCGCGGGAGTTGATCGCAAAGATAGGGTCATTGATGAGTACCTCTGTCAAACCTTGGTCAAGGTTGGTATTCTGGGGACTCAGAAAGCCCACCAGACTTGGGGTTATGGCTACTGGAGGCCGAGCAAGCAGGAATTAAATGGGGGCACAGGGGCGATCGAACAAGTCGAAAGCGATTCCCTATGCCCCTATGGGACTAGCACTCCAGTGACGGACAATGCCTTAGATTCAGAGAGCTAATGCTTTGAACAACCCGCAAGCGATCGTCCAGTTAGCCTTCAGCCTTTGATTCCGGGCATTGCCCATTGAGATGGGACGCTCAATCTCCCAGGAATTGAGTGACCCCAGCCCGAACCTGTATTCGTTTTATAACTATAAAGCGATTGAAGAATCAAGCATTATCCAATCAACTGATAAAAATAACCTTGATCAATCAAATTTTCTAATTGATGAATCAGTCCATTCCGGGGCGATCGCCCAGTCGGTCGAAACCCTGATTCCACCCTGAGTGAATCGGAGCAGGGGCTGCGTGATTGCCGTCAAGTCGCCCACAATCCTGATTCCACCGTTGGCGGATCGTGGGGGCAAGGGGCTTAAGCCCCTTGTCTAGGGCGGTTAGGGCATGAAAAATCAACCGTTTCCGCTTGATTCCAGACAATGACGACCAGTTCTCGCAACCTCCAGTTCTCGCAACCTTGATATCGCTGATATCGTTGAATTTTTATGACCACACCTCTTTGGCCCTACGTCACACCCGGCATTCCCGATGATTTGTTTGAGCGGTTGCCGGGCATCCCAATGACCAAGCGCGAACCCCGGCTGGCGATTTTGTCCATGTTGCGGTTGTCGGTCAATTCCGTGCTGTGGGATATCGGTGCAGGAACGGGAACTATTTCAGTGGAAGCGGCTTTGATGATCCCGCAAGGGCAAGTGGTGGCGATCGAGCGAGATTCCGACGTGGTGCAACTGATTCGGACTAACTGCGATCGCTTTGGGGTCAAGAATGTGCGGGTGGTGGAAGGCAGCGCGCCAGACTGTTTTGGTTTGCTGAAGCAACCGCCCGATCGGGTCTGCATCGGTGGTGGGCGGCCCCTAAAGGATTTGTTGGAAACGGTGTGGGAACGACTGCCCTTGGGGGGGCGCGTGGTGGCCCTGTCTACCAGCCTGGAGGGCCTGTACGCCCTTTCGGAAGCCCTGGCGGAGGTGCAAGCGCTGAACATTGAGGTGGTGCAAGCGGCGGGCAATCGCTTGGAACGGCGGGCCAACAGCCAGGTTTTGGCGGCGATCGACCCGCTGTTCATTCTCTGTGGCGAGAAAGGCGAAGGTTAGGGGGATAGGCGGAGATTTTTAGGCAATCTATGCCGGCCTCGTCAGAAATGGTTCGTATTGCGCTATATCCTTGGGCATTTCCGCCCCTGCGGTGAACATGCGATCGAACGGGCAGCAACCACCATGACACGATCCCCAGCGCCCCTATCCGGCGTTTTGGCCAAATCCCAAGTATTAGCCAAGCCATTCCACAAACGATTAACCCAGTTATTCACCAAGCCATTCCACAAGCCATTCCACAAGCCGTTATTTTTGGGCAGGCTATCGCCGGGCACATTACTCTCGATCGCCTTACTCTCGGGCGCGATCGGGGCGGGGCCCCTAGCGCTGGGGGCGATCGCAGCCCCCACCGATGGCGGTAATCATTGGTCGCGAAGCTGTTTGGCAGCTTTGGCCGAGCGGCGATGGCTGTCCCTCAACAGCGCTGGGCAATTTCAGCCCGATGAGCCAGCCACCCCGGAAGATTTGGCGCGGCTGCTGAATCAGGCTGTTCCAGAAGGCCCCCCGATCGCCCGCACCGGCAAAGACAACGAACCACTGCGCCGCGATCGGGCAATTGCCATCATCATGACCCGCTTGGGCTGGACGGATAACGCGGCCGACCCTCGGGCTGGAACCCTGTTGCGCCAAACCTTTGAAGATGGTGAACGGGTGGAATTTCCAGTGCGATCGGCCGTGGCCGCCGCCGTCCGGGCCGGCAAGGTGGTGAGCTATCCCAACCCCCGTCGCTTGGAACCGGAGCGATCGGTCACCCGAGGAGAAGCCGCCGCTTTCCTCTGCCAGGCCCTGAATGATCGGTTGGAAGCCCCCGCCACCGATGCCTTCACACCCTTCGTGGCCCGGCCGCCGGAAACGCGCGGCGCTTGGTTAACCAACATTGACAGCGATATTTTGTTCGATCGCGATCGCCTGCGCCAGGCCCTCGAAAACCTGAAGGCCGCCAACTTCAACACCGTTTACATCACCGTTTGGAACGGCGGCTACACCCTCTACCCCAGCGAAGTGGCCGAACGGGCCAGCGGTCAACGCATTGACCCCCACCCCGAACTGCAAGAGCGAGACATCCTCGCCGAGGCGATCGCCGAAGGTCGTCGTTTAGGTTTGGCCGTTGTGCCCTGGTTGGAATTTGGCTTAATGACTCCGGCCAACTCCGAGTTAGCTCGGCGAAATCCAGGTTGGATTGCCCAGCGCCGTGACGGTTCCAACCGGTTTCAGTACGGACGCGATACCCGGGTTTGGCTGAATCCTGGCCATCCGGATGTGCAGAAATTCATGACCGATTTGGTGGATGAGCTGGTTTCTCGCTACCCGGTGGACGGAATTCAATTTGATGACCATTTCGCCTATCCGGTGGAGTTGGGCTATGACCCCACCACCTTGGCCCAATACGCCCTGGAGCGAGATGGCCAAACCCCGCCGGATTTAGCCACAGATCCAGACTGGATGCGCTGGCGATCGGGTCGGCTAACACAACTGATGGGGCAAATTCAACAAACCCTCAAGGCCAAGCGACCGACTGCGATCATGTCCCTTTCGCCCAATCCCCAACCCTTTGCCTACAGCACTTCCTTGCAATCTTGGTCAGACTGGGTGGGGCGCGGCTGGATTGATGAACTGATTGTGCAAATTTACCGGGAAGATTCGGCCCTTTTTGAGGCGGAACTGCTCGATCGGGATTTACAAATTGCCAGTTACAAAATTCCCGTCAGCGTCGGCATTCTCACGGGTTTGAAGGTCAAGCCCATGCCGATCGATCGCGTGGCCGCCCAAGTGCAACTGGTGCGCCAAAAGCAACTGGCCGGCGTGTCCTTCTTTTTCTATGAAAGCCTGTGGAATTTGACTTCTGAGAACCGAGAGCGCCGCCAACAAACCATCCGCCGACTCTTTTTCAACCCCGCCTTCCGCTCCAATCGCTAATCCTTATCCACCAGCGGGCGATCGATGGGTTGCATTGCTCAGCCCATTGAGCAACTAGCCCCCTTATGTCTTATGGGGATTGGTTACCTGAAAAACCCATCCCCATTTCTCCAAAAATTTGACTGCTCCCTTTAGCAAAAATGATGGGTGAGCGACAAAATTAGTTCGCTCCTATTTAAAGATTGCTTGAAGATTGGAGAGATAGATTGAGTTTTTATGGGTTTCACCAAATAATGGATGAATCGTAATTTAACGACAACCCTAGAATCAACTCAAGATGGGTTGTATGGGTGCTGTAAGGATAGCGCTTGACATAATTCAAGGAAGACTGTCAAGAACCTGTGGCCGTGCCCACCGATCAACATTTGGGATCTAAATTAAGCTGAAGTTCGGATGGAATTTTTTCTGCATCCCACTTCGGCCTTGCTGCCTCATGATCGCAATAGGGCCTGAATTGATCAAGTTCAGGTTAAATTTCATACTTGATTTATTGCTGCAGCTTTCTTTTTTAAGACCTAATTGAATGTTGAATTGAAGTGATCGCCCTTCTTTTTTGCAGATCTCAGATTTTCAGGATCTCCATGTGTCAATCAATACCCGATCGTCTAGGATCAAATCCTGATTTGCTTCTGGACTGGTCAGGATATGATCGAATGCAAGCTTTGCTCTTTTCCTAAGAAGACGATTTAAAAACCCCCTTAGAAACCACCGGACTATTGGTTCTAAGCGGAGATAAATGAGTTCTAGGAGATTGCTAATGCGGCATTGGGGCAGTGAAATTTCATGGAGTTGACATTGACAGGGACGTGATTGCTAGGTGGGCAAAATTCAGTTAGCCTTCCCGCAATTTTCCCCATCGATTGTTATCAACCATGGTGTTGAGTGTTGCTCGATCGCTAGGTGGCCAGACACCCCATCCCCCAAAGACCCTAAAAAGAGTTCCCGCCAGGGGCCCGAAACGCACCCGAGAAAGCGCCCGAGACTGAGGAGGCTAATCAACAGTCGGCGCAGGTGTGAAGATGGTTAGCATCAAAGCAGTTCGCTGCTGTTGATGGGTGGTTGGTGTTCCTAAAGATTGTGGCCCCGTTGCTCATGCTGATTCCCCAAAACCTGGTTCGATCGAGTTACCCATGCGCTGACCTGCCTTTGCAAATCCGACCGGCGGAGTTTCGAGACTTAGCCGAGTTAGCCGATTTGTTGGCGGACAGCTTTCACCGACGACAGGGCTGGTGGCGTTGGCTGTTCCCCCTGTTGCGGGCTGGCATCTACGAAGATTTGCGAACGCGACTGCAATCCCAACGCGATCGCTGTCTGTGTTTGGTGGCTCTCACGGCCCCCACGGCGGCGACGGGTCGGGTTCAGCATCCTGAGCTGATCGGCACGATCGAGATTGCAGCACGCTCCAATCTGCCTTGGCGATTGAACCAACATCACTATCCCTACATTTCCAATCTGGCGGTACGCACCGACTATCGTCGGCGGGGGGTTGCGCTCCAACTCCTGTCCGCTTGTGAAGAAGTGGCACGTCACTGGGATAGTCCCGCCCTGTATCTTCATGTCCTGGCCGATAATTGTGCGGCGAGGCGGTTATACGATCGAGCTGGCTTTTTACCCAGCGGGCGATCGGGCGGTGGTTCTCGACCCAGTTGGCAACGTTCCACACGTCTGTTGTTGCAAAAGCCATTGGGGTAAGCTACGACCGTGATTCGCCTCTCTCTCTCTCCCGATCGTTTTTCCATCGCCGCCCATCGAGACCCGTCCCACGTCGCCTCTGTGTTTCAGCTTGACCCGCCGCCCCTCGATCCGATCAACCCCGAATCGCCCCTCGGCCGTGTTCTGAGTGGTCAGGTTTGGATTGTCAACAATCGCCGCCGCAACGGCCTGTTGTTGATCAAAGAGTTTTATGCCGAATTTGCGGGGCCCGGGGCGGCGGTGGGTGGTCTGGTGGATCAAGACTGTCAGGCGGTGATTCCACTGGGAGATTTTGAGCTGTTGCTGCCCAAGTCTTTAAAGGAGCAGGAAACAGGCTATCGCATCCGGTTGCAATGGCTGAAGTTAGTGGAACGGTTCACGGCGCGGGGCGATGCCAAGCAGCGGGCCCGCAAACTACTGGATCAGTTTGAAGAATTTTTCGATCGTCCTGATATTGACAAGTTACCCGATCAAGTGCTGGCAGCGGCCGTTGGTGTATTGCCCCACGTGATTCGTGCGGCCCGCCACAAGCGCTCCTAGGGGATGTCGGATGAGTACTCATGAATATCGATTGGCGTATTGATGAGCAGCGTCGGCTTCAGCCCCCCGATCGAACGGGTTTGCACCTGCACAACGAACTTGCGGTGCGTGGGAGAGGGCGTTTGGTGTTTTGATGGTTGGGTTCTTTTCGATCGCCCCGGTCGCCGTCGTGTATCTCCAGCGTCTGCATCTGCGCCAGTTTCGGAACTATGCCGAGCAGTGGGTTGAATTTGTTGCACCCAAGACAATCCTGGTGGGGGACAATGCCCAGGGCAAATCCAACCTTTTGGAGGCGGTGGAGCTGCTGGCCACCCTGCGATCGCACCGCACCAGCCGCGATGGAGACTTGGTGCGATCGGCCCAAGACTGTGCCCAAATTACCGGTTGGATCGATCGAGCAGCGGGGCCCCTGGAACTGAGCTTGAGCCTGCGACGGGTGGGCAGACGCACCCTGGTGCGGAGCGGCGAAACCCTGCGGCGGCAACTCGACGGACTGGGATCCCTGAATGCGGTGGAATTTTCCAGCCTTGATCTGGACTTGGTGCGGGGCGGGCCGGAACAGCGCCGCCGTTGGTTAGATGGCTTGGTGATGCAACTGGAGCCAATCTATGCGCACCTGTTGCGCCAATACGAGCGGGTGTTGCGCCAACGGAATGCCCTGTTGCGAGATTGGGCCAAGCAACGCCGCCAGGGTCAGGCCTTGAGCGATCGAGTGGCAGAGCTGGCCGTGTGGGATGCGCAATTGGCGGCTACGGGAACCCGGCTAATTCGACGGCGGGCCAGGGCGATCGCCCGGTTAGCCCCCTTGGCCGGTCGTTGGCATGGGGCCATTAGCGGCCGTGTGGAAACCCTGACGCTGACCTATGCGCCAAATGTGGCGATCGCGCCGGATGTGTGGCAATTGCCGGCCCTGGAAGAAGCGCGGGCCATTGAAGCCACCCTGCTGGCCCAAATGCGCGATCGGGCGGAAATTGAGCAATATCAAGGCACATCCCTGGTGGGCCCCCACCGGGATGAAGTGACCCTCGCGGTGGATGATGCCCCGGCCAAACAGTACGGCTCCCAAGGGCAACAACGCACATTAGTTTTGGCGCTGAAGCTGGCGGAACTTTGCGCGATCGAGGCCGTGGTGGGGGAACCGCCGCTGTTGCTGTTGGATGACGTTTTGGCGGAACTGGACTTAGCCCGCCAAAACCAATTATTAGGGGCGATCGCCGATCGGTTTCAAACCATTGTCACCACCACGCACCTGGGAGCCTTTGATGCTCGCTGGCTGGATTCGGCCCAGGTGCTGACGGTGCGATCGGGCGAGATCGTAGCTTGAGGGCCTGATTCAAGAAGTTTCAGTCCGGAAGTTTGAACCTTTGAATTCGGCTAAATTTGGCTAAATTCAACTAAATTCGGCTAAATTCAACTAAATTTGACTGAATTCAATTCGTTAAAACGGAATTTCATCATAATCTAGCTCATCACTCGGAGCCGGAGCCGGAGCCGGGGTCGGAGCCGGGGTCGGACGAGGCGGCACGGTGGCAGCCGGCGGCGGAGCCGATCGATAGCTGGCATTGGTGGGCGGGGCCACGGGCGCGGCCATGGCTGAGCTGGCCAGCGATCCCAAGCTGTGAACACGGCCCACCCGCAACTCGGCCCGTTTTTCCTTAAACCCTTCGGGACGATCGATCGTGGTCATGGTGAGTCGGCCTTCCAAAATCACCCGATCACCCTGATGGCAAGACTGCTGAATTTCATTGGCCAAATTGCCAAACCCCACCGCCTTAATCGTCGCGGACGGATCTTCAGGGCGCTGCCCCGGAAATTGCACCAACATCTCCGCGATCGCCAAGTTATCCGGCGTGTAGCGCAGTTCGGGATCCTTCACCACCTCTGCCATCAACACACAGCTATTCATGACGCGATCGCCTCCAAAATTACGAACATCAATCAATACCTAACCTTTAGACCTAGCACTTTCTCTCTCCTTCATGCCAAGCCTTGGTCTCTAGTTTCAAGGCCCTCGCCGCCAAAAGCAAATGATTGGGGTGATCAGGGCGAATTACAGCCCACCGGAATCGCCACCCCATCGGAATTGCATGAGAGACCCAGTTAGAGGTTAAGCTTGGCTGCCGATCGGCCCCCGGCCAGTTGTTAAAGATAGTTAAAAAATCGCAAAACCACCAGCAAATTAGGCGTGAATTGAGCGCAAGGACAACCGCGCCTGGCGGTGACCATGCCCTCCTTGGGGGCCATCGTGATTCTCTGGCCCTCTTTGGGGTTAATCAACGGTCTATCTCCCCTTCAAGCGACCCAGCGCGATCGCTCGTCAATGGGCAAGGCGATCGCACCCGCGCCCAGGGATATTTAACAAGACCCAAAAGGGACAAAGCCAGCGGCTGAACGGCACGTTGGTTGATGTCTGGGGTTGTAGCTGTTAGAACGTAAGGGTTAATCAACGGTGATTGAGCGGATGAAGCTGACTTCGCCGCAATAAAGCAGGAAGCCTCCTGATTGCCGCGTTCGCTGGCGAGTCGCAGCCATGATTTAGAGAAACCGTAACGGAAAGAAGCAGGAACCCGACTCGCGAGGCTCGGGAATCGCCGCCCATCAGGGGTGGAGAAGATGTCAACAGCGCTGTAACCAAAACGTTTGGGTAAGGGTTTGTCGTCGTGACGCTCGATCAAGACTTGGAAATTAAAAGCCTTTTGGCCGACCTAGACGCGGCTCTTGCTGCGGCTGGTAACGATACAACGCCGGTTCAAGCGCCCCGAGCCTTAATCGAGCAGGTGCGAAGTCGTTTAACCCAATTGGCGACTTCGACCACGGATGCCGGTGAGGTAGCGATCGATGAGGCCCTGTGGGTGCAGCAGTCTTGGGATGCGCTCGCGCCGGACTTGCAAACGGAACCACCGGCCACCACCACCGTGCAAGCTTTGGCCCAAGGACTGCTGCGATCGATGCAGCAGGAGATTGACCAACTGCGCCAAGGGGCGATCGCCCCAATCCAGTCAGATTTGGAGTCTCTGCGTCAACAGCGCCAAATCCTGAGCGAAGAAATTGCCCAACTGGAAAATCAGCGCCAGTATTACCAATCCCTGGCCCAGCAGCAGGCGAACCAAGAGCAGATCATCGGCGACTTTTTGCAACAAGTGCGCGATCGCCTGCAAACCAGCATCACCGACCAAGTTTCGCAGCTCGTGGCCCGCAAGGAAGCGGCCCCTAGCTCCCAAGACCTCACGGAACTGGACAGCTCCGCCAGCAACATTCTGGAGCATTTGCAAACGACCCTTAACACCATCACCAGCACCCTGCAATCCAATTCGCAGCGCTACGAAGAGGCTCTGAATGCGGCCCTGGAGCGGATGCATGTGTTGGGCGAAGAGAGTGAAGCGGTGCTCGATCACTGGCTCAGTCGTTTGGCTTCGGCCCTGGGCCGCGATTTGCCGGCCGACGAAGCCGCGATCGAGGGCCGTTCTGAGGCAATCAACACGACCGATGAACGCTCATCGGCGATCGCCACCAGTTTGGCCCTGTCGGCCCTGGGAGGTGGGGCGATCGCGGCCACGGCTGCGGCCACCGCAAACCCCGCCGACGCTACGGAAACCGACGCTACGGAAGCCGCACCCCTCGATTTGGATCTGAACTATGACTTGCCCACCGATGACACATCGGATTGGGCGGGGAGTTCGGGTTTCGGTGAACCTGAGGCCGCTGAACAGGGGAGCGAGCTGACAACGGCCGAGGCTGGTCAAGGGCCGGATGCGCTGGATTTGGATCTGAACCTGGCGATCGATTCCACGGCCCATGACCCCACGGCAGACCTGAGCACGATCGCCCCGATCGAGTCTCTTCCCGATTCGGAAGCTGATTTCAGGGCTGAACCGGATCCGCTGCTAGCTCCCGATCAAGACAACAGCGCCGCCACGGACGATCTCGGGGCCATTGATGATCAAGCCATTGCCGATCAGGCCGTTGATGATCAGACCATTGGCGACATTGACTTTGATGCCCTGGATCTGCCGCCCTTGACAACGGAATCGATCGCGGCGGGAAATTCAGCAATCGAACTGAACGAGGCGATCGACTCGCCCACCACGGAACCGGCGATCGCCGCCGAAGCGCCCGCGCCAACCGACAGCGACGATCTAGACACCAGCGATCCCACCTGGATTGGCTCCGAGGAAGATATTTTTTCGGATGTGGATGCCATCTTCCGGTTTGATGACCCCGTGGAGCCGACAACCACCGCCCCGGGTGATTCAGCCTCAAATGATGCCGACCCAGGCGATTGGGATCCTTTGGCCGCCGTGACAGGGGCAACCGTGGCCGGCGTTGGCCTGCTGGGCGTGGCCGCTTCAGCGGAAGCTGCCCTCCCGCCCGCAGACCTGCCGATCGCCCTGGATGCGATCGCCCCACCTCCCTTTCTCGATTACGGCGCAGAGCCGGATCTCAGCGATAGCCCTCCCTTGCCCGATGGCCAATCCCCGGCGGACATCATCGACGCGGTGGATGCCACCAGCGAGGTCACTAATCTGGATCTGCCTTGGCAAGCGGAATCCACCGCCACGGCAGATTTGAGCAGCTTTAGCGGCGGTGGGGGTTCGTTCACCACGGCCGGCGGCTTGGATCTGGATGGGCCAAGCTCGGCGCTGGGGTTAGACCTCCCTTCAGACCTCTCTTCAGACCTCTCTTCAGGGGTGAATTTTGAGGCGATCGGGGAGCCAACTGCTGCACCGGAGGCGATCGAAGCGGCCGCCGCCAGTGAATTCAGCCCCCTCGCGGGGCTTGAGGATTGGTCAGTGGAGCCGGATTTGGAAGCGGTCGCCCCCGCCGATAGTGTTTTGCCAGAACCCTGGCTGGACTCGGAACTCACGGGTGATGCAGACCTGGCCGAGGACGTGAGCCAGTGGGATCAAATTGCGGTGGAAGCCCCGGATGCGGGTAGCTCGCCCCTTGAGCCGACCGATGCTTGGGATTTGGGGAATGAAGTTCCATCCCTGGAACCCGATGCCGAAGATTCCGAGTTTGCTCAAGCATTCCCCTCCGAGCCTGACCCCAGTGCTGGACTGGATCTCGGTCTTGAACTGGATCCGGAGCCGGAGTTACCGCCGCTGGCCGCTGAGTTGGCTTCCGAGTCGGAAGATTTGGGCGGTGATTTGCGGGCGGAGCTGGCCGCTTGGCAGCAACCCAGTGATGCTGGGGTCAGTGATGATCTGGAGTCGATCACCCCGTCCATCGAAGATTCCTTCTGGCAAGTGGAGGAAGAGGAACAGCCGATCGAAAGCTCGATCGCTCCCAGTGATTTGGAATTGCCAACACCGGAAGCCATTGCCACCTTTGATCCGCTCAATCAGTTTGACCAATTCCTTGAGCAACCCCTTGAGGAATCGTTTGAGGAATCGTTTGATCAACTGCCTGAACCGTCGCTAGATCAGCCCGAGGATGATCTGTTCGCACAAAGTCTTGACCCAGGCATCGACCCAGCGATCGAACTAGAGCCAGAGTTGATGTCTGCCTTCGACGGCACACCCGACACCAGCTTGGTGGCAGAAGAAACGCCCGGGTTTGAAGGATCCTGGTCAGATGAGCCTTCCGATCTGCTGGCGGCGGAATCGGCGGCCCCAGCAGATCTCCTGGGAGGCGCGGCGGATGATGACCTCGGCCTTGACCTATCGCTAGATGTGGCCAGTGACAGCGACCTCGGAGCGATCGACCTATCCGGCAATGTTGAATCGCTCCACCCGAGCTTGGAGGCTGACCTGGACGCGGGCGACTTGGCAGACTTGGGAGTCGCTGATCTGGGAGCCATCGAACTGGCGGGCGATGGGGCGAGTGATCTGGGTGGTGATCTGAATGATTTGGATCATGATTTGGACTTGGCCACTGATCTGGCTGACGACCCAGGATCGAATCTGGAAGCGGCCTTGGGCACAGACTTGGGCGCGGATTTCGATCAGTCCACTTCGGCCGATGAACTCAACACCCCAGGTTTCGAGAACCTGGAATTCTTGGCCGCCCCCATCGGTAGCCTGTTGCCCCCCGACCAGGGACAACCGATCGGAGAGACCGAAGATGAAGTAACGTTTGATTTCTGGGACGGCGAAACGAACCAGCCAGCCCCGGAACCCGAGTTGGCATCCGACGGGGCGATCGAGCCGGGCCTCGAAGGGTCGGATTTAGGCGATTTGGCATTACCGGAAGACTTGGTATTGCCGGACGGCGGTTCCGGGTCTGATTTTGGTGCAGACTTTGGCGATGATCTGCTGCCAGGTTTGGATTTGCCGGTGGATGAGGCGATCGAGGAACCCAATGATTTCACAACCGACGCGGCCATCGGTTCCGCGATCGATTTGACCTCGGAAGCAGCCGATTTTGCGATCGCCAGTTCCGGGGATGCAGCCCTTGAGGCCCTGGAAACCCCAGATTTGGAATGGTCTTCCGAGCTTCTGGACTCGTCGGAAGCCTCGTTGCCGAACGAATTTGCAGAGGCATTCCCAGCCGACTCGGCTGCTGTGACCGACTTGGGTTTGGATCTGTCCTTGCCCGCCGATGAACAAACCCAAAGCGATCCCTTCGATGCCGGTTTAGAGGCGATCGCAGGATTGCGCGACGACCTGAGTTTCGGTGATATCAGCAACGCCTTTGGCAATGTTCTGGATTCCGAGGCCACAGCGGATTTATCGGAACTGGAAACCGACGCAGCCCTCAATTTCCCTGAGCAAGTAGATTGGGAAGCGGCCTTGGCGGAACCGGCTGCTGAGCAGAATTTGGCCGCCGAGGACTTGACCACGGAGGCGGCGACCGCTGATGCATGGACCGATCTAGGCAACGCCAACGATCCCAGCGTCAGCGCTCCCATGGAGTTAGGTCAATTCATGACTGACGCATGGACTGACTTAGACAACGCCAGCAATTCCAATGCTGACGATCCAGAGGAGTCCAGTGACCTCACCGCCTATTTCACTGAGTTCAGCGATCAACCGTCAACGGCCGCTGAGGCCGAAGAGCAACCGGCATCCCTGGAGTCCCTGGACTTGGGCGATGGTTTGGATTCCCCGATCGAGGATTTAGGCGACGATCCCGGGACGGCGTTCGGCATCGAGGGACTGAGCGATGAAGTGGGCGATAATTTGGGTTTAGAGCCAGACTTCAGCGCTGACTTCAACCCGGGCCTAGGGGCCGATTTGGGATCCACTGAGTTCAACCCTTTGGCGGACTTGGAGACCAATCTGGAAACCGCTGCGGATCCTGATTTCTTGGCGGCGGTTGGTGAAGCCAATGACGATCCGCTGCTAGAGTTTGCCAATAACTCAGGCTTGGAACTGCCGGAACTTGCCGCTGAGGATGAATCGGACTTCGCTACCGATCTGGATCTCGGCTCGGATCTCAACCTGGCCGCAGAAGCCAGCGCAGACGATTTCGATTGGGCCGCGGATTCCACGCCCCCGATCGCCCCGGAAGCCGACGCTGCACCGCTGGAGATGGATAACCTGCTGCTGGAGATGGGAGAGGCCACGGATGATGGGGCGATCGCCCCGTCCCTTCTAGATTTCAATGCTGAAGCTGAGGATCTCGACTTTGGCGACGGGGCCACAGCCAACGCGGAGCCGCTGGCCGCTTTAGATCCGCTGGATTTGGATCTGCCTTCCTTCGATGAGGCCATGGGTGAGTCGCTGTCGTTGGATGATGTGACGGCGAATTCCTTAGAAATCAGCAGCCTGGATCAAGCCCTTGACATGGGAATGGCGGCCTTTGAGCTGCCCAATGCGCCAACGGATGGCTCTTTGGATCCGATTGCCCTGGATCTCACCGGTGGGACTGATTTTGACCCAACGGCGCTGGATGCGGCCTTGACGGAATTTGGTGAGTCATCGGTTTCCCCCTTGGGCGAACTGGATCCAGAGCTGGATGCACTGCTGGCGGAATCCCTGCTGGCGGATACTGACCTGGACGAAACCAAGAAGGAATGAGCCGATCGACTGATGGGCGCTGGTGTTTGGGCCTCAGTTTAGGAGACGGACTCTGGGCAGTGGCCCTGCGCGATCGCCAGTCCGATCGGGTCGGGCTGCTCGGTCAAGTCCAAGCCGGTGGCACAACCTTCGCTCAACCCTGGAGTTCATTAGGCTGGGAGTCACCGGAATCCGGCGGCTCTCGGTTGCTACTGGATGCAGGATTGCCCTACCGCAATCCCCAAACGGGCCAAGCGCATCCCCTGGTCACCTGGGCCGGTGAATTGCAGCCCTTGCCACAATTGCTGGAGACGCTAGCCGAGTCCCTGGCAAGGTTGCGGGATCCGGCGATCGCCTGGGTCACCGCCACCGGAAAGCCTGTGCCGAGCCAGGTGCTGCGATCGGTTGAGGACGTGGTAGTGGGCTATCCTGTCCCCTCTGGGGAGGCCTTTCGGTTCAACAGTCGAGAACTGGTGCTGAAGGCTGGCTTGGTCACCCACGGTCAACGGGTGATGACGGTGGCCGAAGGATTGGGGGCGGCCTTGGGTTGGGATGGGCTGCAAGGTTGGGGCTGCTGCTGGGTGATTGATTTGGCGTTGCCAGGCCCTTTGCCCCTTCCCCAATCGCCCACCCAAGCCCCCTTAACCCAAGCTCACCTAACCCAAATCACCTTGCTCGATCGGGACTTTGGCCGACAACTGGGCCAAACCCACGGCTTAACTGGCCCATGGCATGGTTGGCCCCAATGGATTGAAACCCTAAATTCAGCCCTCAATCATTTGGTGGCCCAATCGGGCATTGCCCCCCAAAAGGTGGAACGGATTTTGTTGCGTGGCGCGATCGCCCAAGCACCTCGATCGGGCGAACCCACCCGGGCCCTTCAGGATTACCTGCGCCAAAAATGCCCCAGCGCCACGCTCCATTGGGAACCCCCCTCCCAACCCTTGGGACGATTGGCCATGGGGTTGAGTCGGATGGTGGACTGTCCGCCCTGGGACGATGCCAAGCCCTATGATGACTACTTCCTGTTTGCGGCCCTGTTGCGCCATTTGACCCCGGAACCTCAACCGCTCGATCGGCTCTTGGAAGCCTTGGCGCAAGATGGCATTCACGGCCGCACCTGCCGTCGATCGATTCAACAACTGCTGGCGGGGGAAATTCCGCCCGGTCTGTTGCCCCATCCATGCTGGGCTCCCAACTCCCTAGCGGATCCGGACTATCAAGCGCTGGCGGCCCAATCGCCATTTCAATGCTTAGCTAGCGGGTGGTATGCTCTCGATGCTTCGGCCGGAACCCGTTGGCGGCGCTATTTAGGCCTGGTGTGGGGGAGATCGAGCACGGCGGCTTTGGAACCGATCGGGGCGATCTAGGGCCACTTGATCACACACCAATCTTCATCAATTGATTCAGCCCATGACTGTTTCCCCTCCCCGATCGCCCGCCGATTTACCTCCCGAGCCGGAGAACCACCCACTTCAGCCTCCCCGCACAGACACGATCGCCCCATTGGCCCTGGTGGAAACAGCCTTCCTAGCCAGTGCCGCCAGCCTCATCTGGTTAGTCAATTTCTATTTCCCCCTTGGGCCGGCGCTCCGGGTCTTTTTTTCCCTCCCGATCGCCTTGGTTTACCTCCGATGGGGATCCCGATCGGCTTGGATGGCGGCCATTGTGTCCGGACTCTTGCTATCGGTGCTGATGGGCCCGCCTCGCAGCATCCAATACGTGATGCCCTATGGACTTCTGGGGGTCTTGCTAGGCTGTCTATGGCGGCGCGGCGTAGGCTGGGGACGTTCGATTGCCCTGGGAACGCTCCTGAGTGCCACAGGACTGTTTTTCCGAATCGCATTGGTTTCCACCCTGCTTGGGGATGATCTGTGGACTTATGTCACCGTACAGGTCACCGGCTTGCTGGAGTGGGGAGCCACCCGGTTGGGTCTGCTTTGGCGGCCGGAACTGGGAGCGGTTCAAGGGGCAACGGTTTTGATGATCCTGGTCAATGCAGCCGTGTATGTGTTCGCGGTGCATTTGGTCTCCTGGGCCGTCTTTGAACGGTTGGGTCTGCGGTTGCCGCCGCCGCCGCGCTGGGTTCAAACCTTACTCGAGATAGACTAGGAGCGCTTGATCAGGCGATCTGCGCTATGGCAATGATGCAGCCACAGGATATTCAGCCATTGTCGATCGATCAATTGCCAGCGGATAACTGCGACTCGATGCTGCCCCCGTCGTTGCAAATTTTGGCGGGGGGCGATCGAGCACGGGCTTGGGTGCAATCACGACGCGGCCAGCAACCCCTGTTTAGCTGTGTGTTGGGGTTCACAGAAACGGGATTGATTCCGGGCATTTCTGCGGCCGGGGCCACTCCGGCCGATCGCCGCTACACGGCCCTGGCCGATGCGGAATTTTTGGTGAATGGGCCCAGGGGCAATCCGGCCTATCCGCTCCCTCCCTTGGCTGGGGGAGCCTCACCGGTTTTGATTTCTCGGGCCATTTTGGAATCTCTCCATTGGCGATTGCGTGTGATTAATGCGGGGCTACAGGATTTGCCCTCCATTCCCCACATCCGTATGGGCGGACTGCCGGCCCGCTGTTTAAGCACGGGCTATGCGCTCGATCGGGCCGTGGTGGAGCAGCTCTTTGCGGCGGGCTATCGTTTGGGACAACAGCTCGCCACCGAGGGCAACCCCCTGCCGCCGGATTATTTGCTGATTTCTGAATGCGTTGTGGGCGGCACTAGCACGGCCTTGGCGGTCTTGTTGGGACTGGGGATTGATGCCACCAACCGGGTCAACAGCAGCCATATTTTCTGTAACCATGCCCAGAAATTGGACTTGGCCCTTACGGGCTTGCGGCGCTCGGGTCTGGGCGAGTGGCATCCCGATCGCCAATGCGTGCAAGGATCCCTCGACCAAGATCCGCTGGCCGTGGTAGCGGCGGTGGGCGACCCCATGCAACCGGTGGCGGCAGGCATGGCCCTTGCGGCCAGCCAGATCAGCGATGTGCTGTTGGCGGGGGGAACACAAATGTTGGCGGTCTATGCCCTGGCCCGGGCGATCGCCCAACGCCGACAATTGCCCTGGAAACCAGAGGCGATCGCCGTTGGCACAACCCGCTGGGTGGCCTGCGATGCCAGCGGCGACACCCTTGGCCTGGCCAAGGCGATCGCCCCACCAGAGGAGGAACCCATCCTGCTCACAACTTTGCTGAATTTTGCCCAGTCCACTTGGACGCAATTACGAGCTTATGAAGCCGGATTTGTGAAGGAAGGAGTTGGGGCTGGCGGGGCGGCCATCGCGGCCAGTTGTGCCGCCGGTTGGGACAGTGAGCGCTGTCTCCAGGCAATTGAAGGGTTGCTCAGTCGCTGGTCAACGGTGCTGCATAATCCCTAGTGAATTTGACCCGATTGGACATCGAGGGCAGGAATTTCTAGAGCAATCCCTCCAATCGCCGTCGGATTCGCTCTAGCTCAGCGGCACTCATGGATCCGGCATCCTCTTCACTGGGCGCGGGGGGGGCTTCCCCTTCCACTTGCCAACTCATTTCATCGGTCGATCGATTGGTCTCCATCGGGATTGCCAATTCCCCTTGGGCCACCAATTGGCACTCGTAGCCGGCCTCTTTGCAAAACTCCCGCACTTCGTCATCCTCGATCGGCTCCACGGTAGCCAGGGGAAAATCCTGGGCCTCCAGCAAGCCCGCGTAGCGAGTGGCATCGTCCTCATCTTCAAACATCAGAACGCAGTTGCGTTCCACACCTTCCCCATCTCGCAGCCAAATGCTGTAGATTCCTTCATTTTCGGTGCGGGCGTTGAAGAGCAAAACGAAGACGCGCATAGTGAATCGTGAAATTGACCAAGGACACAACCCGATCGCCCGCAAGGGTCGCAGCCAGCCAACGGGCGATCGGGCGGTTAGCGCCTATCATCTTAAGGGGTCTGACGGTGGAATTTGCGAACAGCGACATTTGCCAACCGTTATTTAACCCAGCCTCTGACTGCCGTTGATTAACGCTTCCTCCACCCCATCCCCTAAATCGACGAACTGGGACAAGGCCCCGATCGGGACTGGTCATGGCTCACCAAGCTTTGATTAACCACACTTCGCCGCTCCTCTTCGACCAATTCGGGATTTAAGCCTTGGGTAAAGAACTGGTCCTCAATCTCCTGCGGCGGAAGCGGCTTGGCAAACCAATAACCTTGGCCAAATTCACAGCCCAATTGTTCCAGCCACCGCAATTGCTGCTGGGTTTCCACCCCCTCCGCCACCACATCCAAACCCAACTGATTGCTCAAGGCGACGATTGTGCTAACCACCTGGAAATTGCGATTTCCCTTTTCCATTTGTCCCACAAATGATCGGTCAATTTTTAAATAGTCAGCGGGCAAGCGATGCAAATAGCTCAAGGATGAGTAGCCCGTCCCAAAGTCATCAATGCTGATTTGAATATGGTGACGTTTTAGCTCCGTCAACAGCTCGATCGTTTGATTAATATCTTCAATTAACATACTCTCCGTAATTTCTAGAGTCAGATAATGCGGTTCTAAACCCACTTCATCTAGCGTTTGCAAGATTTCTGAAACCATCGTCGGTTTTCGCAATTCCTGCGCCGAAAGATTCACACTCATCTTCAAGGGCGCAAACTCTGGAAAAGACCGCTGCCAGTGCAGCAACTGTTGGCAAGCTTGGCGTAAAATCCACCGACTGAGCTGTTGAATCACGCCCGTTTCTTCCGCCACCGGGATGAATTCTGCCGGAGAAATCCAGCCCCGCGTTGCATGGTGCCAGCGAGCCAAAGCCTCAAATCCCACCAATTGACCTTTGGCTAAATTAATCACCGGTTGATAGTAAACTCGAAATTCTTCTTGAGTTAGGGCCTTGCGTAAATCGGTTTCCAAGGTCAGGCGATTAATCGCCTGGTGATGCATTTCTGTTCCAAAAATCTTATAGGTACTGCGCCCCGATGACTTAGCGCGGTACATCGCAATATCTGCATCCCGCAATAGATCTGACGGGTGATCGTAGTCAGCACTGCCCAACACAACTCCAATACTGGCAGTAATCACAATTTCATAGTCATCAATGGCGATCGGTTTTTCAAAGCTGCTGAGAATTCCCTCCGCCGTTCGCGCTGCTGCATCTAAACTCTCCAAATCTTCTAATAAAATAACGAATTCATCTCCCCCCACTCGAGCTAGGAAATCACTAAAGCGCAAATAGCTTTTTAGATTTTGGGCCATTTGAATGAGCAGGCGATCGCCAATTAAGTGCCCCAAACTATCGTTAATCACCTTGAATTGATCTAGATCTAAAAACAGCACCGCATAGCGATAACTGCTGACCCGCTTTGAACGGTTAATGGCCAACTCCAAGCGTTCCGTTAAGAGCGATCGATTCGGCAGATCCGTCAACAAATCATGTAGGGCATTGTGCAGAATTTGGGCTTCGGCTCGCTTCAGGGCGCTGATATCCGTCACAGTGCCCACATAGCCCACCACCTGATCTTGGGCATCGTATTCCGCCACCACTTGTCCAAAAACCCAAGGTTCTTCATGGCAATCACTGCGCAAGCGATATTCCAACTGAAAGGGCCGCTGTTCGTTCACAAATCGCTGCCATTCGTCTTGGAATTTCACCTGATCATCCGGGTGAATGTAATCTAGCCAACCCATCCCCATGGCCGCTCGGGTGGAGTAACCCGTAATCTGCGACCATCGTTGATTCACGTAAAGACATTGATGGTTGGCATCCGTGCGAAAAATTCCAACGGGCACTGCATTGGCCAGGTTGATGTATCGCTGTTCACTCTCCCGCAGTCGCACTTCCGTTTGTCGTCTTTCGTTTAGCTCCGTTTGCAATTGATGATAGGCCTGGGCCTGCTGAAGGGCGATCGCCAATTGTGTTGAAAGCTGTTTTAAAAATTCCTGTTCTTCACTGGGCCAATACTCTGAACCTTGGCAGTTAATGACGCTTAAAAATCCCCAGAGCTTTTCATTTTGCAAGATGGGCACGGCAAGCTGTTGGCAGGGCGTAGCTCGCGAAACTTGCTCAGGGCAATCGGTCATTAAATCCTGAAAATGAACTGTGGTATCGTCCTCTTTTTCAAGCTGACAGGCCTGCAGTTTTACGCGGCTCAGATGAATTTGATCGCGATCTTTTAAGAGCGGAACCATGGTCGGATCCTGGGCAGCAGCCACGACTGTGGCCACTTGGTGATTTTGATCCGTAATCAAGGATTGTAATTGCCAAATTGCAACCGCACGGCACTGGAAGAGCTGTTGCACTTCTTGAACCGTTGTTTCAACAATTTCATTGAAGTCAAAGGACGCGCAAATCTGGGTAGCAATAATTGATAAAACCCGATCGCGCTCGGCCTTTGCTTGGAGCGCTGCGGTGCGGGTTTGAACTTGTTGTTCAAGGTCAATATAGGTTTGTTTAATTCGCAACATTGACTGCACGCGCGCTCGCAGTTCAATGCCGTTAATGGGCTTAGTAATAAAGTCATCGGCCCCAGCCGCCATGCAGCGGGCTAAGTCCTTTTTTTCCGTTAGCGCTGTGACAATGACGATCGGGACGGTGTGCCAATCGGGCATGGCTTTGATGCGAGCGCAAACCTCGATCCCGTCCAACCCTGGCATCATCACATCCAGCAGGATTACATCCGGTTGAAAGAGATCTAGGGACGCAAGGGCATCAATGCCGTTGGAAACATAGTGTAACTGGTAGGGGCGATCGCTCAGTAACGATTCAATGACATCGAAATTATCCGGCTCATCGTCAACTACCAGAACTGAACTGTAAGCCATGACTGCGTGATCATAAATGAGGAAAAGACAACGGAAGCAAAGATTTTCTCTATCTTAACCTGTTTCCCGTATTGTTCCTGTGATCTCGTGCCTGCCATTGAAAGTTAACTGTCCAGTCATGAACAAGCACCAAACCTAAACCATGGCCATTTGAAGTTGAACTGCGAGGGGTAATTTTGCCGTAACCGTGGTTTCTTGATCCACAACACTTTGGATGAGGAGTGAGCCACCATAGCGATCAATCAATTTTTGAACGATCGCCAACCCTAAACCGAGTCCCTGTTGTTCATAACTGCGGCGCTCAAATTGAATAAATGCTCCAACTTGAGCAATTTGCAATTCAGTCATACCACGCCCTTGATTTGTAATGGATAAGTACAGCCAGGAATCCATAGCCTCCGTTTTAATCGTAATCGGCGTACCTGCCTGGGAAAACTTGATGGCATTGTCCAGCAATTCTTCAACAATGGTTTGCAAATGCTTGATCGACATGGACAGTTGCGCGGTAGCCAAATTCAAAACTAAATCAGCCGATCGCTTGACCGAGTTAGTCTGAGATGCTGAAGCATTGGCAATCCATTCCGCACTGTCGATCGTTTCCAGCGCAATCTCGGGAGTTGTCGCTCCGGCATTGGCTGCCATGCCTGAATTGCTCACCAATTTCAGACTACTGTCACGAACGAGTTGAATGTAGTTCAGGTAGCGACGACTGACCCGCTCTAGGCGCATGGTTGAGGTTTTAGCAAGTTGCAATAGCTCTGCAATTTCCTCATGATCCATGTCCTCATGTTCCTCGATCAGGATTCCCAGAACACCAAAAATTCCATTTAGAGGGGTATTTAATTCGTGAGGCAAACTCATCGACAAACTGCCTCGCAACTCATCAAGACTACCCTGGAGAATATCAATCGTTCTTTCTTGTAATTGGGATAGTTCTTGAATGCTTTGATACTGCTGCCGAATACGCAGCATCGATTGCACTCGCGCCCTTAATTCTGTGCTGTTAACCGGCTTGCTGATAAAGTCATCGGCTCCTGCTTGGATGCAGCGAGCTAGATCTTCTTTATCACTGAGAGCAGTGACCATAATAATTGGCACTGATTTCCATTCGGCCATCGCCTTAATTTTTTGGCAGGTGGTGATCCCGTCTAGCTCGGGCATCATCACGTCCAACAAAATGACATCGGGCTGGAAAACATGTAGAGATTTCAGCGCCTCTAGACCATTCCAGGCATAGTGGAGTTGATAGTCCCGATCGCTCAAAAAAGCTTCAATAACGTCAAAGTTATCCGGCTCATCATCAACAACTAAAATGGAAGGAATGGTCATCATTTGTCTCCTGCTATTCTGTGCTCTTCCAAGAGATTTCCGCGTCATGCCCCGTTATCTGGCAGATAATAGCTCTTGGATCTTGACTGCTAGTTGCTTGAGCTTGATTGGCTTTGTGAAGTAGTCATTTGCACCCGCACTGAGACAGCGTTCTCGATCGCCTGGCATCGCCAACGCTGTGAGAGCAATCATTATTGTACTCGCCAGCTCTGGGGTTTGTCTAATTTGCCGCATTGCCGCTAAGCCGTCCAGATTGGGCATTTGAATATCCATGAGGATGAGATCGGGATGGTGAAATTTAGCCATCTCGATCGCTTGCGCACCATCCTTTGCTAGCAGAATCTGGTAGTTTTTGGCCTTTAAGTAGCTAGAGATGGTATTAACATTGGCTTCATTATCCTCCACCAGCAAGATCACGGGTGGGCGGGGCTGTTCCATCGCAATTGTGGTTGAGGAAGTCTCCAGTTGGGGCACAGAAACCGTCACCGGCGCATTCGCCAATTCCATCACCGGAAAACAAACTTCAAAGCAGCTCCCAACCCCTACTTCACTGGTGACAGACACCAGTCCTTGATGCATTTCCACCATGCGCTTCACTAACGATAAGCCCAGCCCCGTTCCAGCATATTGACGACTGAGCGAGCTATCAATCTGAATAAAAGGTTTAAAGAGTTTTTCAAGATCAACAGCAGAAATTCCAATCCCTGTATCTGTTACCTTGAAGGAAATTAGCGATTGGGGCCCCTTCGTGCTTTGGGCATGAGTATCTTGAATTTCCGTAGACTGAGAATCGAGATTAGTAAAGTACTTTAAGGTGTTAGTGGGTCGTTCAAAAATCTGCGAAACCGTTAAGGCCACTTGCCCTCCATCGGCAGTGAACTTAATGGCATTGCTCAACAAATTAATTAGCACCTGACGTACTCGGCGCTCATCCACAAAAATATCCGGGAGGTTGGGCTGAATAGTCACCCCAAGCTGAATTTGTTTTTTCAACGCCTGTTGCTTAACAAAGGTAATGGTTGCTTGACAGAGTTGATTGATTTGGGTAGGTGCTCGATTCAAAAGAATCTGACCTGATTCAATTTTGGCCAGATCTAGAATGTCATTAATTAGCTCCAGCAAATGCGTGCCACTGCGCTCGATTGTTTTCAGAGCTTGCCCTTGGCGGTTATTAATTTCTCCATAAATTCCATCTTGAATAACTTCAGCCATGCCCAAAATTGCATTCAAAGGGGTGCGCAACTCGTGGCTCATATTGGCCAAAAATTCATCCTTGAGCTTCGTAGCCTTGGCCAATTGCAAATTACTTTCTTGCAGTTGGGCATAGAGTTCCGATTGCTGAATAGCGATCGAGCATTGTTCAGCCAACCGTTGCATAAATTCCACTTCCCCAGTACACCAATAGCGCTGGGAACTGCACTGATGGGCAATTAACAGCCCCCACAGTTGATTAGATTTTTGCTCAATAATTGGAACGGCAAGCTTAGCTCGAATTTGCAGGGTTTGCATGAAGCTAGACAGGCATTTTGCCAAATGCTCATGATCCCGATCGGTAATGGTACAAACATAACCGTTCATATATTTCTGATAACAACTATCCGGGAAAACCTCTGCACTAAATTCCATACCCAAGAGGCTAGGGCAATGATCAATTCGAGATTCAGCAACGATTTTGCCGCTACTTTGTTCATAGACTTTATAAATCACAACTCGATCGGCAAATAAAATTTGTCGAGCCTCTTCCGCCGTATTAGACAAAACAGATTCCAACTCCAAGGATTGTCGAATTCGTCGGATCACGGAACTGAGCACTTTTTCCTTTTCAAATAGCCGCCGAAACTGTTCCTCACTACTTTTAAGCGCTGTTGTTCGCTCCAGCACTTTTGCTTCCAAATCTTGATTGAGTTGTTGCAGTGCTGCTTCCGATTTTTTCTGATTGGTAATATCCGTGATCGTGGTGATGTAGCCCACCACTTCTTCATGGTCAGAATATTCGGGCACGGATTGGGCCAGCACCCAACAAACGCCAGCTTGATAACGCTGAATTCGGTATTCCAGCGAAAAGGGCTGTTGTTGTTTGCGGTAATGACGCATTTCTTCAATTACCCAGGCGCGATCGTCCGGATGAATTGAACGTTCCCAGCCAATTTGATGAATAACCCTCGCTGCTAGTCCCAAAATGTCGCAGAATCGTTGGTTAATATAAAGGCTTTTCCCCTTTAGATTAGTTCGAATAATTCCTACAGGAATTGCTTTGGCTAAGCTGACATAGCGACGCTCACTCGCTCGTAATTTTTCTTCGGTTTGTCGTCGTTCATGGAGTTCCGTTTGCAGTTGTTCATAGGCTGTTGCCTGCTGAATGGCAATCTCCAAATGCATGGCTAAATGCTGCACCAGTTGAATATCTTCTGATCGCCAATAGCGCGAATGATTACTTTCTACAACGGCCAGCAGTCCCCAAAAATTTTCCTGCTGAAACAGGGGAATCAAAATCTTGGCGCGCACTTGCAACCGCTCAAGTAATTGACGATGGCAAGGGGTCATTTGTGCGGCATAGATATCATTCACAACGCGCACATGGCCTTGCTTAGTCAGGGGGCTGAGTCCTTCCATGAAGCAACAGTCTTTCACGGAGTTGGTGGGCACGGCCAAACTGGGATCTAGCAAAGCCACCGCCGCAATGACCATCGTTTGATCGGCTTGGAATTGCCAAATTTCAGCGCGATCGGACTGAACCAGGTTTCGCAGTTCTTGAACTGTAGAGTTTAAAATTTCCGATAAATTTAAAGACGATCGAATTTGGGAAGCCACGTTGGCAATTAATCGATCGCGCTCCGCCTGTCGCTGCAAAGATGCTGTGCGATCGATAATTTGTTGTTCCAACTCAGAAGTTCGCTGCTCTAAAAGGGCCAATTTTTCTGCTTCTAGTTGAGAAAATTTGTGCTCTAGGCTCATGCTCCATTGATATAGCTCTGAGGAATTCAGTAGTTTCAAAATGCTTCGTTGAGTCACCAAACCCAAGAGTGATCCATCATCACGCACCACCACGATTTGCTGAATATCCTGGCGGGTCATAAATTGTTGCGTCAACAACAGCGAATCTTGAGGCCGAACCGGCTTTTCAATCGCCTGCATGACATCTTCAACAATCACTTGCTCCGCCGACAAACCGAGGGTCTGAAGTTGAACCAAATCCGACTCAGTAATCATCCCCACCGGTTTGGGAATCGGTGGATAGTCAGCCGCTAAGGTATCCGGCTCTTGGAACTGCATCAGCACCACACAATCCGTATCCTGTTCTGCCATCAAATGAGTGATCTGAGCGATGCTGGCCCTAGTAGTTTCACAGGCTACTTCAGTTACCAAAGCATCCGCAACGGAACGCGACCGCAACCAATCCACAGGGTTGGTAATTTGCCGCAATCCTTCATCATTTAATAACCCAATGAGCTGCCCTTGATCATCCACTAAAGGCAGATATTCCAAACCAAACTGATCCATTAAATTAATAGCAACCAGCGCATTTTTAAATTCTGATTGCCTTAAAACACAGGGAATGGGCGACATCACTTCGCCCACTTTGACCTGATGAAGATTCACCCCTTTGGCCAGCAGCCGAACCACCGTTCGATCGCTCAAAATTCCGCAGAGCTGACCCCGATCGACCACCACCACACAGCGAACCTTCGTATCCGGTAAATCAACCGCCGCAGTCTCGGAACTCAACGGCGAATGACTAGCCCCCAATCGATCGCCCCCCAAGCCACTAGGTTCCCGATCGTCCAAGGCCAAATTCGGCTCAGCAATTGTTTGAATTTGATCGCCCGCTGTCACCGCAGCAGATCCATTCAGCAAGGAGTCTGAAACATGCGTTGCCAAAGTGTCATCCGCTGGCCAACTGTTCTTTGAATGAGCAGAGTCGGCGATTAGTTCTTGATTAGAAAATTCAAGATGGATAATCGGGCGGTGATGATCATAATTTGGTGCATTCAGAGAGCAAGATCGGCAATTTTGATACATTTGCCCAATGGCATCCCAAAGGCTCGTGTCCAATTCAACCTGGATTTGATGTCGCATAATGGCTTGATCCGCTTCTGCGTTCACGAGCAAGTTAGTAGCCATAATCTTAGCGATAAGCCCTAAATCCCAGAAACACCGAGATTATCTTATTATCCTTTTAAACAAAAATTAGCAAACCTTGATGGCCATCCTTGCCACAAAAATTAGCAATTACTTTCTTGTTAAATTACATTAATATTTTCGATCAGAACCAAAGGGTATTTTAGGGAAATGAAACCCAAAATCGAGAAATTTATAGTTCAGATCAAAAAATCGACGAGAATCTTAAACCCAATTGAGTTTCGAGACGCATTTTATACATTCAAGAACTTTGGTTTTTATCATTCAGCCATCAATTCGCTGGGGGCGAAATGATTCAACTATCGACAGGCTTAGCTAGGACGCTCAAGATCAATTTACCCCGCTGAAATCCCTGAAAACACTGAGCATATTCGGCCAGGTGGCTGGATCATCCCCGAAACCAGCCGATCGAGTCGGCAGATCCAGCGCCCGGGTTAAACCAGCAACGCCAGGGGACGAACCAAAACGATTCACAAAACCGGCTCCTGACGGGCATCACCCGATCGAACACCGTTCCCTCCCCAAACGGGCAAAATTTCGATCGTTCTTTACCTTTAATATGCCCAACCGGAGTCCAAGAAATCGCCTAGGGGATAACTCCCAGGAGACGATGATTGAGCCTAAGCGTGGGGGGTGCTGAGTCGGATCAAACGGGATAGCATCAACCCATGGTCTCGCCGAACCACTTCGGTTGTTGGTCTAGGGCCGGAATCCCCACTCCTTTAGGATGGGGAAGATGTCAACAGACTCGGACTCATGCAGAATTCGGCGATCGCCCTGCCCGTGATGGGTTGCGGCACTTGGGCTTGGGGCAACCGGCTACTCTGGGGTTATGACGAAACCATGGACAGCGAGTTGCAGCAGGTGTTTAACCACTGCATGGCGGCCGGCGTGACGCTGTTTGACACGGGCGATTCCTACGGCACGGGACGGCTGAACGGCCGCAGTGAGCAACTTTTGGGGCAATTTGCCCGGGACTATCAGGGCCCTCAGGGCGATCGCCTCTGTTTGGCCACCAAACTCGCGGCCTATCCTTGGCGACTGACCCGGGGATCCATGGTCAAGGCCTGTGCAGCTTCAGCCCAGCGCCTGGGGCGAGTGGACTTGGCCCAACTGCACTGGTCCACGGCCAACTATGCTCCCTGGCAAGAATGGGCCCTGCTGGATGGGCTGTGCGACCTTTACGAACAAGGACTGGTGCGCGGCGTGGGCCTCTCGAACTTTGGGCCCCAGCGGTTACAACAGGTTCACCGCCGATTCCAAGAACGCGGCATCCCGATCGCCACGTTGCAAGTGCAATATTCCTTGCTGTCCACCTACCCGGTCACGGAATTGGGACTGAAGGACACCTGCGATGAACTAGGAATCAAACTGATTGCCTATAGCCCTCTGGGGTTGGGTTTGCTCACGGGTAAATACAACCCCCAAACGATCCTCCCAAAGGGAATTCGCGGAGTGCTGTTTCGGCAACTATTACCGGGACTGCAACCCTTGCTCGACTGCCTGGGAGCGATCGCCCAAGCAAGGGCCAAAACCATTGCCCAAGTGGCGCTGAACTGGTGCATCGCCAAGGGCGCTATGCCAATTCCTGGGGCCAAATCCCTGATTCAGGCCAAGGAAAACACAGGGGCGATCGGCTGGTTGCTGGATGCGGGCGAAGTGGCCGAACTCGATCGGGTGGCGGCGGGCCTCGATCGGGTGATGGTGCAAAACATTTTCCAGTCGCGATAGTGGTTGCTGCTCGATCCTCACCAGCTATTGCCCGTAAGCACAAAGGGCGACCAGTAGAACGGGTGGGCGGGCTGGTTCACCTCGCCCGATCGGGTCAGTTCCCCTTTCAAAAAGGCGACTTGGGATTGGCGCAGGGCTTCGGCTTTGGTCAGCTTGGGATCGGCGGCGAGGCGGCGATAGAACTCCCGCATCAGCAGGCTGGTGGAGCGATCGTTCACGTTCCACAGGCTGGCCAGGATCGCCTTGGCGCGATCGCCCCGGGTGAAGGAATAGGCCAAACTGTTGATTTCTCGACCATCGGCCCCGCGCAGTCCTGTTTCGTCGGGGTCGCCGGTTAAGGCCGTTTCGCAGGCCGACAACACCACCAAATGCACGTTGCGCAAGCCGCGCAGGTCTTCGACTTGTGGCAGTGAAATTTGCTCATTCTCCTGGCCTAAGAGCAGAAAGGATTCGTCTGCACTGACTGGGCTGAAGCTGCCATGGGTGGCCAGGTGCAGAATCCGGTTATTGGACAGGCTGGCGGATCGCAGGCGCTCGTACGTGAAGCCCTCATTCAAGTAGGTGGAGCCGGGATAAAAACCACCTTGGGGATCGGGGCGATCGACTTCTCGGACGATCGCATCGACTTCATCGGCCACATGGGGCAGGGGTTTGAACTGGCCATGGCCCGTGGTGCGTCCAATTGGGTGGTCCACAGCACCCACAGGCGGCCGCGTTTGTCGGGGGTTTCACTGGGACGCTGCACGATCGTTTGAATCACGATCGTGCCCGGCTGTTGGCTCACCACTTCGGCCGCAGCGGTTCGCAGTTCTTCGGGGTCTTGGATGCCGCGTTCTTTGCGTTGGCGAACTTGTTCAGCAACTTGGGCTACGGCCTGTTGAAATTCCTGGGTGAGTTTGTCGTATTGCTGTTGCAAGTCTGGGCTGCAATTGCTGTTGCAGGCGGCTAATTTTTGGGCGAAGTCAATGATTCCGTTGTGCTTATCCAGAATGGCTTTTTCGCCATCCGTGAAGCTGATGGTTCCTAGTTCACTGACGGTGGCTCTTGTGCCTTGGTTGTAGTTACTGAGTTCTTGGATCACCAACAAATCAAGGACGCGCTCGGCTTCTGCAAATCGCCCTTGATTAATCAATAAATTGGCAAGTATCCGATAAGTGCCAGCCACTTTTTCGGTGTAGGATTTCTGTTGTTCTGGGCTAAGGGCGCGGTTATCTTTGCGAATGGCTTCGTAAACATCAACGGATTTCTTAAATAGGGCGATCGCGGCGATCGGTTGCTGTTGGGCTTCGAGCACAAAACCGATGTTGTTGAGGGTTTGGGCTACACCTGCGCGATCGCCCACTTCCTTGAGAATTGCTAGGGCTTGGTGGAATTGCTCCAGCGCTTGCGGGTATTGACCTAAATCTTGATAAACTGCACCGATGTTGTTGAGTGTTACGCCTTCACCTACACTATCTTTTGCAGCGCGACAAGGGTCTCGGGCTTGTTGGAATAAACCAATCGCTTCCCTAAAACGACCTGCCCGATAAAGCTGAATCGCCTGTTGATTCAAGCGCAGCGTTTCAACTCGACGCTCATCGACTTGTTTATTTGCAGACAATTCCCCTTGAACTGTCCGCGACTCCAGCGCCCCCACCGGACAAGCCCACAACCACGCCCCAACGCCCCCACTAATCCCCACCGCTTCACCATTTCTTTGCCTCTCACAATTAACTGAAAGTATTTATAGAACCCAAATCAAGTGGAAATATGCCAATTTTCCAGCTTTAAAGGAAATGCTTCTTGAATTCTCAGAAAATCACGATCACCAGAAACCACATTAAAATCGTGTTGTATCGCTGTAGCAGCAATCCATAGATCATTTTCGCCAACTCCCAAACTTTCCAATTTAGTTCGCCTCCGCTTGGAGCGCTCCTTTGGCCCAAAATACTCAAAAATAGCAGCTTTCAATTTTCCATAAACTCGACTTGTAACACTATCGATAGGATAAACATCTAAGTCATCAATCAGATCTTCAACAACCGAAAGATTATCGAGAGGATTTGCAGAATTTTCTGCCATGTAAATCAATTCACCTTCAGTAATCACAGAAATACCGATACTTTCAACGCCAACCAACTCAATCTGATCGACGACAGAACGATCATTCGCCAAAATATAGCTACAGTGATTCGTATCAAGGAGATAAGTCAAAATTCTGCCTCACCTCGACTGCTGTGGACTAAATCTAGACAATCTAACAAATCATCCCCTACCCATTTCCCCGCATGACGCAATGGTGACTTTCCTGATCTAGGTCGATAAAATTCCCCCGATGCCAACGCCGTTTGGCGACGCAAATAATCCACCTTCAAAAACTGAATCAGCGCTAACGCCTGCACCACCAAACTGTTAGGCAAATCACCCACTTCTGCAATCAACCGCTCTCGAACCGTCATTAGCCCACTCCACATTTAAAGAACACCCAACCCAAAATCCACTCATTCCAACGCATCCGGATCAACACCCAACTCGCGTAACTTATCCGCAAGTTGCTGACGCTTGGCTTGCTCCAATTGCCAACGCGCCTCCGCCGATCGCGCCTCCGCTTGCACCCGTGCCAACTCCGCCTCCGCTTGCAGCGCCGACTCTTCCGGCGTGGGCAACAACTCCCCCTCCGCACCAAAAAAGCGCAACCGCCCCTCGTGGCAACCCAAATACAACCCCAACGGCTCGCTCCACAACCACCCGCGATCGTTCGGGGCGATCGCCTCATACCGCCCATTCACTAACTGAAACCCCGCCAGTTCTTCACCCCCCTGCGGATCAAACCAAAAATAATTGGGGGTGCGGAAAATATCTTGATAAATTTGCTTTTTCTCGCCGCGATCGATCTCCGCCGTCGAAGGCGACAACAACTCAATAATCACGTGAGGATACTGACCATTTTCGTTCCACACCACCCAACTTTTGCGCGGATGCGGCTCAACCCCCAACACCACAAAAAAGTCCGGCCCCCGAAAATATTCACTCTTCTTTTGGTTAGGGCTGTAATAGATCGTCAGGTTGCCCGCCGCATAGAAATTAGGGCGATCGCGCCAAGCCCACTGCAAACATTGCAACAACAAAATAATTTGGAAAAGATGCAGATCAGATTCCAAGGGCAGCTCACAACTGTCTAAATCAGCAGCAGGCCAAACAATTTGATCAAACTGATCGAACCAAGGGGAAGCCGGATTGCGACCTTCAGCAGTGGCCACCTCAGCCCCCGGCTCGGTGACCGGTTCGATCGCCCCAGCCTCCGAATCAATCACCGGATCAGACGACGAGGCGATCGCAGGCGAAACAGACATAGGCATCCTCCGCAAATGCTGCTCACTCCCAGTCTAGCCACGGCGATCACTGTGATTGGTTGCAAGGCGTGGTGGCGCGATCGCGGAGGTCTTCAGTCACCATCTCGATCGCTTCCACTTGGCTGGTTTCTGATTGCCCTTGATAGATCGATCGCGCCTCCGTCAGCGCCCGCATCGCTTCGGGAAGGTCGTTAATCACCGTCGAAGCCTTCGCCAACATGATCAACGCCTCAGCCCGCGCCGCAGAAGGCGATCTCCCTATTGCAGCCAAGGCCCGCCGCGCCATCTGTTGCGCCTCCTTGCCCCGATTCAGATACAAATAGGCCAACGCCAAACGCATATGCGCCGTGGGATTTCTGATATCGGCTTCCGGCGACAGTTCCTGCACCACCGTCCACCACAGTTCCGGATCGTCCTCCGTCCGACTGACCGACAGGGCCAAATCCACCCGGGCCCAGCGCTGACCATCGGGCATTAGGGTGCGATCGCCCGTAATTTCCGCCCAATCGCGCGCAAAAGTTGGGGCCCACTCATTGGGCAGGGGCAAAACGTGATTGAGGGTGTAGGTGCTGATGGGCTGATTGTTCGCGCCGATCGCCGTTACCCGCAAGCCATAGCGCCGACCGGTTAAGCGGGGGCCACCATAGCGCAGTTGGTTGGCGGTGGTGCTGGTTTGCCAAATCACCACCGCTCGATCGAGATCGACCCATTCCACCCGATAGCGGCGGGCATTGTCCACCCTGGGCCAGGAAAATAACTCCAGCCGGGGCAGAAAGTAGGTTTTGGGGGCAAACTCACAAGTTGCGATCTTCCACAAGTCCGAGTCGCCGTTGCGAGTGTCCGTGCTCCGGCTCATGGTAATGGTGTCGGATGGGTCACAAATCTCCGCCACCGATCGCGATTGGCGCACTTCATCCCAGCGCACCGCCCTCGGCCGCCCTGGACAGCGCACATCGACCCAACTGCGCCGCCCCTGGAGCCGCAACTGATCGGTCGTGTCCAACCATCGATTGGTTCGGCGCGTCAGTCGCTGTTCTCGCTGCCCCGATCGCGTCAATCTCACGTCCCCTTGCCAACTCTCAAGGCTGTAGCTGGTTTGGGCGATCGCGGGATAGCCCGGGGCGATCGCGGCGATCGCACTCAGCAGGCAACCGGTCAGCAACAACAGGCGAGGTCGAATCATGGTTGTGAGCTAGTACGCAGAATTGGCAGGATTAGCAGACTTCGGCGGCTGGGCGTTGGGCTGATCGAGTCGATCGCCCGCTTGCCCTTGCCAGGCATCCCCCTCCGGTGTGCCCAGTTGGGCCGCGTCGTTGGCGCACCGTTCCCAATGGGGCAAGGCCGATCGATAGTCCTGCAACCCATCCAAGGTTTTGGCCATCAGGCAATGGGCCGCGGCGGCGCGATCGGAGCGGTTGATGAAAGGTTCCAGGGCGATCGCCTTTTCCAGCCACGATTCTGCCTCCTCGTAGCGCCCCCGGGCAAACCGGGCCCAACCGAGATTTTTATAGAGACCATAAAGCCCATCGTCCAAGGCGGGATCCTTGGGCATGGGTGCGCTAGCCCGCAGCGCCAACTGCGCAATCACCGCCGCCTGTTCCGGGTCTTTTTTCAACAGATACAGCCGCGACAGGTTACTAGACGCTTGCAAATAAAATTGCCAATCTTCCGAGCTGGCGGTTTTCTCTGGCGGGTTTTTCAGGACTAATCGATAGTGCTGTTGGGCTTGTTCCGGTTCGCTGACTTCATCGGCCAACCGCCCCGCCAGGTAGCGTGCTTCGATCGCCTCAGGTTGAAACAACAGTGCCCGCTCATAACATTCCCCCGCCGTGGCCAAGCGGTTCTCTTTGTAGGCTTTTTCGCCCCAGCGGGTGTATTGTTCCGCCAGCAACGGAAATCCCACTTGGCGCACCGCAATCAGCAACCCCAACAGCGCTAAGGAACCCAAGCAGCCCGCCTCTTGCCAGTAGCGATCACCGATGCCATAGCGAATGAGCTGCCGTTTCAGCCAGGTTTGGCCCGTTTCCGTCACCAGGGTGCGGCCCGTGACCAGGGCGATCGCGCTTTGCCCTGCCACGGCCAACGACCCAAACAAATCCACCCCCGGCACAAAAAACTTGGCGGCAATATCCACAAGCAAGCCCGTTGAGCCGGTCAAAAAGACCGCACTCAGCACATTGGCAAATGGGTCGAATCGTTCCCACCGTTGGGAACTGGGGGTGAGCGATTGCGCATACACCAGGCGATCGACCTCGGCTTGGCGATCAGCGGGGGCGGACTCCAACGCGGCCAGGAGCCGATCGCTCCAGCCGCGCAATTCGAGATCCAACCACCACAATTGCCGCCCCAGTGCCGGAGTGAGCCGATCGGGAGTCTGGGCCAGTTCCGCCGCCACCCGATCGCGCAATTCCAGCAGTTCGATCGCTTCCGCTGGGGTCAACGGCCGGTCGATCGGCAACCGATCCAACGCGCGGCGATAGTCAGTCAACGGCGGCCAGGACTTCATGAACCAAGATTGCAGAACACCTGGCCACAATCTAGCCGCTGGTTTGGGGCGATCGCACCCCTCATCCCCGCCGTGGTTTTTCTAGAATGGGCACAGCAGCGGTTGGAGAAACTGTCACCTAAAAAAACGGGTAATTGGAGACAGCACCGGCACGCGATCGCAAGGTCGCAAGGAGTCTGAACCTCTTATTGGCCATAACCCCCGATCAGGTGGCCAAAGCCAGACCGAAATTAAATTGACCGGAGGCAGTGCGATCGGCCTTGGCTCTGATAGAATGGTTGCCCGGGTTGCCAAAAACCCAACCACCAGCCTTCGCGGGCGTAGTTTAGTGGTAAAACTACAGTCTTCCAAACTGTCGTTGCGGGTTCGATTCCCGCCGCCCGCTTTGATTCTGAGCTTAGTTTTTTTGAGCTAACTAGTCTTTTGAGCTGAATGATCCTGATGGATGTTGTTGTGCCAAAACGGCTGACCGATCGGTTCGTGCCATGAAGCTTCTGTGCATCAGCAATGGCCATGGTGAAGACGCGATCGCGGTGCAAATTCTGCAAGCCTTTGCACAGTTGCCCACCCAGCCCGATCGATTCGCTTTGCCACTGGTGGGAGAAGGAAACGCCTACCGACGCGCCGGACTCCCGATTATTGGCGAAGTGAAAACCCTGCCATCGGGCGGTTTTGTTTATATGGATGCGGGCCAACTGCTGCGGGACATGCGCGGGGGGCTGGTGGGCCTGACTTGGCAACAGTGGCGATCGGTGCGGCAGTGGGTGCAAACACACCGGGCAACCAGCAAAGAACCGCTATTGGTGTTGGCGGTGGGTGACATTGTGCCCCTGTTGTTTGCTTGGGCCAGCGGCGCACCCTATGGCTTTGTGGGCACGGCCAAATCGGAATATTACCTGCGGGATAGTCAAGGGCAGTTTTTGGGGGCCCGGCGTTGGGAGGGCTGGTCGGGTTCGGTTTATCTGCCCTGGGAACGGTGGTTGATGGGGCGATCGCGCTGTCGGGGTTTGTTCCCGCGCGACACAATGACGGCTCAGATTTTGCGGCGCTGGCTGCCCGATCGCACCTTTGACTGTGGCAATCCAATGATGGACGGCTTCACGGGCGATTTGCCCGATTGCGCTCGGCCGGAGCCGGGGTCAGCCCTGCGCGTGTTGCTGTTGCCGGGGTCGCGTTTTCCAGAGGTGCTGGACAATTGGCGACGAATGCTGACGGCGTTGCAAGCCTGGCCCGATTTGGCCCAACGGGTGGTGATGTTGCAGGCGGCGATCGCCCCTGGAATCGATCATGCGCCGCTTCAGCAGGCCCTTCAGCAGGCCGGCTGGCGATCGAGCACCGGGGAACAATGGCATTACGAGTTAGCCCAGTTGGAGCTGGCTAGCGATCGGTTTTGGGATTGGGCCAAGGCGGCTCACTTCGCGATCGCCACGGCCGGCACTGCCACGGAACAGGTGGTGGGCTTGGGCAAACCGGCCATTACGCTGTCGGGCAACGGGCCCCAATTCACCCCCGCTTTTGCGGAAGCCCAAACCCGCCTGTTGGGCCCCTCCGTCACTTGGATTCAGGAGCCAACGGAACTCCCGGGGGCGATCGAGCAATTACTTCGAGATTCAACCCAATGGCAGGCCAAAATCGACAATGGCCGGCAACGGTTGGGCCCGCCCGGAGCTGCTCGCCGCATTGCCGAGCAATTGTTGAATTTGGCATTGAATCGGGCGGGCGATCGCTAGTGGCGCGATCGAGCCGCGAATCCAAATCATTTTGTTACAATTTGCATCAGTCTGATCATTGCGTATTTGGCTCAACCGATCGCTGCTTTCTGTCCCCGCAAAACTACCGCTCGATCGCCCCTATGACTGCTGTGCTCGCCCCTCAACCATTGCATCGGGCTGCCACCACAGCCCCGGTCAAGACTCCTGAACGAACCGATCAAACCGTCCGCAAAACCTATCCAAACTATAAAGTAATTGTCTTGAATGACGACGTGAACACTTTCAATCACGTCGCCAATTGCTTGTCGAAATATATTCCAAATATGACAACCGATCGGGCTTGGAAATTAACCTATCAAATTCATAACGAAGGACAAGCCATTGTTTGGGTTGGCCCCCAAGAACAAGCAGAACTCTATCACCAACAACTGAGCCGCGAAGGACTAACCATGGCTCCCCTAGAAAGCGCCTAAATTCAGCGCCCAACGTCATGGCAAAATCCAAAAAACAACCCACCGCCGCCATTCCTGCCCCCCAAGCCAGCCCCCGATCGCCCGAGCCAGATCAGTCTCCCAAAAATTCCAAAAAAGCCAAAACCGCCCCAACTTCAGGGCGGCTGGTTTGGAACCATTCCACTCATTTGGATGGGCTGATTCCGATTTTGGAAAAGCTAACCCAAGTGACGGGCATCAGCACCATCACGCCGGCCGTGCTCTCCCATGGTCGCAGCAACAGCCCCCAATTACAGCTCAAAGTTTCCGTACCGATCCGAGGCGGCTACAAGTTAATCGCACGCAAGGGTAAAACGATTCAAGAAGTTTTTGTGATCACGGATCTCAGCGCCGAAGAACTGAAGCAGGCGATCGAACAAATTGTTACCCGTTAATACCCGTTAATGCTCGTTAATCATGATTGGTTGATCATGGCTTGTTCAGTGCCGCCATCGAACGAGAGATTCCTTGCAAAACAGGTCTGGCGATCGGTGCTTAGGAAATGTCTGAAAAGTGCAGGTTGCCGCTTTGCAAGCCCCATCGATCAACCCAAACAAGGGGCTTAAGGGGTGTCATCAATTCCGTCGCCGTAGGGGTTGGATCTCCCAACCCTGACCCGAGCGATCGCTTCCAACCTGTCCACTCCACCACCGGAAACGTCAGGAATTGCGGGGGCTGGGCGGGGAGATCCCCGCCCCTACGATTGATCGCGCGATCGATCACACGATCGAACACGCGACCAATCACACGACAATTTGGGTTTGGGGGTTTTAGGCTTCCGAGAGGGTGGGAGGCAAAGATCCTAGGGCGATCGGGGGTGCGTCAACCGCCGGAGCCACCGTCCGCACCTGTGCCATCAAACTCGCCATTTCAAGGGCGCTCATGGCATAGTTCCAACCCAAGTTGCTCTTAATGCCTGCCCGCTCCAAAGCCTGTTGCATCGTGTCCGTGGTGACAATGCCAAACACAACCGGCACACCGGTTTGGAAGCTGGCAGCGGCAATTCCTTTGGAAACTTCCGCGCAAACGTAATCAAAATGCGGCGTTTGGCCGCGAATCACTGCGCCCAGGCAAATCACGGCATCGTAACGCTGACTGAGGGCCAATTGGCGGGCAACGGTGGGGATTTCAAAGCTACCGGGAACCCAAACATAGTCAACCTGGCGGCCTTGGGGGTCAATATCCACCCCATGGCGCTTGAGGCAATCTTGGCAACCGGCCAGTAATTTGCTGGTGATCAGGTCGTTAAAGCGGCCAATAACGATGGCAAATCGTTGTGATCCAGCGCGATCGAAACTTCCTTCAAAAACAGCCATGTTGCACTCAAAACTGGACTCAATTGGCCAAGAAACTCAGTTTGCCAAGAAATTTGGCCAAAACAAATTAGGGGCAAGCGATCGCCCCCATCAACCTTACTTTTAACCTTGCACAGCGGCTCAGGGCTACTGCTTGAATTGCTATTGGTATTGGTTTGACTTGTGGTAGCGGCTGCGATCGAACCCTAAGCCACAAAGAAGTTCAAAACGGCCACCGCAATCACCAACAGGAACCAAACACCGGAACCCAGGTACAGCAAGGGCTTGGAACGATCCCAGCTTTGGGGCAGTGCATAGGCCACTGGCACACCCACAACCAAGACCAACGACAACGCAACCAGCGCAAAAAGAACGAGTTGAAAGGCGATCGTCATAGGATTTTTCCGTATTTTCCAACACAGCGCGCTCAGGCCATGCCACCGAGCGAGCGCCCGAACGGAGATATTCTATCAAACGGATGCGTTCAGGCTCGATGGGGATTGGGCGATCGGGTCAACTTCGCCGGCCCACGGCCGACCCGCAGACAACCCCAGCCGCTTAATGGGAGTCGAGATGGATTTTTGTAAACTTTCTTAAATCTCCCGAGTCGCCAACCGTAGGATAATTGAATCGATTTTTCGCAATGATGGGTGGCAACATCTGGCTTAGAAACCAGCTTGGCCCAGCCACTCGGCCCATGATCAGACCCTGATCAGAGAATCAACGAGTCATTCATGATTCAGAGCGTCTCAGATCATCAATGACTCAAAAAACGACTCAAAACCGATTTCAAGACCTAAAGGGACTGGGAAGACTATGGAAGCACTGACGGATGCGATCGGCGGCATTAACTGGTTGGTGGTGGGGCAACTGACCACGTTGGCACTTCTAGTGATTGCCGGCCCGGTGATTGTGTTTATTTTGGCCTTCCGGGGCGGCAACCTGTAGAAGCTTGCCAGCGGGGATGGTCTATCCCCTCAGCTTTTGGTTGCAAAATTTGTTGCAAAAAAATATTGGTAGAGATGACGGAGCGGGAGCCAGTGAATGATGGCTCCCGCTTTTTATTGGGTGATTTGGCTTTTGGATTTGGCTTTTGGATTGAGTGCTGTGATTTGGCGCTTTTTATGCGGCTGCGGCCAATGATTCGGATCGAGTGCTTGTGACCAGCTAACTCAACCAGCGAGTAGGGCGATCGATGCTCACTACCTTCTCGCTGAGGGGATATCCATCCTTGAACATGCTCGAACCCACGCTCAAAGTCATGATTACCCTCTCCTCAAGGGCGATCGGCTTCGTTGAGGGTTCTGGGCTGAGGGTTTTTCGTTGAGGATTTTTTACGCAGATTTTAGCCTTGTGATATCTGTACGAATATTGTACATTAATCGAAGTCGCCAATCGAAGTCGCCAATCAAAGTCACCTCCAGAGCGAACGCTATTAACCAAGCTGTCGTTACAAACTGGTCCTTCAGTGACCGTTCTCGCGGGGCTGCCTGTGGGGATGTCTGTGGGGATGTCTGTGGGGATGTCTGTGGGGATGTCTGTGGGGCAATCTCTGGAGCTGCCTTTGGGGATGACTGAGGATTGCTAGCAGTCTTTTTCGGCAAGTCGCAAGCAAGAAGCACTCACGATCATGCGTAAAACCCTTGACTTTGACACGGTGCGCGTCTATTTGCAGGAAATTGGGCGAATTCCCCTCCTCACCACGGAGCAGGAGCGAGAACTGGGTGCAGCCATTCGGGCTTGGCAATCCCTGCGCGATCGAGATCAGCCCCAGTCTGCGCGGGCCAAGGCGATCGCCCGGCGAGGGCGGCAGGCCAAGGCGCGGCTGGTGGCGGCTAATTTGCGGCTGGTGGTGTCCATTGCCAAGCACTACACCGGTCGGGGCCTGGATTTGCTGGATCTGATTCAGGAGGGCAGCTTGGGGCTGGATCGCGCCGCTGAAAAATTTGATGAGCGCTTGGGCTACAAGTTCAGCACCTATGCCACTTGGTGGATTCGGCAGGCGGTGGCCCGGGCCTTGGCCAACCAAAGCCGGACGATTCGGCTACCGATTCAAGTGAACGATCGCCTGCGCAAGGTGCGGAAGGTGACGGCTCAACTGTCGGGGCAGTTGGGCCACCCGCCCACCACGGCACAGGTGGCGGCGGCAATGGAGCTGACGGTTACGGAATTGCAGACGTTGCTAGCCTATGGTCGGCCGCCCAAGAGTTTGGATGCGCCGCTGACGAATCATTGCGATTCTGACCATGCGATCGACCTGATTCCCGATGCCAGTGTGAATCTGGATCATGTGTTGGATGCGGTGGACGATCGCGCTGCATTGGTGACCCTGTTGGGCCTGTTGGATCAACGGGAGCGACTGGTGGTGATGCGGCGGTTTGGTCTAATTCAAGGGGATGCCCGACTGGCGGCGATCGGGGCAGATTTGAACCTCACCCGGGAACGGATTCGCCAAATTGAACGGACTGCCCTTTCCAAGATGCGAGCCGCCGCTGCCACGATGCTGCCCTAGGGGATACGCGGGATCTGGTGTTGGATAGGCCGTCGATTTAGTCGATTCAGTAGCAAGGGCTGGATTTGCCAGTCGATCGATTTGCTGGGGATCGATTTGCTGGGGATCGATTCGCTTGATTGGCTTGATGAGCTGGACTGGATTAGATGGATCGACTAGGGGCGAAAGCGATTGCGGCAGGCCCGCGCCAGTTGCGTCAAGTTGCCCGCCGCTTCGCCCTTGGGTCGCAGGTAATCCTGAAGCCAACGACAACTGCGATCGAGCAAGTTTTCCAAGTCCAAATCGCGAATCACCAACTGCTGGTCAAACCCCCCTGAGACCAGCAGCTTGCCATCGGGGCTGAACCGCACGCCGCCCACGCCGGATTTGTGCTCCCGAAAAACCTTGACCATCTTGCCGTCCAGACTCCAAAGGGTCACGGAGCCATCCCAACTGGCGGCGGCTAAAAACTGACCATTGGGGCTAAACCGCACGCTGTTGACCGCATCCCCGTGACCCAATACTTGCAGCAGGGAACCGTTGGCACTCCACAGGCGGACGGTGCTATCGTCCCCGGCGGAGGCGATGTAACGCCCATCGGGACTGAAGGTGACATCATTCACAAAGCTGCTGTGGCCCGCGAGGGTGCGGATGGGTTCCCCTTGCAACGTCCAAAGCCGAATCAGGGCATCATCTCCACCCGTGGCCAGGATGCGGCCATCAGGGCTGAAGGTGATGCTGTTGAGTCGTTTGGCGCGATCGTCGCTGGAGGTGAGCTTGAAGGCGGCCACCTGTTTGCCGTCCGGTTGCCACAAGTAACCGCGACCACTGCGATAGGTGGCGGCGATCAGTTTGCCATCGGGACTGAAGGCCACGCTGGAAATGTTGTTGGATTCGATCGGGCTGTTCCGCAGCACCAGTTCATCGGCAAAGACCCGTTGCAGTTGGCCCGATCGCGACCAAAGCCGCACCCGCCCATCGTTGCTGCCCACCAAAACCCAACGGCTGTCGGGGCTGAAGGCGGCCACTCGCACCCCACCGCCGGGATCCTGGAAATGGGTGGGGCGGTAGGTGTTGCGATCCCACAGTTTCACCTGTTGATCGCGGCTGGCGGACAGGATGGTTTGCCCATCGCGGCTAATGTCTACGCCATAGATGCGATCGGTGTGGGCCGTAATTTGGGTGATCGATTCCGGCTGCAAACGCCAAAACCGAACGGTGCGATCGTAGCTGCTGGTGACCAGGGTGGACCCATCGGGACTGAAGGCCACGCTGGTGACCCGATCGGTGTGGCCGGCGAAGTTTTGTTCTAGGTTGCCCCAAAACGTCCAGTATTTAATGGTTTTGTCTTCACTGGTGGAAGCCAGATAGCGCCCATCGGGACTGAAGGCCACGCTTAAGACACCATCCCGGTGTCCCGATAACATGCGCACGGGTTTGCCCGATCGAGTCCAAATGCGGATGGTTTTATCCAAACTGGCGGAGGCGAGGAATTGACCATCGGGGCTGAAAGTCACATTCATGACGCTGTTGCCATGGCCGCGAAGGGTGGCGAGTTCTTGGCCGTCCAGGTTCCACAGCTTGATGGTGCGATCGTCGCTGGCGGTGGCGATCAGTTGCCCATCGGGGCTGAAGCTGGCCCATTGCACGGGGCCGCCGTGGGTGGTCAGTTGGCGCACCACTTGGCCCTGAAGGTTCCACAGGCGCACGGTGCGATCGTCGCTGGCGGTGGCGATCAGTTGCCCATCGGGACTGAAGGCGGCGCTGTTGATGCGGGCCGGATGTTCACCCAATTCCCGCACCAATTTGCCCGTCCTGTTCCACAGCCGCAATTTGCCCGCGGTTCCCCGTTTGCCGGTGCTGGTGGCCAACAATTCCCCATCGGGACTGAACACCACGTTGGTCACAGCCCCTTCATGGTTCAGCGCGATCGGTCGCCCTTGGTTGTCCGCCAGGGGTTCTCCGCTGCGCTGCCACAACCGCACGGTGCGATCGCTGCTGGCCGTGGCCAGCAATTGCCCATCGGGACTGAAACTCACGTCCCAAACTATTTCCACATGGCCCAAGCGCCCTTCAATTCGGTTCACCTCCCGCACATGCTTGAGGGCCTGCTGCAAACTGGCTCCCACCTTCAACTCCGTGGCCAAGCGGGCGTTGGGTTTGGCCCACAGCAGCCATTGACGTTGGCTCCGTTGCTGCCAGGCCTGAAGACCCGAGAGCAGGGCCTCAAAGGGCTGGTTGGAACCAATCAGGGCCTCAGAAACGGCGGTGCTGGCATCAATTTGGGCGCTGATCTCATCGGCCCCCAACAACACCGCAAAACTGGAGGACGACAAAAACAGAATTCCGAGCACTGCGCCAGCAGCATAGAGTTCCTGAATTCGTTTTTTGAGGATGGCGTTCAGTTGGGACTGGGTGAGACGATAGCGGGCCCGCTCGTCGGCTTGGCGCTGCTGGCGAATGAAGGTGACGAGGTAGTCATGCACCAGTTGATAGAAGTCGGCGGTGGACTCCCGGAACATGACCACCAAACCGGCTCCGGACAAAATGTTCAACACCAGTTCTAGTTGCCCATCGCTGGCTCCCAGTTCAACGGCTAGCTCGGTGCGGGTTTTGAGGGGGCGAGTGCCATTTTCGGCGGTGAGCAGGAATAACACTTGGCGAGCGATGTTTTCGCCTTCGGGGCCGCAGTCGCGAATGGTGTTTTCCAAGTAGCGCTCCACGAGCACTTCTTTGGAGCCATATTCCCGCTGGTATTCGGCCAGGGTGACGATGCGATCGGCCTGGAGTTGGGCCCCCACCACTTGCAGCTCGATCGGGTTGACTTCACCGGTTTCGCGGGCCAATTCGCCCACCAAGGCATCAATCAGGTCGGGTTCCAGGCCCAGGCGCGATCGCTCCGTGAGGCTTTGGATCGTGGCACGGGCATCGGCGGGTGAAAAGTCCCCCACGTAATAGCGAACCTGGCGCGCCAACACGTTGTCATCAATGATTGACAAGTCCGTAGCCCGTTCCCACTCCAGCAAGAAATGCAGGTAATCTTCCCGCATGGAGATGATGAGTTTGACGTAGGGCACATTCAAGCAATCGCGCAGAAACTCAAAGAAGGGCTGGCGATCGACCACCGTGGGCCAGTGGAAAAACAATTCCTCAAACTGGTCAAAGATCAGAATGATGGCGAAGTTTTGCTGGCTCAACTGCTGAAGCCGATCGAGCAGGGCCCGCAACCGCAGTGCTTGGCTGTTGACCGACAGATCCAAACTGGGCAGGGCAATATTTGCCTCGATCGCCAAGTCATCCCAAGTGGTGAGAGTGCGATCATTGTCGAGACCCTTTTGGTCAGCCGCTCGATCGAGGGCATTTTCCGTGGCTGCGATCCAGTCCGTATAAACCTCGATCGTCACCGGCAACACATCCCGATCGCCCAAGGCCCGCCGATGCAACTCCGGCACCAAACCCGCCTTCAGCAGCGAACTCTTGCCCGCCCCCGAATGGCCATGCACCACCGTGAGCTTCAGATCGGCCCGGGCCAAGCGAGCGATCAAATTTTCCACATCCTTTTGTCGGCCAGAGGCGGCAATTTCCGGGGCCGCCACCGGCAACACCATGCCATCGTCCACCAGGGCCGCCGGTTGCGGTTGCAATTGGCCCGCGCCAATAAACGCCAACCAACTGCATTGGTGTTCCACGCGCCGCAGTTCCTGCTTCGTTCGGAACGCATCCAGGTAGCGAGTTTGCTGGAAATAAACCTCCCGCAACCGCGACAACAACCGCACCGTCAACTGGGGTTGCTCGAAGTTCCAAACCGTGGCCCGGGCCCGCTCCAAATGGCTGATGGCTAAACCAGAACGCCCCAAATGCCAATTGGCTTCCCCCAACAGAAACCAAGCTTGGCTTTGGCGCAACCGCACCGCCCGCAACAGATCGGGCCCCAGGGCCGTTGGGTCATGGGCACTGGCATGGGACAGATGGTTCAAGGCCCGCTCCGCCCACTCGCAGGCCTGTTCCCAGCGGGTTTGCACCAGGGCCACTTCCGCCAAAAAGCAACAGTCCCGAGCCAACTCAGCCCGGTTCCCCGGATGATCCGGTGCGCCATGGAGCGCCGTTGCCACCTGGGCCAACTGCTCCAGCCCCAACCAATCGTGGAGTTCTTGGAGCACTTCCCCCAGTGACCCAATGAACTTGGCCGTGAGATCGGGGCGATCGAGCGCTGCGAAACAATCCGCACAGGCCTGTAGCGCTTCCCGAGCCAGTCGCCAACGCTGGGCCCGGGCCGACTGGCTTTCCGGCAATTCCACGGGATTGCTGTTGCCCAGGGCTAAGCGTGCATGGCAAAACCCCACATAAAACCGCAACAGGCCTGAACGCACTTGGGCTTCGATCGGGGAAATGGGCAACCGGGGCAGGGCGATCGCCCCCTCTGTGTTCGCAGCGGCCGGTGGCTCATTGGCGTTGGCGTTGGTGTTGGCGTTGGCGTTGGTGTTGGCGGCCGCTGGTCGCAAGGCTTGGGCCAAGGTTTGCCAACTGTCCAACGCATGGCCAAACATCTTCAGCGCTAGCTCATAGTCCCCCCGGCCCATGGCCGTCCACCCTTCCAGGAACTCCACACTAGCCAGCAAATCCACATCCAACTGCACGCCCCGTTTGGCCAAGTCCGCCCGCGCCGCCGCCAGCTCCTGCCGGTGGCGGGCCTCCGCCAAGGCCGGCGGCAGTTGATAGATTGAATAGCCCGCCGAAGCCGCAAAGGCCCGATCGAACGCCTGACTGGCCCGCTCCCGCAAAAAGTCAATCACCCCCTGCGTGTCCATCTCCAGCCGAACCGGCGTGGCGGCCCAGCTCTTGAGATCCGGAGCCACCCGCTTCAGCTTGTCCAGGCTTTCATCCGTCAGCCACAACACGATCGGGAACGGCAACTGCTTGAAGCGATCGCGCATCTGGTTCGCCAGCGCAAACACCGTATCCAGCGACTCCGCCATCTCCAGCCCCAGCACCATCACCGCCCGGGGCGGACAGGGATCCGAAATCGCCGCCACCAACGGATAGAGCGTCTTGATAGTGGGCGGAACCACCAGGCAAGTCACCCGATCGAACGGCTGCCCCTCCCCCGAGCGATCGGCCACCCAATCCAACACACTCTGGCGCAAGCGCTCATAACTACAACGCACCAACACCAGGGAAAACTGACCCTCTGACAACACAATTGCCCGCTCTAAGGTTCGCAGGGCCCGCTCATTCGCTTGAGCAGTTTCTTGATCCATTACCAACTGCACTCCCTGCGATTGCAAACCAGTCGCAAACGGCTTGACCTCCGACAATCGCTCCATAACCTCTGCACCCTTTCCATCTCTCCGCCAACAGCCCTTGCATCCCCCTTTCCCCCCTCAAACTCCGTCATAATTATTACCAGCATGACAACAACAGAATCGGCAATCAACGCCACCAAGTCAGATCCTGCACCGGCCCTTTAGATTTCCCATAGATACCTCACGGACAAGTCCTTGGAGCACCTGAAGTTCAGTTCGATTTTCAGACATGAATTGGAGATCAAAATCATTGCTAAATGCAAGTCCTCCCAAATAATTATTCCCGCTTTTATGGGACTTGAAACCACTGATTTCAAAAGAAAATGGCAAGAAATTGGGATGATGCATTGATGATTTTCAATCTGTCTATAACTGACCTTAAATTCATCTCCAATAGAGCTAAGAGTCAGCCAGCACTAAAGCCAGAATCGGGTTAGGAGTCTATCCATCATCAAATTGAGTACGCGATTCAGTTACTTGATGGAATTGATTGAGGAATGTGTCAAAAATCTGTGAGTAGTGGAGTTGATTAAAAATCACGAGAACCTCTAAACGAATCCTGGCACAGATCATCAAAAAAACAGAAGCCTTTCGTATCAAAGCGAACATGATTTGACAAAAAAACAATTGAAAATGATAAAAACAGAACAAATCTATAAGTCATGAGCGGTCAGAAGTCGCTGATCTGCGGTTGCCAAACTGGCCAGGCAGCTTCATCATGGGTCTCAGCAATTGGGGGTTAAACCATCAATTAAAAAAGGAGCTTAACCATTCAAGGGGCTGGCCCCTCACAGGCTATTTCTCGCGGACATCTTGCGATAAATCAAACTAATTAAGACGATTAAAATCAGTGATCCAAAGTCTCAAAACCCCGACCAAACCGCGCATCAGAGGGGTCAGATAGAGTGATAGACGGGGAACCCAATCAGCACGTTCAGAGTCTGATTTTGATAAGGATCAGTCCTGGCGAAAAGGCAAGAGCGTGACAATCTTTCGCAGGGAAAGAAGGCTGTGGAGAACGTGGCTGTGGAGAGTGTGGAGTTTGTGGTTGTCCCTTGAGCACACCAGCTCGGCGATGATCGAACGGTTGTTCATGAAAAGTTTAGGAACAGCACAAGATCAGACGAAACTTTATCAAATTTTTAAACTTATTAATTGGGCATGATCCCAATCACGTCATGGCCATCAAAATATCAATTACCTTGAGTGATCGCGATCAATGCAAGGAGCGAAGTAATCCACGGGGGATGGTCGATCGACCATCCCAGACCCGATCGCCCCTGAAATCATGCGTATCTCTCAAAAGCCGATCACTAACTCAGACCATAGGGCATGTGTTCACCGATGATTAACCGGCACAAGAGAGACTCAGGTTTTATGTTTTTGGGAAAATTTTAGAAGTCAAATTTGATACGAGTCCTGTTGCCACCACGGAGAAAATGAGGAAATGAAGCGATTGATGTCTTCGCCCAGGATTCCGAAGCGATCGAGCCATGCTTCCTCAGCCCTGTTGCAGGTAGGCCCGGTAACCAAGGCGATCGAGCTGGGCTTGTTTGTCTTCCACCATTTGCCGTAGGCCGTCCCGATAGGCTTGCACCTTGGCCAGCAGTTCTGGGTCATGGGCCGCCAACATTTGCACTGCCAACAGACCGGCGTTTTTGGCATTCCCGATCGCGACGGTGGCCACGGGAATCCCCCCCGGCATTTGCACAATCGAATACAGGGAATCTACGCCACTGAGTTGGCGGGTGCTCACGGGCACGCCAATCACCGGTAACACCGTCAGGGCGGCAACCATGCCGGGTAAGTGAGCTGCGCCGCCTGCGCCTGCAATAATCACTTTCAAGCCCCGATCAACGGCGGTTTTGGCATAATTCACCATCCGATCGGGTGTGCGGTGGGCAGAGACGATCGCCACTTCGGTGGGAATGCCAAATTCCTCGCAAACGGCGATCGCGGCTTCCATGGTGGGCAGGTCGGAATCGCTGCCCATGATGATGCCAATCAGGGGGGAGGCGGTGGTGGCCATGGTTGTGCAGGGGGAAAGAGTCGGTTAACCTGTTCAAATTTAAGGCGTTGGCGCGATCGCACAGCACCAAGCTGGTGTGATTAACTCAATTCAGACTCGATTTAGACCCGATTTAGACTCGATTTTTGAGCTTCAGTTTCTGAGCTTCCGCCAAAGCCACCCAATCATGATTGATCGATGACTCATTGGCAAAATCGACGCATCCACCGCGCCCGACTGATCGATCGACCGGGACTCTATGACCTGACCTGCGACGATCGGGGGTTAGTGGCGGAAATTGACCCCCATGATCCCAAAATTTTTGGAGTGGGCGATCGGGCGGACACGCTGCTGAATGCCGATGCGATCGACCTGCATGGCGATTGGCTCTCGCCCGGTGGGGTGGACTTGCAAATTAACGGGGCCTTGGGTTTGGCCTTTCCAGACCTGACCTTGGCCGACTTGCCCCAAGTGGATCGCATTTGCCAATTGCTGTGGCGGCAAGGGGTACAAGCTTTTTTGCCCACGATTGTGACTACGGCGATCGAGAAAGTTCACCAAAGCCTGACCACGCTGGCGGCCTATCAGGACTACCGAACCCAGTACCCAGCGGGTGATCGGGCGGAAATTTGGGGCGCACATCTTGAAGGGCCGTTCCTGAATCCACAAAAGCGCGGGGCCCATCCACAGCAATTCCTGTTGCCCCTGACGGTCAATCAGGTGGCGGCGGTGGTTGGCTCCCACGCGGCCCAGGTGGCCAAGATGACCCTCGCACCGGAATTGGATCCCACGGGCGAGGCGATCGATTGGCTGCGATCGCGTGGGATCACCGTCAGTCTTGGCCATTCCCAGGCCACGGCAGCGGAAGCCATGGCCGCGTTCGATCGGGGAGCCACCATGGTCACCCATGCTTTTAATGCCATGCCGCCACTGCACCACCGGGAACCGGGCCTGTTGGGTGCGGCCATTGTTCGATCGGGTGTGCGCTGTGGCTTCATTGCCGATGGGGTGCATGTGTGTCCCACCATGTTGCAAGTGTTGTTGCGGGCCAGCGAGGGCCCCAGGGGGCTGTTTATGGTGAGCGATGCCTTGGCTCCCTTGGGGTTGCCCGACGGAATCTATCCTTGGGATGAGCGCACCATTGAGGTGAAAAACGGCACAGCTCGCCTGTCCGATGGCACTTTGTCGGGCACAACCCTCAGCCTGTTGGAGGGGGTTTTGAACCTAATTCGTTGGCAACTTTGCGCCCCAGAACAGGCGATCGCCCTGGCCACCATTGCTCCGCGTCGGGCCCTGGGTCGGCTGCCCGAGTCGGCGGATCCCTACGGTGGCGAGTCGCCGGCCCAACTGCTGCGTTGGCATCGACAGCCGGACGGCCAATGGACTTGGCGACGGCTACAGGGCCCCTAGGGTGCGGGAAAAAAGGAAGAAGGGAGAAGGAAAAAGGAAAATTTGGGCTAGCCGTTCTATTTCTCTGTGTTTTTTGCCTTTTGCCTTTTGCCTTTTGCCTTTTGATTTTTACCTTTCTTGAACCATGTCTTTAACGATCGTGCTGGTGGAACCGGCCGGGCCGCTGAATGTGGGTTCCGTCGCGCGGGTGATGAAGAATTTTGGGTTGCGGCGGCTGGTGTTGGTGAATCCCCAATGCGATCGACTGGGGCGCGAAGCCCTGCAAATGGCCATCCACGCGCGGGATTTGTTGGAAGAGGCGATCGAGGTGGCCACCTTGCCCGAGGCCTTGGCCGGGTGCGATCGGGTTGGAGCCACGATCGGGCGAGATTGGGATTCTCCTGTGCCGGTGCGGGAACCAGCGGCGGCCTTGCCTTGGTTGCGGGCCGGGCGATCGGCTGCGTTGGTTTTTGGGCGAGAAGATCGGGGCTTAACCAACAACGAGCTGAAATATGCTCAACAACTCATCCGCATTCCCACCAGCGATGACTATCCCTCCATGAACTTGGCCCAAGCGGTGGCGGTTTGTGCCTATGAGTGGGCCCGCCCAGCCCCAGAAACCAGCCCCGGCCCCGAGGTTGCTCCTTGCCCCCAAGTTGCCCCCGAGCCGATCGCCCTGGCCCCGTTTGAGCAAGTGGAGCATTTTCATCAAGATTTGGCAGATCTGTTGTTGCGATCGGGCTTTTTGTATCCCCACACGGCCAGCAGTCGCATGGAAAAATTGCGGCGAATCTTGCAGCGAGCAAATCCTTCCCAAAATGATGTGGCGCTGTTGTGGGGAGCCATTAAACAACTGAATTGGGCGATCGACCATTTGCCGCGCCCCAACTCTGGCCAGTAAAATGCCAGCCATCCCGATCTTGAGATTGGCTCGGGATGGCCGCCAAATTTTGGGCTGAAACCGAACTTGCCATGCCCCAACCGCCCGATCGCCCTCGCCCTTTGCCTGCCCCTCGGCCCCTGGCTGCTGTGCCCCCGCCGCCCGGTGCGCGTCGTTCCCGTGCTCGGCCTCCCGCTCGCCAAAATTGGTTGCAAAGTACGGTCGATCGGCTGACCCGGCCCACCGCCCCGGAACCGGGCCAGGCCAACGGGCGATCGCCCCGGCCCCGCCCAACAGCCCCAGACCGACCACCCACTCGCCGCAGCAAGGGTGACCCTCTGTGGTTACAGGCTTTGCGCACCTTGATTGTGGGGGCCGGTTTAGGGGCGATCGTGGGCACGGTGTTGATGGCCTTTGATCCGGCCATGCGCCAAACCGCTTCCCCCGCTGGCACACAAATTAACCAAGTGGTGCGCCAAGGCCAAAAACAACTGGCCAGCCCCGCGTTGCCGCCGCCGGGATCCGCCTTTCGCCAGCCGATCGCCCCCTTGAGCGATCAGTTTCAAAAAATTGCCGCTCGCTATCCCAGCCTGATTCTTCATGCGGCTGCCTTGGATTTGGATACGGGAGATTTTGCCGCCTGGAACGATACCCGATCGGTCGCCGCCGCCAGCACAATCAAAGTGCCGATCCTAGTGGCCTTTTTTCAGGATGTGGATGCGGGCAAAATTCGCCTTGATGAAATGCTGACCATGGAGGCGCGGTTTGTGGCTCCCGAGGCGGGCACGATGCAATATCAAAAGCCGGGCCAAAAATTTTCCGCGATCGACACCGCCCGCCAAATGATCGTGATCAGCGACAACACCGCCACCAACATGATCATGGCCCGCACGGGCGGATCTGGTCCCCTGAACCAGCGGTTTCAATCCTGGGGACTACAGGGCACAAATATCCGCGACTTGCTGCCGGACATTACCGGTTTGAACCGCACCACCGCTCGGGACTTGGTGCAATTAACGGCATTGATTAACCGGGGCGAATTGGTTTCCATGCGATCGCGCGATCGGCTGTTGAGCATCATGCGCGGCACGGTGGCCAACAGCCTGCTACCAAAGGGCATTGGCAAAGGTGGCGAAGTGGCTCACAAAACCGGCACGTTGGCCAAGCTGTTGGCAGACACAGGATTGGTAGACACCCCCAACGGCCGTCGCTACGGAATTGCCGTGTTGGCAGAGCGGGCCCCCAACGATCCCAAGGCTGCCGAAGCCATCCGCGACTATTCCCGCGCCGCTTATAACCACTTCAGCAACCTGCCCCCGATCGCCCGTTAATGGCGATCAACTTCAGGAAGCGTCCATTGCTCCTGAGTCAAGCGCTAACGGAACGGATAACAGGGATAGCGAACCCAATTGCTTGCCATTCCGTCATTTTGTGATTCCGTTATGTTGAAACTCGCGCTTTTCCAGCGATGGGGCCATGCTTTCACCCTGGCTCTCATGGCCACCGCCACCCACCCGATCGCGGCTCTGGCCAACGCAGGCCCAACCAACGCGATTCCCGTCACGACAATCCAAACCAGCACGGCTCAAGCCAGCACGACTCAAGCCAGCACAGCTCAAGCCAGTACAACCCAAGCCAACCCAACCCGCCTCACCTGCGAAACCATGGCGACTTGGGGATCCAACACCACCTTGATCTATCAAGTGGCGGGGCCAGTAGCGGGGCCCGAATCTTCCGGCGCAACTCCCCTCACCCTCACGGTATTGACACAAACCCGCAACGGGCATCTGCAAACCCTGATCCGAAACGCCGTGGTTCAGGATTATCGGCAATTGGCTCCCGATGCGGACTTTTCCCGTTTGCCCTTTGATGGTGAGTTTCGCGCGCAACCCAATAATGGCGATCGGCTCTATGGCGCACCCGCCTCGGCCCATGGGCTTTACGTCAGCTTGCGACCCGTGGCCGGCCAGCCCAAACAAATCCAGATTGTGCATTACTTCGGAGCTGGCAAATTTGCCCGATCGACCATTGGGACTTGCCAAACCGAAACCCCAGCCACCAACGCAGCGGCCCGCCAACTGATTGCCCAACTCCAAACCCACCTGCAAGCCCAAAACTGGATCGAGGCCGATCGCCTCACTCGCCGCCTGTTAGCCCCCGAATCTGCCACCATGCCACCGGCCGGCCCCGCCTTAACTGACCCGGCCCTGATTCGCGAAATTGACCAAGCCTGGCTCACGGCCAGCAACGGCCGCTTTGGACTCAGCGTGCAGTTGCGGCTCTGGCAAGCGGCCACCATTGCCCATCCCACCAACCTGGAAGCGGCCGTGAACAACTTCCGCGATCACGTCGGTTGGAAAATCGCCGCCCCCCGCACCGAACAGGACTTCATCAGCAGCGATTGGCGCAACGAGTCGGAATTAAACCGCTCCCTGCAAAGTCCCGTGGGTCACTTGCCCTGGGCCGGCGTTTCCGATCAAGTGGTGCAGCGGATTGCCGTTCCGCCGCCAGGAGTCCATTGCGGCAGTTGCAGCATTGATGCGATTCAGCTTCGCCATGATCGGTTTTATACCTACATTCCCCGCCTGATGATGCGTTTAAAGTTCGCCTTGGGCTAATCCTCAGACCGTCAGTTCCGGTTCAGTTCAGCGATCCAGTCAACGTCCCTTCAGGATCGATCGCAGCTTGGGATCAGTGAGTCCTTGCGGCGAAAGCGAGTCATCTTAATGACAGCCCTATCAATAGCAAGCCTTGGCCTCAATGGGCGTTGACTTCGATCAGCCTTTGCTATTTCAGAGGTCAAAATTTTAGTTAAAGACATATATTCAGGTATTCAAGTTTACTCAGTCATCGATCAATTGCTTGATTTTTATTGATATAGATTCAAAGCCAAATTTCAGTTTAAATTTTCCTCAGATTTATTTTGAATTATTTTCTCAGAGTTACTGTTTATACAAGCAAGCGATTCAATTCTGTATCAATTGATCATGGCAATAATACCTTCAACAAATCAATTTGGCTTTGAAACGATGACAGGGATTGCAAGAGCCGATTTTTCTTGGTAATTTCATCAAAGCAGCAAAATACACCATCAAGAAATCATGAATCAGCATGGTTCTTTGTCTTCCCAGAGCAATCGGTATTGAATCTGAATTTCAAGAAGACAAGAACCGGGGGGAATGCAAATTGATTCACGAGGTTGGTTCACTTGGGGTTGCAATTTCCCTCTTTACTGGTTACGGAGAAGACGTTCATGGGTTTGCCCGGATATGTGACTGATTTGGAAGCAATCTATGGTGCTCCTAGTCAAGAAGGCTTTGGCAGTGCTGTTTTTTATGAGGTCTTACAGCCAGAAGATGACCTCAACTATGCAGCTCTGAGAAAGTATGAGTTTTTCGTGGGTGATCGCTGGAGTGAGGCTTACCAAAACGAGTGGACACTAGTCTACGGGCGCTCAATTGATGCAACCCGAGCAATTGTCTCAGAGCTGGGATCACTCAGCGATAACCGGGCGCAAGATCTTGCTTATTTAATTACGGACAACATCGACGAAGCCGCAGCAGGTCAACGGGCCCTAGCTGCCGCCTATGATGACCCAAGCACGATCGAACTGACGATTCATAAGATTGGTGATGGGGATGTTATGTCAGGATTGGTCATTGCTGGTCGCCGCGCCAACGGGGAAGCAACGTTTTTGGTTTTTCTAATCGACTAGTCATGGTCAATTCGATCGCGAATTGGGCCCAGCGTTTAGGGCCTAGTCCGCGATCAATCCAATGACGATTAGCCCGATCGACTCTCAAGGAATCGATCGGGCTTTTGGGTCTGAAAACTTACCTTTTCGCTGAGCAAACCTCTGGCGCAACCCAGGGCCGAACTACTGTCCCGATTTTGCCGCCGCGCTAAATTCTGCCACCGCATCCATCGCATGACTGGCATACATCAGCGCGGGGCCGCCTCCCATCACGATCGCCACACCAAGCGCGTCTGAAATTTCCTCCGGCGTTGCGCCAGCATTCAAACAGGCTTGAGCATGGAAACCGATGCAGTCATCGCAGCGCAGGGCCACGGCGATTGACAGGGAAATCAGCTCTTTGGTTTTGGCATCGAGCGATCGGGCCTCGCCCCCAACCCGGTTCAGCTCCCGAAAGGCGCGCATCACGTCCGGTTGTTGTTTGGCAAATTTGCCAATCCCAGCCCGGCGCTGGGCAACGCGATCGGAATAAGAAGAGGTGCTCATTAGATTTAACCTCAATGACCATATAACTCAATTGTAATTCAAGCAAAAAACCTAGAGTCTGGGTCGCGAGTCATGGCTCAAGGAGCGCTGGCCACCGTGGAAAAATGCTGATTAGCCCAACTGGACACGGATCTCCTTCCAGTCCAGCATTGGGGCGCGTTAGAGTGAGAGTAGACCTCTTGCACGAATAGAATAGCGGTGTAGAAAGTCGCTGTCACCACCCTCGGGAGATGCTCTACGAAAGCCTCGCCTCGCTACCCCCATCACAGTTCCGCCGTGCCTGTGGCTTTAGTCGTTCC